>CAZVAA010000467.1:0-1501 GCA_964624125.1 uncultured Sphaerobacteraceae bacterium | reverse complement strand
CCTCGATCATCGACCCGGCAGCGACCTCGAGCTCCGATGGCGAGAACTGGAATGCGTCCGTCACCTCAACGACCGTGCGATTCGTGACTCCAGCGCTGATGGTGTCGCGGTGCTGGGCAGAGGCCATCACCTGCTCAAGGGTGACGATGTGGATCGTGCCGGTCATTCCCTGCTGGCGGTCGTCGCCTTCCGAGCTGTAGTAGAGGTAACTCGTTCCCGGTTCCGCCCCCTCCGGGACGTCGACCGTGACCGGCTCCAGGATCGGCAGGTCAACATCGATGCCCCACTCAGACACCGTAAAACTGTGACGCTCCACATCCCGGTTGGTAATGATCAATTGTTGACCAGGGGCGGCAACCAGGCGATCCACCGACCATGAGGCCCCTTGAAGGGCATCGATCCGCACCGGCGGAAGGTCACGCGCGAGGGAGATATCGGATTCCTGGGCGACAACAATCCCGGAAGGGACCAGGAGGGCCAGCGCAACCAGCAATGCCCATACCCGCAATGGCCGTCTGGCGTCAGTCATCGGCGGTCCTTTGCACAGGTTCTCAGGAGTCGTGCAGCCGTTGCAGCTTGCAATAGGCAATCGCCATGCGCACCACGGAACGCGCCTGCTCCCGCGCCTCGGCTGGCACCGCGGGATCGGCGATCAACTGCGCAAGCTCGACCAGGAGCGGATCGTCCCACACCTCGGAACGATAGCCCGCAGCGGCGAGCAATCGGTCGCGATCGATCATCGGCAGCATCATCGCCTTTGAAAGCTGGAGAATCGTCTCCCGTTCGGGATCGCGGGAGCCTTGCTCGAACCGCGTGATTGAGCTCGGATTCATTCCCGCACGCTCGGCGAGATCGGCCTTGGACATACCGCGGCTTTCGCGGTACGACGCCAACAACCTGGCGACGCTCATCCTGCCGGGAGCAGGCTCCGGCTGGGGCGCGGTCGTCGCGCCGGTTTCCATTACCTGCGCAATATCTGTTTGCTCGAGGACCCGGTCTTCCACGCAGCGCCCCTTCCTGACCACGCTGATCCATTTCTCCCAAAAGGATACCCTGTTGCACCCTTCCCATGCGGTCCGAGGGGTTCCTTGTACCAACAGTGACCTGACACCCCGTACCTGCTATCATTATCTTATTGCGAATCATTCTCATCTACGACTGTTTCAGTCGGGATTAACCAGGTCATGAAAGCCCAGACATGTACCGACGGCTCGGAGTCGGAGCCGCATGGAAGGATCGGTTGTGGCTACATCGTCGCCATCTCTCGCTACTGAGCAGCTCCCCTCCCGCAACCCGGTCGCCCGTGGGCAATCCATCGGGATGTGGGTGCGCTACTGGCGCCTGGCCATCCTCGCGACCCTTGCCTGGTTCTTCACCATCGCCGGTCTGGTCGCCGACCATGCGCTCGATCTCTCGAAGCCGGTTGTCACCTGTCTCTTCGTCGTGGCCTATCTCGCTGGCGGGACACTGGCCACCCGCGATGCGGTGAGTGACCTGTTCG
>CAZVAA010000466.1:0-1503 GCA_964624125.1 uncultured Sphaerobacteraceae bacterium | reverse complement strand
TGGACGCGACGCCGATGGAGATGGTGCGCCAGGCGAAAGCGCTCACGGAGCAGCAGGCGCTGGGCGTGCTGACGGGGTTGCAGTTCGACCGCGACGACGCGATCAACCGCGTCGGGGACCTGAGCGGTGGCGAACAGGCACGATTGCAGATCGCCCTGCTCATGATGGGTGGCGCGAATGTGCTGGTCCTGGACGAGCCGACGAACAACCTCGATTTGGGATCGGTGGAGGTACTGGAGGATGCGTTGCTGGCCTTCCCGGGCGCCATCGTGACGATCTCACACGACCGCTACTTCCTGGACCGAATCTGCACACGGGTCGTCGCGATGCAGGATGGCGAGGTGCGGGACTACCCGGGCGGATACTCGTACTTCCTGGCGAATCCGGAGAAGGGCACGCCGTTGACGCGCGGGATACCCCTGGTGCCGCCGAAGGAAGCGCCACGAAAGAAAAAGCGACGGCGGTGATCCACGATGAACCCCGCACACAAGGTGCGGGGTTACGGGGCGGATTCAAGCACCAACTATTCCGGGCGGTGTTCGCCGAAGACGTCGCGCAGGGCATTCGCGACCTGGCCGAGGGTGGCGCCGGCAAGCAGGGCGTCCTTCATGACGGGGAGGAGATTCTCGTCGCCTCCGGCGGCCTCCCTCACACGGGCGAGCGCGGGTTCGATGATCGAGGTGTCCTGCGCGGCCTTGTATGCCTTCACCCGGTCGACTTGCCTGTCGACGGTCTCCGCGTCGATCTTGTGCAGGTCCATCGGGGCGGCATCGTCGGTGACGTGCTTGTTGACGCCGATCACGACCTCTTCGCCGGAGGAACGGGCAACCTCACGACGGTAGGCATTCTCGGCGATGGCGTTCTGGATGAAGCCGTTCTCGATGGCGACCACGGCGCCGCCCTGCTCGTCGATGCGATCGAGCCACTCGATGGCCTTCTCCTCGACCTCATCGGTCAGCGCCTCGACGAAGTAGGAACCAGCCAGCGGGTCGACGGTTTCCGGGACACCGGTCTCCTCGGAGAGGATCTGCTGCGTGCGCAGGGCGATGGTGGCGGATTCCTCGGTCGGGATCGCCAGCGCCTCGTCGTAGCCGTTGGTGTGGAGGCTCTGCGTTCCGCCGAGCACGGCCGAGAGCGCCTGGTAGGCAACGCGGACGACGTTGTTCAGCGGCTGCTGGGCCGTCAGCGTGACGCCACCGGTCTGCGTGTGGAAACGGAGCATCATCGCCTTCGGATTGGTCGCGCCGAAGCGCTCCTTCATGATCGTCGCCCAGAGACGGCGAGCGGCGCGGAACTTGGCCGCCTCCTCGAAGAGATTGCTGTGGGAAGCGAAGAAGAAGCTCATGCGTGGGGCGAAACGATCGACGTCCATCCCGGCGTCGACCGCCGCCTGCACATAGGCGATGCCGTCAGCGAGGGTGAATGCGATCTCCTGCGCGGCAGACGAGCCGGCCTCGCGGATGTGATAGCCGGAGACGGAGATGGTGTTCCACGACGGCAGGT
>CAZVAA010000465.1:0-1506 GCA_964624125.1 uncultured Sphaerobacteraceae bacterium | reverse complement strand
CGCCTCCCGGCTGCCGTCGGTGTAGTTGGCGAGATTCTGCGAGAGCGAGATGATTCGCGCCTCGTACTCTTCCTGCGTGATCGTGCCCGCATCAAGCTGCGCGTTGAGGTTGGCGATCTCCGCTCCAACGGTGGCGTAGTTGATCGAGCCGTCCTGTAGCGCGCCGTTGATCCGGTCCTGTGCGTCCAGATACTCCTGAGACGAGTCCGCACCTTCGCGCATCAGCTCATTGAGCGATTCCAGCTCGGCAGCGATCTCCCAGTCACCGGCAATCCGCAGATCATCGAGCGTAAGCGTCAGGTCTTTCGCCCGCTCGTCAAGCGCGGCCAGTGCCTCCTCACCCTCTTCGAGACCGGCAAAGACGGTATCCATGCCGCTCTTCCACAGCTCGTTCGCCGTGGTGAGACCGGTCACGGCGTCCGTAGTACTTTGAATATCGTTGGGCAGCTCGCCATAGATGCGCGCGAGCCGGACCAGCCCGTCGGTGTACTCATCGCTCGTGATCGCGCCGGAGGTAAACGCGTAATCCAGCGCGTTGAGTTCCGCGTTGAGTTCCCCGATATTCGTGGTCGGGTCGAGATACGCCTGCGCCAGCGCGTTGAGCGCTTCGGCACGTACGGCAAGCTCGGCGTCGGTGAGCGTCATGGAATCGCGGATGGTCTGCTCAGCCATCGCCCACGTCTGGCCGGTGGCCTCAACGTGAATCGCGATCTGCTGGCGCATCCACTCGGTATCATTCACCCGCTCTTCGGCAAGGCGCATCATCACGTCATTGCGCTGCACCATGCCTTCGATCGCACCGCCGATCGCTTCGTTCCCGAGCACGGTCTGGCGCGCCGCTTCGGTCAGCAGCCGCGATGTCGCCTGGTTGAATGACTCCATTGACCGCGTGGCGTTGTCGACGCCGAACACCAGCGTCCGGAAGAACCCAACCGGGTCGCCATCCTTCAACCGCCCCATCGCCGAAGCGAGCACGTTGGTCGATTCGGCAAATGCCTGCATAACACTGTCGCCACTGCGGAGCGAGTTGACGAACGTGCCCATGAAGCCGCCGATGGCAACACCGCTGCCGAACCCAACCGCAAGCGCCGTGGTCCATGCCGTCGTTGCCGCCGTCACGCTGGCAAGCACCGGCACCAGCCCGCCAAGTGCGCGGATGGCCGCCGCTGTCTCCACAATGCGCGGCAACAGCAGCAGGAACCCGCCCGCCGCCGTGGTCGCAACGGCGGCAAGTCCGGTCAGCCCCGCAGCCGCCGCCTGCGCCGGCCCCGGCATCGCGCTCATCGCGTCGGTAACGAGCATGATCCCTTCCGTCGCGATGTCGAATCCGACACGCGCAAACGGAGCGAACGCCTCGCCGATCTCGATACTGAAGTTGGTCAGCGACGCCCGGAACCGGCTGAACGACCCCTGAATAGTGTCCATCTGGCGCTCGAAGGCGTCCGAGGTTGCGCCGGCTGCGGTCTCCATGTCGACCAGCATCTCGACATAGCCGGACGCGCCGTC
>CAZVAA010000464.1:0-1507 GCA_964624125.1 uncultured Sphaerobacteraceae bacterium | reverse complement strand
AGGTCCTCTTTTGCCTGCACACGCCCACTCGCAACGAGTGTTGGAAAGAGCATCCCGAGCGGCTCGATGAGCTCGTCGAGAAGCTCCGCCCGGTCATCGAGGCCGAGCTCGAGGACGGGAACTCCGCCTCTGCCGACTAGGGTCGCGCCTGGAAGGGATGCCCGTCGTAGGGGCCGTACCTGCGCAGCAGTGTCGGCGCTAGATACGCAGGCGAGAACCTGGTGGAGCAAGCGCGAAAGCGCGTCACACGCAAGAACGGGGAGGCGGACATTCCGCCTCCCCGTTGCCATGCCAGTACATTCTTCCCGGTGGCTGTGGTTACTTCTTGCCCTTGTTACGCGGCTCCCGGGTGCCGTAGTTCGTGTAGGAATCCGGCTGGCCAGAGCTCATTCGCGTCGGCTTCGACTTCGACGCGACATTCTCCCGCCACGGAGCGTTTGAGGTGATGTATTCCGCGACCTCTTCCGGCGTGTGCTCGCGGAGATCCAGCACCGGGTACTTGCGATCCGAGGGCAGGTAGAGGTGGAAGGTGAAGTTGATCGGCTCGATCCGCTCCGCCTCGGCCCACCAGTCATACAGCTTCGGCAGCCAGTTGAACGAGTTGGCATACACGCGCCACTCGGCCACACCGGCGCCGCGCTCGTACATCAGCGCCTCACCGAAATAGACGCTGGCGCCGCCCTCCGATTCGATGATCTTCGCGACGTCATCGTAGTGACGCGGTGATCCCTTCAGGGTGAACTGGTACCCCGAGATCTTCGGTTGCGGCTGCACCGCCATCGACTTCTTGGTCGGCTTGGTATTGCGGTTCCACAGAAAGGCCATTCCGGACGCTCCTCCAGCGCAGATGTGCACGGCATGACGGGTACCCGGCGGGCTGCCGGATGTCGTTGCGATCATTGTAGCGTTTTCCGCGCCACCGGTAATGGCATGGCCTCGCACAATCCCGCAAGGGGCATGACGCCCGCGCCATGCCCCCGGATTCGTACGGGCTCGTGCGTTGGTCGTCAGTAGTCCGAGACGCCGCCCGAGATGTCGAACAGCGCGCCGGTCGTGAAGCCGAGGTCGCGAGAAGCGAGATAGCTCACGAGGTTCGCCACGTCCCTGGGCTGGCCGATGTGCCCGACCGGGGTGGAGTGCTCAACCGCCTCCAGGGTCTTCGGGTCGGCCCCCTTCAGGATGTCCGTCTCGATCACACCCGGGGTCACCGCGTTCACCGCGATCCCGGTCCTGGCGAGATCGAGCGCCAGTGCCTTCGTCAGTCCCACGACGCCGTGCTTCGAAGCCACGTAGGGTGTCGAGGCCGGGAATCCCTGCTTCCCGGCGATCGAGGCGATGTTCACGATCCGGCCATACCCGGCCTCGATCATCGCTGGGACGACCGCCTTGCAGCCGTGGAACACGCCGTTCAGGTTGACGTCGATCACGTTCTGCCAGTTCGCTTCGGTGACTTCCGTGAACGGGACCGATTCGCCCGTAATGCCGGCATTGTTGACCAGCACCGTGA
>CAZVAA010000463.1:0-1508 GCA_964624125.1 uncultured Sphaerobacteraceae bacterium | reverse complement strand
TGTCCGGAACACCGATGCGGTCGGCAACGCGGCGACTGGAACCGGGTGTTTCAGGTCGTCCACCTTGAGGGTTTCGCGCGGATTCCGCGCGTATCTCCCCCGGTCTCCCGGTCCACCTCCTCAGCAACCGTCGCCAGTTCAACAACGTTCTTGCTGCGCCCCCAGGCACGACAACGGCCCGCACATGATGTACGAGCCGTGTCCGGTGATTGCGTGCGTTGTGGGCATCCTGGCGACGATTAGCGCTACAACTGGAAGATGCTGCCGTCGCGACCATCTGAGCGACCGCCGCCTGTGTCCTCGATCCACTCCCACCCTTCTGGGTCGTCGGCGGCCTCAAGTCCGTTCCGCGCAGCTTCCATGATGTCGTGAAGGTCTCCGCGGTAGGTTACCGGGATCGGCGTCGATGTCGCATCATCCTCCGTCCCGACATGTCTGCCGATGAGCTCGATTGCAGCCGAGAGCCCCGCTCGTGCGAACCTCCGTTCCGCTGGAGTTGCACCTAGCCGTGCTTGTTCCTGCCACCCCTTCGCCAGCTCCTGAAACCCATCCACGGACAGCCCGACGAATTCCCACGCAATCAATGTGCGAAGGATGCCGTCCTCCGTCTCGTACTGCGTCCCGCTAACTTTGATTGTGTTGCTCATGATGATTACCCTCTGTGGTGATATTCCGTTCGTTGTGGTCGATCCTGGCGACGATTAGGCCGCCTTCCGTGCTGCGTGCTCCTTCAGGATGCGTAACTCATCGTCGCGTCGTCTGCGCTGGAAGTAGTCCCTGGCGTCGTGTGCCGTCTTGTAGAGCGTCCACATCACCACGATGTGAAAGGCGGCAAGTGCAACGATAAAGATGCTGATGAGCCAAGCAAGTATCTCGGGTATGGGCCAGATGAACCAAACAGCCTCGGGCATGTTGTCTCCTCCTACGCCGCGTCTGGCGCAATCTCGCGCGGCTCGCCTATCTCGCGTTTCTCGAATGACCGGGGATCCGCAAGCAGCTGGAACAGCGCATCGAAGGCCGCACATGCCGCCGGATCGTGCACTTCGATACCGCCGCTCCTATCTTCCAGCCGTCCTCCCCATTCGGTGTAGATAAGCCATGAGCCGTCAATGTCCCGGCTTATGGCGATGTCGTGCGAGATACGGACCGGGACGCCGGCATCCTGCTTCATGGTGCCGGTAAGCGTGCCGTCAATGCTGAGGGTGGGAACAGTGGTGCTGATCTTCATGGTGGTGACCCTTCCTGAAATCGGCAAACTTTGCCGTTATAGTGCGAGGCCGGCCGATCACCGGCCCCGCTGTCGATAGCTACCCGCGAAACCAGCGGATGATCCGCTGCCAGAGGGATGGCCCACGCTTGCGCGACTCACTTTCGCTTGGCGAAAGTGACTCCTCGATGAACTGCGTACGCCGGTAATCGCCGGTGAAGCGGTCGCGGATGGAGTCATTCACGCCTTGCCGCCTTCGATGATCCGCAGGGAGCCGTCTGGCACTTGCTGCAGCTGGTCT
>CAZVAA010000462.1:0-1513 GCA_964624125.1 uncultured Sphaerobacteraceae bacterium | reverse complement strand
TCCTGCGCGCTCGCGGATGTCCGCGATGGTCGCGCCACGATCTGGTCGAGCTCACAGGGTGTCTATCCTCTTCACCCGGCGATCGCCCGCCTGCTGGACATGGCGGAAGACCAGGTCCGCATAATCTTCGCCGAAGGGGCGGGATGCTACGGGCAAAACGGCGCGGACGACGTTTCCGCCGACGCAGCCCTGCTCTCGCAGGCGGTTGGCTGGCCGGTCCGCGTCCAGTGGAGCCGGCAGGACGAGTTCGCCTGGGAGCCCAAGGGGCCGGCGATGACCAGCACGCTCCGTGCAGCGCTCGATGCCAGCGGAACTGTCACCGCCTGGGACGCCCATGTCTGGACACCTACCCATGCCAACCGGCCGCATGGCGAACCGAGCCGCCTGCTGGCCGGGCGGCTCGTAGATCCGCCGTTTCCGCACGCCTCGAAACGATTTGTGGGCGGCGACCGCAATGCGCCGACGACCTACACCTTCCCGAACAACCGTGTCACGGCACACTGGGTCGAGAAGCCAGCGATCCACCAGTCGTCCTTCCGGTCGCTTGGCGGACTCCACAACTCAACCGCCAACGAGATTTTTATAGACGAGCTGGCGGTGCTCACCGGCGCGGACCCCGTCGAGTTCCGGAAGCGTCATCTCGATGATCCCCGGTCGATCGAGGTCCTCGATCGCGTCGCGCAGGCTGCCAACTGGAATACCCCGATTCCGCCGTCCCGGAGCGGCGCTCTTGCCGGCCGGGGTGTCGCATTCACCAGGTATGAGACGGAGTACGCCTACGTCGCGACGGTTGCCGAGATCGAGGTCAACCCGGAGAGCGGCATCATCCGCGTCACCCGCATCGTCGTTGCCCACGACTGCGGATTGATCGTGAACCCGGACGGCGTCATCAACCAGGTTGAGGGCAACGTCATCCAGGGCATCAGCCGCGCCCTGAAAGAGGAGGTCATCTGGGACGACGCAGGCATCACCAGCCTGACATGGGACTCGTACCCGATCCTCACCTTCAGCGAAGTTCCCGAGATCGAGGTGGTACTCGTCAACCGACCAGAGGAGCCGTCGTGGGGCGCGGGGGAACCAGCGACCTGCCCGATGATCGCCGCCATCAACAACGCGGTGTTCAATGCCGCCGGCATCCGTTTACGCCGTGTTCCATACACGCCGAAACGAGTGCTCGCGGCGTTGCACGACGAGCAATAGCTGCACGCAAACGCAAAGGTGGCCAGGTTTTTCTGTATGGGAAAAACCTGGCCACCTTTGGTATTTCCAACCATATTCGCGGGTGCGGTGCTTGCCTAACCGACGGCGACCTCGTCATCCACATCCCGGATCGCGTTCAGGATCACCTGCCAGGCCGGCTTGCCCTCGGCGGCATAGATGATCTTGCCGTTCTTGCCGACCACGAAGACCGATCGCAGGATGCCCTCGCCTTCCGGCTTGATCGCGCCATAGGCCCTCGCGACCTCCGCACCCTCGTCGACCAGCAGCTCGAAGTTCAGCGCATGCGCCTCCC
>CAZVAA010000461.1:0-1518 GCA_964624125.1 uncultured Sphaerobacteraceae bacterium | reverse complement strand
CGGAGAGGAAGGAATCCGTCTCCAGCGACGCCTTGGTGATCCCCAGCAGCAGCGGCATCGCCGTCGCCGGCTCGCCACCCTGTGCCAGCACCTGGCTGTTCTTCTGGTTGAACTCGAAGCGATCGACGGTATCGCCCTCCAGCAGGTCCGTGTCGCCCGGGTACTGGACCTGGACCTTGCGGAGCATCTGGCGGCAAATGACCTCGATGTGCTTGTCGTTCGTGTTCACGCCCTGCGAGCGGTAGACCTTCTGCACTTCATCGATGATGTAGCGCTGGGCCTCCTCTGCACCGAGCGTGTGCAGGATCTGGTGCGGATCCTTCGTTCCGTACGTCAGCTGGGTGCCCGGCGTAACTTCTTCGCCGTCGTCGACCAGGATCTGGTCACCAACGTTGACGCCGAACTCCTCAACCTCCTCGCGCTCCGCGTAGACGTAGAGCGTGCGGTCCTCGACCCGGAAGCGCCCGTCGATATCGGACGTGATCTTCTCGCCGTCCGGTCCGGTTGCCAGCACCGTCTTGCCCTTGACCACCTCTTCGCCCTCGGCGAAGGCGACCTCGTAGCCTTCCGGCAGCAGCGACCGCCAGGACTCTTCCTCGGTCGAGGTGATGATCAGGCGGCGACCGGAATCGTCCTCCTCGATCTTCACCATGCCCGGCTTGTTGGCCATGAGCGCCGCGCCCTTCGGCTGGCGACCCTCAAACAGCTCCTCGACACGCGGGAGACCGGTCGTAATGTCGGCCTTGTTCACGCCACCGGAGTGGAACGTGCGCATCGTCAGCTGCGTGCCCGGCTCACCGATCGACTGCGCCGCGATGATACCGACCGCTTCGCCCAGGCTGACCATCGAGCCCGTCGCGAGGTTGCGGCCGTAGCACATCTGGCAGGCGCCGTGCTCGGCTTCACAGGTCATGACCGTGCGGATCTTGAAGCGGAACTCCGCGTCAACATCCTGGCCGTTGTTCGAGTAGGCATCCATGACCTCGCGCACGAGATCGCGGGATGTCCCATCCTCGCCCGGCAGGAACTCGGTGAGCTCCTCGCCCCGGGCGACGATGATCTCGCCGGTCTCCGGGTGCGCGATGTCCTCGGCCACGATGCGACCGATGACCCGTGCGCGGAACTCCTCGTCGGTCATCCGGCGACCATCGGAATCGATGTTCGTCGCCCAGACGCCATGCTCGGTCTCGCAGTCCTCGATCGTGATGATCACGTCCTGCGCCACGTCGACGAGCCGGCGGGTCAGGTAGCCCGAGTCCGCCGTACGGATCGCAGTGTCCGCCAGGCCCTTCCGCGCGCCGTGGGTGGAGAGGAAGTACTCCAGCACCGTCAGGCCCTCACGGAAGTTCGACTTGATCGGGATGTCCACGATCTTGCCGTTCGGGTCGAGCACGAGACCACGCATACCAGCCATCTGGCTGATCTGGTTCATGTTCCCCTTCGCGCCCGAATCCGCCATCATATAGACGGAGTTCTGGCCCTTCAGGCGAGCCTCGACGTCTTCCGTCAACTGGTCGC
>CAZVAA010000460.1:0-1518 GCA_964624125.1 uncultured Sphaerobacteraceae bacterium | reverse complement strand
GGGGAGTCCTTTCGCGGGCGATACGTCGTCCCCGCAATGTGTCGTAACCGGTTTGTCACAAGTATCGCGCAGGAATGGTGCACTCTTCGACCACGCACGCGGTGCTGGCGACCGTGCCCCTTGCAAATGTCCTACTGTGTATGTAGAGTATGCACAGTATGATTTTGGCGTAAGGAGGAGCGCGGTGACCGCCGCAGACATCCAGCACGAGCAAACAACGCAATCGTCGCGGGGCATGGCCGACGTGCTTTGGCTGGCCGGTGAGGATATCCGGCGGACATGGCCGTCGTATCCGGGGTCGGCGCTGTACCTGCTGTTCCTTGGCCTGCTCTTTGGGCTGGCAGATTCGCCAGGAATCGGGACGTTCCCCTTCGAGTTCATCATGCTCGCGATCGGAACGATCATGGCGACGCCGTTTTTCGCCCGCGAGTACATGAGCTGGTCGACGGACCCGATCGCGGAGCGGCTTGCCTGGCTCCGGGTGCTGCCGATCGGGGTGCCGACGATCGTGCGGGCGCGAGCGGTGGCGATTGTCGTGGCGCTGCCGATCAACGCCCTCGCGTTCTTTACGCCGGCCTGGTTCGGCGGGAGATGGGGGCTGGATACCGGGACGTTCCTGTGGTTCATCCTCGCGATGTGTGGCGTCGCGTTCGCCGGGGCTGGCCTGACGCTGGTGCTGGAGATGAGCGTCGGTATCCGGCGCTGGATCATCACCAACATCGTGAGCCTGGTCGTGGTGATAGTCGTGATGGGCGTGCTCGGCCTGTGGTTCGACATACGGCTGTTCGAGCAGCTTGCGCGGGCGCTGGAATGGAACGGGCCGTTGGTGGCGCTGGCCTGCGTGGCGGTGGGCATCGCGGTCTTCCTCGCCTGCATGCGGCTGGCGGAGGATGGGCTGCGGCGCCGGGAGCTTGCTCCATGACGGTGTCGCCGCTGGCCCCGGGAAACCTGCCGATCTCTGTCTCGCTCGACGACCCCGAGCCGATGTACCGGCAGATCGAAAGCGAATTGCGACGGCTCATCCTCGGGGGGCAATTACCGCCGGAAACACGCTTGCCCTCGGTGCGCGCGCTCGCCAGTGACCTTGCCTGCAGCGTGATCACGACGCGCCGCGCATACCAGGAATTGGAAGCCGAAGGGTTCATCAGGACCCGCCAGGGAATGGGAACGGTTGTGGCCGAACTACCCGAACAGCAACAACATGCATTTCGCCGCGAGCCGGTCGAGGCGGCATTCCGGGGCGCGATCCGGGAAGGGTTGCGTGCCGGGCTGACCGACACGGAGATCCGGGAGATCTTCGAGGCGACGATCGCCGGTTCGCACGGCATGAGCGAGAAGGGAGACGGCGATGCCTGACCATGTGATCTCCATGCAGGATGTGACCAAGTCGTATGGCAGCTTCCGTCTTGGCCCGCTGGACCTGGAGCTTGAGCCGGGGTATGTCTATGCGGTCGTTGGCCCGAATGGCTCGGGCAAGAGCACGATGTTCCGGTTGCTGATGAACCTGGTGCACCCGGA
>CAZVAA010000459.1:0-1522 GCA_964624125.1 uncultured Sphaerobacteraceae bacterium | reverse complement strand
TCGTCCGCCCGGATCCCGCTCACCACCTCGGCGGAATCCCCGCCAAGGAAGGTCTGCGCGAGGCGCTTGCTAATCTGGCGCAGTGTGCCGTTCAGCGTTGCTTCCTCCGCCTCAACGAGCTCATAGGCGATGCCGTTCTCGTCGAGGTCCTGCATGAACAGGTCGAGTTGCACCTTGCGGTAGGCCGGCGCATGCTCGGTGCGGACCAGCACGACCGGCGCATCGATCACCGCCGAGAAGGTCGCCGGCGTGCGGATCGCATAGGCGTCCGCGTCCGTCAGCGGCATCCCGAACCGATCGGTCACCCAGTTGCGCCACGCGACATCGCAGTTGCCCAGCTCGATTGACCAGTCGGTGATCGGGTCGATCGCGACGATCGCGCTGTAGACGCCCGGCCGTCCACCGGCCGTCAGCAGCGCCAGCGTGCCGCCATAGCCATGCCCGACCAGCGCCAGCTTGTGCGGATCGACGTTCTCCTCGCGGCCAAGCGCGCGGCCGGCCTCGGCGAGGTCGGAGACCTCCAGCTCGGTGTCGGCGAAGTCCCGCAGGTCATCCTCGATCAGCGCGCCAAACCCGCTGGCGCCGTGGATCACCGGCGTGAGCACCGTCAGCGCGGTGCTGGCAAGCGCCTGCTCGGTCATCTGGAACTCGCCGCGTCGCGTCGTCAGCGGGCCGTCCGGCATGTAGACGATCGCCGGCGCCTTCCCCGCCACCCCGGCGGTGCGGTAGAGCATCCCGGAGAACATCTCCTCCGGACCCGTCTCGAACTCGAACGGCTGCGGATGCGTCAGGTCCTGCCCTGCAAGCGAGATCGTGCCCGGAACCGGCACGGAGGTGCGCTCCGCGTCGGCAAGGTTGCCCTGCACGATGAAGCCGAACGGCCGCTGCGGCGCGGAGAAGCCATAGGCGACCCGCTTGCCGGCCAGCCAGCGCGGGTAGCGCGCAACGCCCTCGCCCGGATCCAGCGCGACGGCGCTCGACGCATGCAGGCTGCGCTCACAGATCACGGTCGTGAACCCCTCGGTGCGGATGTACACCAGCCGCGCCTCGTCGTCCGCGAACCGTGGCGACGTCTTGTCGCCCGACTCCCGCGTCACCGTCCAGCCAGCCTTGTTGTCGGCGTTCACCACCGAGATCGACGACCAGTCGTTGTCCCGCGTCACATACGCGATCAGGTTGCGCCCCGGCACCCACTCCAGCGAGTGACGGATCGCGCTGTCCTTGCTGCCGGTCAGGTTCTGCAGCTGGCCGGTCTCCAGCGCGTAGCAGAAGATGTCGTTGTGCTCGAGCCCATCCGGCTTCTGGCGCAGGAACGCCAGGAACTTGCCATCCCGCGACCAGACCGGCTCGTGGTCGTTGCTCTGGCTCCACGTCAGCAACTCCATCGCCGACGCATCCTCGTCCTCGACCGGCACCAGCGCGATCACATCGCGACCGTCGATCGTGCTCGTCATCGCGATGATCTGCCCGTCCGGCGACCAGCGTGGCGACCGGTCCGACCCCGCATGGTCGACCAGCATCC
>CAZVAA010000458.1:0-1523 GCA_964624125.1 uncultured Sphaerobacteraceae bacterium | reverse complement strand
CTACTGGCCAACGGCGTTCCGCGCGTTGTCGACGGTATCGAGGGTTTGCTCGACCGCATCTTCCATGACGGCCATTCCGCGACGGACGGCATCCTCGACGAGCTGGAGCTGCTCAAGCACGAAGACGTCGAGCTCGCCACGGGTGCGTTGCTGCTCCTCCTCGGCCTGCCGGAGGATCTCCTCACCGCGCTGCTTGGCCTCGGCGAGGATGGCGTGCTGGGAGACAAGATCCTCGGCGCGTTGCCGGGCTCGCTGGACGATGCTGTCGGCTTCGTCCTGTGCCTCGCCGATGACCCGCTCGCGCTCCTTGATGACGCGCTGGGCCTGGCGAATCTCGTTGGGAAGGGCGACGCGAAGCTGATCCACGAGGGCGAGGAAATCTTCCTCCTCGACCATCACGCGGCGGCTCATGGGCACACGCTTGCCGATGCTGACCAACTCCTCGAGCTGGTCAACGAGGTAGAGGATATCGGCTGCGCTGTCCGCCGGCTGCTGTATTCCGTGGCGGTCGTTCATGGTGCGTCCTTCGTCAATCAGGTCGGTTGCCCGCTCAACACGGGCGAATCCTTCGTGCCTTGGGTGCGTTCGCGCAAGGCGCGTTCCACATTATCCGGTACCAGATTATCGAGCGAGCCGCCGAGTGTGGCGACCTCGCGAATAAAACTCGAGCTAATGAATGAGTAGCGGGCGGCGGTCATCAGGGAAACGACCTCGATCTCGGGCGCGAGGTGCTCGTTCATGTGGGCGTACTGGAACTCGTACTCGAAATCGGAGATCGCACGGAGTCCGCGAACGATCGTCTCGGCGCCTTCAATCCGGGCATATTCCACCGCGAGACCGTTGAAGCTCTTGACGATGATGCGGTCCGAGTATGGCTTGCTGCAGGCGGCGACCGCGTCCTCGGCCATTTTGATGCGCTCCGGGATCGTAAACATCGCGGATGGCTTGTTGGAGCCCTCGTAGATGGCGAGGATGAGCGTGTCGAACAACCGTGCCGCGCGAAGGGCGACATCCAGATGGCCGTTGGTCAGCGGGTCAAAACTGCCCGGATAGATGGCGATGGTCATGGTTCCTCCTCATCCCCCGGGGTGTCAGTCCCGTCTGCAGGCCCGTCCAGCGCTTCATAGATCGAGAAGCAGGTATCGCCATGGCATCGTTGGCGGAGGGCCTCGATACGTCCGACGCGATCCGGTGTGGCGACCCGTTTGGAGTGGCCGAGCACAATAATCGTCCCTGATTGTACCAAGCGGGAATCCGCGAGTTTCTCGAGATTCGGGATGATCTCGGGGTCGGCGTAGGGCGGATCCATGACGATAAGGTCAAAGGGCTCCCTGGCGCGCTCGATGAAGGCGGTGACGGACATCTGGTGGACCCGGGACAGGCGGTCGAAACCGGTGGTGCGAAGGTTCTCCCGGATGACCGCGACGGGCTCGCGACCCATGTCGACGAAATCGGCGCGGGTGGCTCCACGGGAGAGCGCCTCGATGCCGATCGCGCCGGTGCCGGCGTAGAGATCGAGCACA
>CAZVAA010000457.1:0-1526 GCA_964624125.1 uncultured Sphaerobacteraceae bacterium | reverse complement strand
CATCCAGCGCCGCGATCATCCGCAATCGGGTCGGGTCCGCCATCGCCGCGAACACCGCCGACATCCCGGCGAGCGCGTCCGAGCCAGGCATCGCCGCGCGCGCCTCACGCACCGCATCCACATTGACCATCCGGACCTCACAGGCGCCAGGATCACGAGTGTCTAACGTTTTGGTGTCTCGAATCGCCATGGTCAAGCCTCACTGGCAACATATGAGTCTCTGCTCATATAATCTATCACAGCAGAAGACATGAACGCATCAAACGGAGCCAGCATTGCCCACACCTGACGCCAGCACAATCCGGTTCCGCATTGAAGGGATGGACTGCGACGACTGCGTTCGCCATATCGAGCGCATCGCACGCGACGCGACCGGCAGCGATGACGTCCGCGTCTCCCTCGGCGCACAATCGCTCGCCATCCGCACAAAAGAACGCCTGTCACCCGCTGCCCTCGACGATATGCAACGAGTGGCCAGCGACGCCGGCTACCTGATCATCCCCGAGGGCGGAGGCGACACGCCCGCCCACCAGAATCCCGCCTACCGCCGCGCGCTCTGGGTCGTGGTTCTCCTCAATGCGGGGTACGGAATCATCGAGATGGCCGGAGGCTTCATTGCCGACTCACAGGCGCTCAAGGCGGACGCCCTCGACTTCCTTGGCGACGGCATCATCACCCTCTTCGGCCTTATCGCAATCGGCTGGTCCCTCGCCTGGCGCGCCCGCTCGGCCCTCATCCAGGGCATGTTCCTTGCCACATTGGGAATTGGCGTCATCGTCACCACACTTGCACGCCTCGCCAACGGCTACACTCCCGAAGCCGGACAAATGGGCGCATTCGCCGTGGTCGCCCTGCTCGTCAACCTCGCGGCGGCACTCGTGCTCATCCCCCATCGCAGCGGCGACGCCAACGTCCGGGCCGTCTGGATGTTCTCCCGCAATGACGCCGTCGGCAACCTTGCCGTGGTCATCGCCGCCGGCCTGGTCGCCCTCACCGGGCTCGCCTGGCCCGATCTCGCCGTCGCCTTCGTCATCGCCGCATTGTTCCTCCAGTCCGCTTGGAGCATCATCCGCGACGCCCGCCACGACCTGCGTAATATCGCCAGCACCTGACACCACTCCGCCTCGATCTCGTAGGGGGTGACCTTGAAGAGTTGTCACCCCATCGCCCGCAGGGCGATATGGTGCCCGCCACACCTCCGCTCACCCACCAAATACCTCACCCAAAAACCATGTCATCCCGACCAGGCGTCCCGCTGTGCGGGTCGCGCGTGGAGGGACCTGTGCGTCTCGCGGATCCTTACACCGACCTCGTATCCCCGGGGTCCCTAAGCACACAGATGACCGGCCCTGAAGGCCGGCTCCGCGATCATCTTCTTCTCGCTACTCCCTACAGCTCCGGTATCTCCAGGAACCGCACCGGCCGCTCCCCGTCCACTGCCGCGAACCGCGCCCGCATCACCTCGATCGCCTCCGGATTCGCATCCGCCAGCAGGAATCGCCGCCCCAGCTTCCGCGCCACCGCGC
>CAZVAA010000456.1:0-1536 GCA_964624125.1 uncultured Sphaerobacteraceae bacterium | reverse complement strand
TTCCTCCGAGCGCCAGCGGGCGCTGGCTTATCACCTGTTCACCCAAATTCGGCGTCATTCTGTCATTCGATCGTAGCAGTGGCATACCCGGTCGTCAACGCACCCTGATTTCCTTTGCCGTTCATGTTCACCTGTTGGAAAAACGGGGCGCACGATGGGCCCGCTTTCCGGACAATTCACGATGGCACAGCGGAGCCTTCGCCAGGACCGGGGCAGGTGTTGGTCACGCGTACCGACATCGTGGGAGATCATCGGGTGTGCAGCGTTCAGCCATCTTCATTTGGAGGTGCTGTCACCTGTCGCCGGCGGAACTCGGGCCGCGAGCGCCGATCCGGCCCACGATTGGGCGCTCGCGCGTCCCTTTCACGGTCCGACCACCATCCGGCGACCTTCGACCTCAGTCCCGCTCCGGCAGCACCACGCCAAGCGCGGCCATCATGCCGCCGTCGACCTTGACCTCGGCGCCGGTGACGAAGCTCGCCCGGCCGCTTGCGAGGAAGGCGACGACCTCGGCGACCTCCGCCGCCGTCGCGACCCGCCCGACCGGGTGCATCGTCCCCCAATCGGCGAGCACATCCTCCACGCGCTGCCCCTCGCCGCGGAAGAGGTCGGCCGAGTGGCGCAGCATCGGCGTGTTGACCGAGCCCGGAAGGACCACGTTGGCGCGGATGTTCTCCGGGGCGTAGTCGACGGCCAGCGTGCGCGTGAATCCGATGATGGCGGCCTTGCTGGTGCTGTAGGCGCAGACGCCGGTCTGGGTCGCGAGCCCCTGCACCGAGGAGACGTTGACGATCGCCCCGCCGCCGCGCTTGCGCATTTCGGGGATGGCGTGCCGAGCGGTGCGGTACAACGAGGTCACGTTGACGGCCATGACCTCGTCCCACAGCGCCGCGTCGGTCTCCTCGACGGTGCCGTAGCGCTGGATGCCCTGGCAGTTGGCGAGGATGTCGACCCCGCCCCAGCTCGCGACGCCGGCCTCCACCAGCGACCTGGCGCCATCGGCGGTGGCGAGATCGGCGGCGATCCCGGTCGCCTCGCCGCCGGCCGCGCGGATCGCGGCGACGGTCTCGTCGATCGCCGGCTGGCGGCGGGCGGTGACGACGACCCGCGCGCCGCCGCGAGCGAGCCGCTCGGCGACGGCGCGCCCGATCCCCATCGACCCGCCGGCAAACCGCGCCCCGGTACCTTCGAACTCCCGCTCGGTCATCATGTACCTCCTCTGCGACGCATCGTCCAGGCGCATCGTCTCCACCACCATGGCGCGCCTCCTGGGGCGTGTCATACGCAATCTGGAGGAAGCGTTGGGAATATCCACGTACGGGCGATCCCCGTGATCGCCCTGAACGAGGGCGGACACGGGGTCCGCCCGGACGATGGCGTGATTCTAGGGTGATGGACTGGTCCCCAGACTCTGGATTGCTCATGGCACCACTCGATGCGTGGGCTACCGATCACCGGTCATTGCACACCGCTGTCTCACCGCCAGCTCGGGGGCATGGTGCGGATCTTCCGCTGGCCATCCCACTCGGAGAGCGG
>CAZVAA010000455.1:0-1555 GCA_964624125.1 uncultured Sphaerobacteraceae bacterium | reverse complement strand
CCCTGCACGCGGGCCGCGACGTGAGACGCTGCCTCGGCCACGCCCAGCCCGGCGTCGGAGTCCAGCGCCAGCATCGTCCGCCGCAGCAGGACGTCCGCAAGGGTTACGGCGAACTCCTTCCGGAACGCGAACGCGATCGCCGCGCCGATGGCGGGACGCCCCTCCACCAGTGGCTCCCGAAGCGACGGATCTTCCTCGCCGAGATCGGCGATCTCCGCCGCGCGGACACCATACAGCTCCACCAACCACGCTACCGACGCATCGGTGAGCCATTCCGGCCGTGTTTGCCAGAATGTGCGGCGGAATGCCTCGAAGTCGCTTCCGGCCCCCGGCAGCGGCTCATTTCGCGTGCGACCCTTCGGTAGCTTGCGACCCAGCTTCTTGCCCGCAGCGACGACCGTTTCCTCGGCCAGGCTGCGATATGTCGTCAGCTTGCCGCCGATAATCGAGAGCAGCCCCTCCACCTGCGGCGCATGGTCGCGGATGATGTGCTTGCGAGTGATCGAGCCCTCGGCGCCCTCCTCCTGGTATGGCAGGGGCCGCAACCCGGAAAAGGTGTAGAGGACATCATCGCGCTCCAGCTTCGCGTCGGGGATCGCGAGGTTCGTCTCCGTCAGGAGGTAGGCGATCTCCTCTTCGGATGCCACGACCTTGTCCGGATCACCGTCGAAGCGGATATCGGTCGTTCCGATCAGGTAGCGATCGTTCCACGGGATGATGAAATACGGTCGGCCATCCTGCCGCGCCTCGATGTACAGCGCATCCTTCGGCGCGCCAGGAAACGGCTCGACCACGATATGCGAGCCCTTGGTGCCGCCAACCAGCCGCTTCGGCGCCGGGACGCCGGTCAACTCGGCCAGGACGTCATCGAGCCACGGACCAGCGACGTTGATCGTCAAAGGCGCATGGAATGTCTCCCGCTCGCCGGACGTCGAGTCGACGATCGTCACGCCCCGGACAACACCGGCCTCGATCTCGAAGTCCACGACTGAAGAGTGGGTCCGGACGACCGCCCCGTGCCGGACCGCATCCGCGACGTTCTCCACGACGAGCCGCTCGGGGAAGACCGACTGCGCGTCGTAGTAGCGCGCGGCGGCCTTCAGGCCGTCCGGCTCGAGCCCGGGTTCGGCTTCCAGCGCCTGCGACTTCGTGAACATCTGGTGGCGAGGCAGGCTCTTGTCGTAGGAGAGGACATCGTACGCGACCATGCCCAGTCGAATCATGAGCGGCCCGCGCGAGTGTCCCTTGTAAATCGGCAGGGTGAGCGGCAGCGGCTTCACCAGGTGGGGGGCCGCTTTCAGCAACCGTTCGCGCTCCCGGAGCGACTCGCGCACCAGCGGGAACTCGTAGTGCTCCAGGTAGCGGAGACCGCCGTGGATCAGCCGGCTCGAGGTCGCCGTCGTTCCTCCACCGAGGTCGTCTTTTTCCACGAGCAGGACCTTCAGGCCCGCCAATGCCGTCTCGCGCGCGATCCCGGCGCCATTGATGCCTCCACCGATCACGATCAGGTCGAAGGTCGTTCCATTGTCATTTTCCATCGTCCGTGGCCATTCCA
>CAZVAA010000454.1:0-1600 GCA_964624125.1 uncultured Sphaerobacteraceae bacterium | reverse complement strand
GTCCGGCCCTGCCGGTCTCGACCGATGCGCTGACGGCGCAGGTGCTGTGCGCGCTTACCGGCGCGTTGCTGGGGCCGCGTGTCGCCATCGCCCCGGTGATCCCGTGGGGTGTCTCGTGGCACCACCAGGGGCGCCCGGGAACGATCTCGCTGAAGGAGGAGACGCTCATCGCGCTGGTGTTCGACCAGATCGAATCGCTGCACCGGCAGGGTGTGCAGCGCATCATGCTGGTCAATACGCATGGCGGCAACACGCCAGCATTGACGGTGGCCGCGGAGCGGGCGAAGCGCGAGCTCGGCGTGCCCCTGGTAACCCCGCTGTATGCCTACCAGCTGTTGGCGAACGCGGCCCGTGAAACCCTGGGTGAGGCGTCGCTCGGACACGGTGGAGGGGACGAAGCGTCGGCCCTGCTGGCGATCCGTCCGGAGCTGGTGGACCAGGCGCAGTTGGGGGAGCGCCAGGTGAACGAGGACATTCGCCGGGCGAAGACGATCCTCTCCGCGGTTGGCGGATCGTTGCCGGTGATGATGCACAAGGCGTCGGAGAGCGGGGCGACCGGAGACTCATCCGGAGCATCCGCCGACGCGGGGAACGCAATCCTGGGCCAGGCGGCAAGCCAATTGCGGGCGATTTGCGAAGAGCTCCTCGATCTCGACCTGGCGATGCTATGACGTGGTACGTCCCGACCGGACAGTGGGTACGTATATCTCGTCACGCCGTGCCGGGTTTGCTAGGCTTTGATTCTGACAGTCTGTATCCGGAATCGCGTTGACGCGCGAAGTGAGGGCCCGCGGAATGGCACCCAGATTCCCCGACGATCACCAGGACGACGAGGCACCTTCGCGTTCGGGTGATGCGACGGCGGACGACTCGACAACCCGGCGCCAGGACGATGCGTCCGGGCAGTCCACCGAGCCACTCGACTTCGGTGAGTTCGTGTCGCGCTCTGTCCGTTCGTCGGCTGATCGGTTCAAGCAATCCGGAGATCAGGAAGCAACCTCACGCCGCCAGACGATCCGCGCCACCCCGAAAGATGACGACACTCCGGCGCCCACGCCGCGGAAGCGGTCTCCACGCTACTGGCGCGATAGCCTGCGCGAATCCCGCGCATCCAGTGAATCCGGGCCGCCCGGCCGGAGGTTTGCCGATCCCCATATCGATGGCGACCGTGAGGTCGAGGACGATGGGGGAGACAATGGCGGCAACGTGCCGATCTGGGGCCGGTTCTACGGCGGGGACGGCGACGGCCCGGACCGCCGGATGCTTGCGTATTTCGTCGCAGGCCTCGTGCTCGTACTGATCCTCATACTGATCCTGGTCCAGGTACTCGGCGGTGATGACGACAACGGCAAGGAAACACCTACCGAAACACCGGCGACGACCGAGGTGATCGCGCCAGGTGGGCAGACACCAGGCACGCCGCGAAGCATGGAACCGACCGAGGAGCCCACTGGCGCGGAGCCGACCGCGACCTCGGAGGTCCGCCGGGGTGGGGACAACCAACTCGGTGGTGATGACGATGACGACGAAGGCACACCCGAAGCAAGGGCGCCGGTAACGGGAAGCGAGGTGGCCGGTCAATGTACCGACCGGTGCCTTG
>CAZVAA010000453.1:0-1606 GCA_964624125.1 uncultured Sphaerobacteraceae bacterium | reverse complement strand
TGACCGGGCAGGTGACGCGGCAGGGCTTCTTCGCGCTGCAGCAGGCGCCGACGACCGTGGCGATCGTGCTGCAACCGGCCCCGGTCGAGCCGACCCCGACACCGGAGCCGAGTCCGACCCCGGACCCGAGCCCGACTCCTGAGCCGAGCCCAAGCCCGGAGCCGACCGGGACACCCGACCCGACGGGCACCCCGGAGCCGGTCGCGCCGACGGTGCCGGCATCGCCGGAGGCACCGGGAGGCGAGCCCACGGAAACGCCGGTGCCCGGCTCGACGATCTCGTCGCTGCCGAACACCGGTCAGGGCGCCAGTGGGACATCCGTCGCCGGGCTCCTGCTCCTGACCGCGACTGTCGCGCTGGTTGCGTCGATCGGTGGAATCGTGATCCGGAGGAACTGGACGTAGCGCCAGGCCGCACAAGCACCACCGGGAGGGCGCCCGCATGCAGCGGGCGCCTTCCTGTGTTTTCGGGGCATGAGATCCACTGCCGAAGGTGAAACCATCCACGCTGGACCTACGTTAAAAATGGTGTGAATCCGGCGGTTGCCTCCAGCCGTCGTGCTAGCATGTACGTACAAAACGCTCCCCGCGTTTCATCTCCTGTTCCCCGGAGGAAGGATTTCTCTCGCGTGGCATACCGTTCCAGCTACCACTCCCCTTATGCCGCTCCCGCCCGCGCTCCGCGCTGGCCGTGGGTGTTCGCGTCGATCCTGCTTGTCGCCGTCATCGCCGCCTCCGCCATCCTCGTCTCCGGCGAAGTTCGCCCGGACAACGGCGATGGCGGACAGCAGCTTGCCATGCAGGTGTCACCACAGGCGGCCGGCGATTTGCCGACCCCCACGCCGGAGCCGACCGCGACCCACACCCCGGTGCCGACGGCGACCGCCGCCGATGTTGGCGCCCCCACCCGCATTGCAGAGAACTGGGTCACCTTCTGGGAAGCGGGAGACTACGCATCCATGTACGAGCTCACCTCCGACGCCACCAGGCAGGCGATGACCGAGGAGGAGTTCACGCAGCGCTACACCAGCATCGAGCAGGAGGCCGGGCTCACGGCGATTGACGCCGAGGTGACCGCCGAGGCGGGGCTGGATGGCGCGGTCCCGATGCGGGTTACCTACACTTCCAGCCTCGTCGGCGAGATCACCGAGGAGAACTCCCTGCACCTCGTGCGGGAGGACAACGCGTGGAGGGTCTCGTGGTCCCCATCGGCGATCTTCACGGACCTTGGCACAACGGGCTGCGTCGACTTCGTCGGCGAGATGACCCATCGTGGCCGTATCCTCGACCGCAACGGCAAGGTGCTCGCCGAAGACGCCGAGGTGGCTCGCATCAGCGTCGTGCCCGGGCAGGTCGAGAGCCCGGACGAGACCTACCCTGCCCTCAGCCAGATCATCGAGATGCCCGAGGCTGATATCCGCGAGCGGGTCGACGCCGCCGGCGCCCCGAACTGGAGCGTGCCGCTGAAGGATCTCCCCGCCGACCGCTCCACCGAGCTCCTCAATGAACTGCAGCCGTATACCGGTGTACAGGTCCAGCGCGCCACCGCGCGTCATTACCCCTACGGGCCGGTGACCGCGCATCTCGTCGGCTGGGTCAGCATCGTG
>CAZVAA010000452.1:0-1617 GCA_964624125.1 uncultured Sphaerobacteraceae bacterium | reverse complement strand
AACAGACTGAACGGTGATGTCACCAGCAGGAGCGCCGTGATCCGGGCCACGTCATCCCCCCGCAAGCGAGCGACGAGCCATGTCAGCAGGGGAATCGCCACCAGGAAACAGAGGTGCGAAACCGCCATGCCGATCACCCCGACGTTGTGCCACGTCGGCTGCGCTCCCAGCACCTTCAGGATGCCATCGATGATCATCGGATAGGCAGGAAAGAAGGCAGGGACGCCATGGGAGGAGGACTCGGCGACGGAATAGCCGTTGGCGACGATCCGGTAGTAGTGACCGGCGTCCCATTGCATCCAGCCGCCAATCATGTAGGTCGTTTCCGCCCAACTGCCATACCCGGGCCATTCATACGGCATGGCCTTGATGGAGTACCAGTTGACGAAGAAGAGGACCACACGGCTCATCAACGCCAGGGCTAGCGCCTGCACCACCACCGAATCGGCATATCGACCGATCCGGGCCCTCACGCCTCACCTCCGGTGGCGAGTTTGTGACGGGTGGGATCACCAACAACTGACCGGAACCGGTTGAGGCCGATTCGCCACGTGTAGGCGAGCATCAGCAGGATGCCAGTCATCTTCATCATCTCTTCCAGCAACGCCAGGAAGAGTCGTCGCTGGACCGATTCCGGCTCCAGGGCCGGGAAGACGTAGCCGCCCAGGTCGAGCGCGATGCTGGCGCCGAACGCGATCATCCCCAGGCCGAGCAGCACGTATTCCGTGCGCAGGATCGTTCGCCAGAACCTTGCGATCCAGGCCAGCCAAAGCAGGCCGATGCCGGCGAAGACGATCGCCTCCAGCCGCGACCGCTCGAAGCCGACATCTTCGGCATTAATCGCCTCGGCCATGATGAGCCCGGCCCATTCATGCAGCATGAAGAGGTCGTCGATCGCCAGCAGGCACAAGAGGAGGCCGAGCGTGACGTGGAAGGCAAAAAACCGGCCGGGCGCTCCCCGGCCCCGAACGATGACGCCAGTCAGGATGCTCACGATACCTGCGGTCCATAACAGGAGCACTCCGGCATACGAGTACATGCCGACGTATTCCGGCAGGAAGGCGATCTCATGGGGATCCGCCACAAGATGATGCGGGTTCACATCCGTCTGGTAGTAGATAAGGACGAGCGCCAATCCCAGTGCCGTCAGCAGGATGCCCATCCCGAGCAATACCGGCCAAAGCGACCGCACCTGCCGGAGCACTGCCGTGGCTGACACCCGGTCTGTCGTTTGCTCGTCTTCCATCCTGAACGATCCCCACCCCTGCTGCCCGCCCGACGACTCACGTCGGTTACCCGTCATATTAAGTGAGCGCTATTCCAGACAGTTTGATACATCTGCCGCGACGGAGTCGAAGACAGCCGACATCATCGAGATTCGTGAACCAACAGGAGAGCGGAACAGACGGCGACGATCGCTTCGCCTTTTCACTCGGGGAGCGTCGAGCGGCGGAGGCGATCCCGCGCCACCATCCCCGCATACAGGGTGAGGACGAGGATGCCACCCAGCTTGAAGAGCTCTTCGATCACGGCGACCACGGTGACCCGTCCCTCGCTGGCGTCGACCCAGTCCGTGACGACGATCTCGCCGAGGTCGATCCCGACACTGGCGCCCAG
>CAZVAA010000451.1:0-1626 GCA_964624125.1 uncultured Sphaerobacteraceae bacterium | reverse complement strand
CGCGTCAGGGCGCGGTAGGTCGTCTCGGCCTGGAAGCTGTAGCCGTCGGAATGGACGCTGGCCAGGTCGATGTCCTCAAGCGTCTCCCGCTTCCACAGCTTGAAGCCCCCGGTGAGGTCCCGGATCTGCACACTGAGCACCAATCCGGCGTAGATGCTGCCGATGCGGCTGATCAACTTGCGGTGCCATGGCCAGCCAATGGTGCTCCCACCGGCGATATACCGGCTCCCGAGCACCAGGTCCGCGTTCGTCTCGCGGGCGACATCGATCATCGCCTGCAGGTCCTCGGGACGGTGGGAGTGATCGGCATCCATCTGAGCGATGTGGGTGGTGCCAAGCTCCAGCGCGCGTTGGAAGCCCGCGACGTAGGCACGGCCCAACCCCTCCTTGCCCGCGCGGTGCAACACAGAAACCCGATCGGGGTAACGCGTTTCGAGATCGTCCGCGACGTCCCCGGTTCCATCCGGCGACGCGTCATCGACGATCAGCACCCTCGGGGACGCCGGCAGCGCCAGTACCTCCTCGACGAGTGAGGCGATGTTCTCCCGTTCGTTGTAGGTGGGGATCACCACCGTGACGGACATGGTGACGATGTCGTCCGCCATCAGGCTTCGCCGTCACCCCGGCCACGCGACAACAGGAACTGGACCTGCACCAGCAGGGCGTCGACATCGAAGGGCTTCGAGAGCAGGGCGTCCGCTTCCAGCTCGGGTGTGCGGTCCCGCAGGGTACGGCTGGCGGACATCGCGATGATCGGCAGGTCCTCGGTCTCGGCTTCCTGGCGGAGGCGATGGATGAGCGTGCCGCCATCGACGCCGGGGAGCATGATGTCCATGAGGATGAGGTCCGGCTTCCAGTCGCGGGACATCATCAGGCCCTGCGCGCCATCGCGCGCGATGGCAACGGTGTATCCCTCGCCCTTCAACACCACATCGATGAGTTGGGCGACATCGTCCTGGTCTTCGACCACAAGAATTCGTGATGACACGCGTCTGGTTCCTTCGTGCGTCGGGCGTTTTCGAGGCGCCGGCCATTCTGCGTTCAACCTACTCTATCAGCATGTACGAACGCAACTTTCGGGCCCCGATCCTGAGGTTACATGACGGGCGGATGCGTATCCTCGATGTCGGCGCCGAGCTCGCTGAGCTTGCGCACGAAATCCGCATACCCCCGATCGATGTGATAGACCTCGGTCAGCTCGGTTTCGCCCTCGGCGACCAGCCCGGCAAGCACGAGGCTCACCGCCGAACGGATATCGAGCGACTCGACCCGCGCGCCGTGCAGCTTCGTCGGACCATGGACTTCCGCCGAGGTGGCAAGGAACTCGCCGTTGTTCCCCCACCGTGGCACACGTATATCCGCGCCCATCTTCAGCAGCTCATCGGTGTAGCGCAAGCGATCCTCATAAACGCGCTCGTGGACGGTAGCAACACCGTGACACTGCGTGAGCAGCGGCACGAAAGTGGACTGGCTATCGGTCGGGAAACCGGGATAGGGCAGCGTCTGGATGTCGACGGAGCGGAGCTCGTCACCGGGCCGGATCAGCATCTTGCCGTCCCGGTGCCAGACATCGGCGCCCGCCTCCATCAGCTTCTCGGTGATCGGCAGCATATGCGCCTCGATCAC
>CAZVAA010000450.1:0-1648 GCA_964624125.1 uncultured Sphaerobacteraceae bacterium | reverse complement strand
CCAGTCCGGCAGGAACCAGAGCGGCACCATCGCGCCGGAGAGAAACCCCTGCACCGTCGACAGCAGGAAGCGCACGCCATGCGCATTCATCATCCAGAACGCGCTCAACCCGACCAGCGCCCAGATCAACAGCGAGATCGCATAGGCCAGCAGGAGGCTCACCGCGTAGCCGGCACCGGCCTCCAGCGTCGGTGGCAACCGCATCGACCCGACCACCGCCGCCACCGGCACCGCGACCAGCAGCACCGGCGCTCGCCCGATCAGGTTCCCGACGTCGTACGCCAGCATCTGGCGCATGAACCCGACCGGCCGCACGATATCCGACGCCACCGTGCCCCGCGTGATCCGCGAATCGATCTCGTACACGATGGAGGGCTGGATCAGGAACTCCTGCAGCATCGCCACCGTCAGGTAGACCAGCATCATGCCCGCCGGGATACCGTCGACCGAGTCCTCGCCGCCATACAGCGCCGTCCACACCATCCGCAGCAGGTAGAGCTGCGCCATCGCCCGCACCAGCCACAGCACGAACCGGGCGCGATAGGCCCACGTCCGCCGCATGGCCGCCTGCATGCTGGCGACCACCCCCGGATGCGGTCGCCACGCAGCCCGCGCGATCACCGGGTGACCTCCCGCGCCTCGTAGATCTCGCGGATGATCCCCTCCAGCGGCGGCTCCCGCACCCCGAGGTCGACCACCGGCACCTGTGCCGAGACATCCCCGATCACATCCGCCACCGGGATCACCCCCGGATCGATCTCGAACGTCGCCTTCATGCCATCGTGCGACAGGGTCTCCACCCCGGCCGGCATCGCACCGGCCAGCCGCGCCAGTCGGTCAGTCGCATCCCCGGCAACCACCACATCGAGCAGCCGCGTCGGCGCATACCGGCGTTTCAGGTCCGCCGCCTCGCCATCGAACAGCACCCGTCCCTCGTCGATGATGATGATTCGCTTGCACAGCCGCTCGACATCGTCGAGGTCGTGCGTCGTCAGCAGCACCGTCGTCCGCTTCTCGCGATTGACCTGCTCGATGAAGGAACGCATCCGCTCCTTGGCGATCACATCCAGCCCCACGGTTGGCTCATCGAGAAAGAGCACCGGCGGTTCATACAGCACCGCCGCCGCAAGATCGCCGCGCATGCGTTGCCCGAGACTCAGTTGCCGGACCGGCGTCTGCAGGAACGACTCCATGTCCAGCAACTCGACCAGCATCTCCCGCTGCCGCCGGAACTGCTCCGGCTCGACGCGATACATCTTGCCGATCAGCTGCAGCGATTCCTCCAGCGGCAAATCCCACCACAACTGGCTCCGCTGCCCGAAGACCACGCCGATGTTCATCGCATTCGCCGGACGATCCTCCCACGGCACGATGCCGGCGACCTCGCACGTCCCGCTCGTCGGCACGAGGATCCCCGCCAGCATCTTGATCGTCGTCGACTTCCCGGCGCCGTTCGGCCCGAGATACCCGACGATCTCGCCCTCATCGATCGAGAAGGAGACATCTTCCACCGCGCGGGTCACCGTCGTCTCTCTTGTAAAGAGTGTACGAACAGCCCCGAATCGCCCCGACTGCCGCGTCGGTCGCCGGTATTCCTTCACCAGATGCTCGGCCCGGATCAGCGGCATCCCGTCCTCCACCTCCACCT
>CAZVAA010000449.1:0-1654 GCA_964624125.1 uncultured Sphaerobacteraceae bacterium | reverse complement strand
GCTTCAGGTCCCAGACGAAGTTGGCGTGGACATCGCCGGTGATCACGACCGGGTTGAACCCCTGCGATTCAGCCGCGTCCGCCATCGCCGCGAGAATCTCATCCCGCTCCAGCACGTACCCATCCCACTTGTCGTTGTCCGACCCGCCAAAGCTTTGCCCCGGACCCGGGTCGTAATCGATCCGCGCGAACGGCACCTGGTTCGCGAGCACGTTCCACCGCGCCGATGTCTCGCCGAACCCGCCCAGCAGCCAGTCCTTCTGCTCCGCCCCGAGCATGGTCCGCTCCGGGTTGAGCACCGCCTCGCAAAAGCCGTCATTCCGCTCGCGCTCGGTATCACCACAGCCCCCGACAGCGGGATAGCGATACTGCCGCGTATCCAGTACGTTGAACCGCAGGAGGTCGCCGAATTCCGCCGCCCGGTACAGCGGCATGTCCACCCCGTCCGGGCGGGATGCCGCCCGCAGCGGCTGGTGCTCGTAGTACACGCGATAGGCGGCCTCGCGCCGCTCCTTCAGCGGGTCACCGAAGAGCGTATCCTCGACCACCGGCACGATGTAGTTGTTCGCCACTTCATGGTCGTCCCACGTGACGATCCACGGCGCGACCCGGTGCGCCTCCTGCAAATGCGGATCAAGCCTGTACAACGCATAGCGCTGCCGGTAGTCCATCAGCGTCCGCGCCTCGGTCAACCCGTTGAAGGGGAGGTCCAGCCCGCGCGGCATGCGGTCCGCCTGCATCGTGTATTCGTAGATGTAATCCCCGAGATGTACGACGAGGTCGACCTCCTGCTCCACGAGGTCCCGGTACGCCGTGAACAGGCCATCCTCGAAGCGCTGGCAGGAGGCGAACGCGAAGCGGAAATTCTGGAACGACGCTCCCGGAGCCGGCGCGGTTCGCGTGCGCCCGACCGGGCTGTCGTACTCGCCAATCCGGAACCGGTAGAAATACCACCGGTCCGGGTCCAGCCCGGTCGCCTCCAGATGCACCGAATACGCCCACTCCGCCTCGGCCAGCGCCGTGCCCTGCTGCACGATATCGGTCATGCCATCATCGGTCGCGATCTCGTAGGTGAGCTCCACCGACGGCCCGGTCATGCCGCCATCCGGCTCGAACGGCTCCGGTGCCAGCCGGGTCCACAGCACGACCCCGTCCGGCTCGGGATCGCCGGAGGCGACACCCAGCGTGAACGGATTGCCAGCAAGCGCCCCGCCTGCCACCGGCGAGGCCATCGGGCTCGCGGACGGCGTGGCCTGCGCGGTGACATCGGTTGTCCACATCGCCCCGCTCGCCAGCGAGCCCAGAACGAAGGTCCGCCGGTTCAGCGACCTCGGCCTGCCGTGCCCGGCGAAGAGCCGCTCCGCCGACGCCTCCAGTTCGTCGCGGACCTGCTCGATCTCCGCGCGCGTCAGTCGATCATCCCCGTTTATCGCCATGTTCTTCCCCCCAGCGTCGCTTGGTGATCACGGTCGATCATCATACACCCTTCACGGGCGCCGCTCGCTACGGGATACTGCCCGCGCAAGGAAAGGACGACCCATGCATCCCGATATCATCGGACACCGTGGCGCCCGCAACGAGGCGCCGGAGAATACCCTCGCCGGCTTCCGGCACGCGCTCGCGCTTGGGCTCACCACCGTCGAATTCGATGTCCG
>CAZVAA010000448.1:0-1655 GCA_964624125.1 uncultured Sphaerobacteraceae bacterium | reverse complement strand
GCTTCAGGTCCCAGACGAAGTTGGCGTGGACATCGCCGGTGATCACGACCGGGTTAAACCCCTGCGATTCAGCCGCGTCCGCCATCGCCGCAAGAATCTCGTCCCGCTCGAGCGCGTACCCATCCCACTTGTCGTTGTCCGACCCGCCAAAGCTCTGCCCCGGACCCGGGTTGTAGTCGATCCGCGCGAAGGGCACCTGGTTCGCCAGCACATTCCACCGCGCCGATGTCTCGCCGAATCCGCCCAGCAGCCAATCCTTCTGCTCCGCGCCGAGCATGGTCCGCTCCGGGTTGAGGACCGACTCGCAAAAGCCGTCGTTCCGCTCGCGCTCGGTATCGCCACAGCCCCCGACAGCGGGATAGCGATACTGCCGCGTGTCCAGCACATTGAACCGCAGGAGGTCGCCGAATTCCGCCGCCCGGTACAGCGGCAAGTCCACCCCGTCCGGCCGGGATGCCGCGCGCAGGGGCTGGTGCTCGTAATAGGCGCGATAGGCGGCCTCACGCCGCTCCTTCAGCGGGTCGCCGAAAAGCGTATCCTCGACCACCGGCACGATGTAGTTGTTCGCCACCTCATGGTCGTCCCACGTGACGATCCACGGCGCGACCCGGTGCGCTTCCTGCAGGTGCGGATCGAGCTTGTAGAGCGCATGGCGCTGCCGGTAGTCCATCAGCGTCCGCGCCTCGGTCAACCCGTTGAAGGGGAGGTCCAGCCCGCGCGGCATGCGGTCCGCCTGCATCGTGTATTCGTAGATGTAATCCCCGAGATGTACGACGAGGTCGACCTCCTGCTCCACGAGGTCCCGGTACGCCGTGAACAGGCCATCCTCGAAGCGCTGGCAGGAGGCGAACGCGAAGCGGAAATTCTGGAACGACGCTCCCGGAGCCGGCGCGGTTCGCGTGCGCCCGACCGGGCTGTCGTACTCGCCAATCCGGAACCGGTAGAAATACCACCGGTCCGGGTCCAGCCCGGTCGCCTCCAGATGCACCGAATACGCCCACTCCGCCTCGGCCAGCGCCGTGCCCTGCTGCACGATATCGGTCATGCCATCATCGGTCGCGATCTCGTAGGTGAGCTCCACCGACGGACCGGTCATGCCGCCATCCGGCTCGAACGGCTCCGGCGCCAGCCGGGTCCACAGCACGACTCCGTCCGGCTCGGGATCGCCCGACGCCACCCCCAGCGTAAAGGGATTCGCCTCCAGATCGACCTGCGCAACGGGCGAGGCCATCGGACTGGCCGACGGCGTGGTCTGCGCGGCGACATCGGTCGTCCACATCGCCCCGCTCGCCAGCGAGCCCAGCACGAAGGTCCGCCGGTTCAGCGACCTCGGCCTGCCGTGCCCGGCGAAGAGCCGCTCCGCCGACGCCTCCAGCTCGTCACGGACCTGCTCGATCTCCGCGCGCGTCAGCCGGTCATCCCCGTTTATCGCCATGTTCTTCCCCCCAGCGTCGCGTTTGTGATCACGGTCGATCATCATACACCCTTCACGCGCGGCGTTCGCTACGGGATACTGCCCGCGCAAGGAAAGGACGATCCATGCACCCAGACATCATCGGGCACCGCGGCGCCCGTAATGAGGCGCCGGAGAACTCACTCCCCGGCTTCCGGCACGCGCTCGCGCTTGGGCTCACCACCGTCGAATTCGATGTCCG
>CAZVAA010000447.1:0-1659 GCA_964624125.1 uncultured Sphaerobacteraceae bacterium | reverse complement strand
CCGCGAATCCGGCGCCGAATTTCACGTGGGCTTGGCATGTCGCCTCATCCTCTCGCGTCAAATGTGGCGATCACCGGCAGGATCACCTTTGCGATCATGCAACCGCCACATCTGACACCTATCGGGCACTAATCCGCCGCCTGGGTTACCGCGTCTTCCTCGCTCGCCGTAAAGGTGCCCTTGAACTCCTCGACCGCGGACTTCATCGCCTCGACGATCTCGTCGCTCAGCTCCTTCTCGTCGCGAATCTTGTCCAGCACGTCGCGCTTGGTCGACCGCATGAACTCCAGATACTCTTCCTCGAACCGGTGAACATCGCTCACCTGGACATCATCCAGGTAGCCCTGCGTACCGGCCCACAGGATCGCGACCTGCTCCTCAACCGGGAGCGGGCTGTACTGCGGTTGCTTCAGGACCTCGGTCATCACCTGACCGCGCTCGATCTGCTGTCGCGTCGAGGCATCGAGGTCCGATGTCCCGAACTGCGCGAACGCCGCGAGCGAGCGGTAGCTGGCCATGTCGAGACGCAGCGAACCGGCGACCTTCTTCATCGCCTTGATCTGGGCGTCACCACCCACGCGGGACACCGAAAGACCAGTGTTGATGGCCGGGCGAACACCCGCGTAGAAGAGGTCGGTTTCGAGATAGATCTGGCCGTCCGTAATCGAAATCACGTTCGTCGGGATGTATGCCGAGATGTCGCCAGCCTGGGTCTCGATGATCGGCAACGATGTCAGCGACCCGCCACCAAGCTCATCGTTCATGCGCGCCGAGCGCTCGAGCAGGCGAGAATGCAGGTAGAAGACGTCGCCCGGATACGCCTCGCGTCCCGGTGGGCGGCGAACCAGCAACGACACCTGGCGATAGGCCTGCGCGTGCTTGGTCAGGTCGTCATAGATAATCAGCGCATCGCCGCCGTTCTCCATGATCTCCTCGCCCATTGCAGTTCCCGCAAACGGGGCGATGTACTGGAGTGGAGCCGGGTCCGACGCCGAGGCAACGACGATGATCGTATGATCGAGCGCGCCGTTCTCCTCGAGAATCTGCGTCAGCTGGGCGATCTGCGCCCGCTTCTGGCCAATCGCGACGTAGATGCACTTCACGTTGCTGTCGCGCTGGTTGATGATCGCGTCGGTCGCGATCACCGACTTACCGGTCTGGCGGTCGCCCAGGATCAGCTGGCGCTGGCCACGGCCGATCGGCGTCATCGCGTCGATCGCCTTGATACCGGTTTGCAGCGGCGTATCGACGTCCTGGCGCTTGATCACGCCCGGCGCGATGCGCTCGACTTCGCGGGTCTTGTCCGTCTGGATCGGGCCCTTGCCGTCGATCGGCTGGCCGAGCGCGTTCACCACGCGGCCCAGCAGCGCCTCGCCGACAGGCACCGATGCGACGGCGCCCGTCGTGCGGACCTCGTCGCCTTCTTCAATATCGATGTATTCGCCCATCACGATAACCGAGACGGCGTCCTCACCGAGGTTGAGCACGAGACCAAGGGTCCCGTCCTTTGTAAATTCCACAAGCTCCGATTGCATCGCCTGGCTGAGACCGTGGACGGTGGCGACACCGTCACCCACGGAAATGACCTGTCCGACGTTTGCAACCGTTGCCTTGTCCGAGAACCCCTGGATCTGCTGCTTGAGCAGATCAGAGATTTCG
>CAZVAA010000446.1:0-1667 GCA_964624125.1 uncultured Sphaerobacteraceae bacterium | reverse complement strand
GCCGATGTCCTCAATCACCCCATCGACGCCCTCTCGGAAGACGCCGAGGCATCGGCGCGTGGCGCGGCAATCTGCGCGCTCCAGTCCATTCGCGCGATCGATTCATTGCTTGCCCCGGTCACACGGGTTGTCGGCACATCGTATCCTGTGTCCGGGACACATGACATCTATCGCAATGGCCGCCAGCGACTCGAACGCTACGAGGAAGCATTCGGGGCACTGCTGTAAGCCATGCCAGGAGAGGACACGTCCTTGACATCACATTCCAGCCCAACCGTCACGCAGATCGATATCCTGTGGATCCTCGCCCATCCTGACGACGAGTCGTTCGGAAACGCGGGCACCATGTTGCTCGCCGACGACGCCGGAATGAAAACCGCCTACGTCTGCGCGACCCGAGGCGAGGCCGGCGAGATCCGCGACTCCGCGCTCGCGACCCGCGCATCACTCGCCGCCGTACGCGAACAGGAGCTTCGCCGCTCGATGCGTCTCGCGAAACTGGACGAACTCCGGATCATGCCGTATCGCGATTCGGGGATGGCCGGGACAAAGGAAAACGACGACCCCAGGGCACTGGTCCAGGCACCGGATGAGGAGGTCATTGCCCACCTCGTCGGTCATATCCGCGAGTTGCGCCCGAAGGTTGTGGTCAGCTTCGGCCCGGATGGCGTCTACGGTCACCCGGACCACATCCGCATCGGCGCCATGACCGACGAGGCGGTCATCAGGGCGGCCGAGACCGATGAGCCGGGACTTGGCGAGCCATGGCAAATCGAGGCGTACTACCACGTCGCCTCGCCGCGAGAGCGCATCCTGCACTCCGCACAGAATCCGGAGAGCCCGTTCTTCTCCATGCCAAAGGAAGAGCTCAACACATACGGAACCCCGGCCGACGACATCACCCACTGGATCGACACGTCGAGCAAGGCAGCGGAGAAGCACGCGATCCTTCTGCAACATCTCACCCAGATCAGCCGGGAGAATCCCGTCGTCGATCCGGAGCACCCGATTGCACGCGCCGCGCTTTCGGGGGAGACGTACCGCCGTATCCCACTGGCTTGGGAAGACGCGCGTTCCGCGTCGGCCCACGACCCGCTCACCCTGCTGCGCGATGCGTTCCCCGGTGGACCGACAACCTCTGGAAACCAGGCCCACAGCGAGATGGTCTCAAGTCGCTTATAATGGACCTGATGGAGCCCTACAGGTTGTCAGCTTCCATTCCTGTATAAGAGAGAGCGACTACATGCAAACACGGATAGACCCGACGAATATCGCCGTGTGCCCGAAATTCCACAAGGCTGTGGAGTTGATCGGCCGACGCTGGACTGGTGCCATCCTGAGCGCGCTGCTCAAGGGTGCCTCCCGCTTCACCGACATCATCCACGCCGTCCCAGGACTCAGCGACCGGCTCCTGTCCGAGCGCCTGAAGGAGCTCGAGGCGGAGGGGATCGTTGAGCGCACCGTTCACGCAGAAACGCCCGTCCGCATTGAGTACCACCTCACGGAAAAGGGATACCAGCTCAGTGGCGCCCTTGAGGCACTCACCGACTGGGCCGACGTCTGGGTTGAGCCGTAGGATTTCAAACCACAGCATGCGAAAGGGCCGGCGCCTTGCCGGCCCTTTTCCATTTCATCATCCGATCGCCGGACCCATCTCGTACACGCGC
>CAZVAA010000445.1:0-1672 GCA_964624125.1 uncultured Sphaerobacteraceae bacterium | reverse complement strand
TCATGATCGTTCGGGAAGGCATTGATCGCGACCACCGGGTTGACGCCGAACGACTTCACGATCTCGATGTGCTTCAGCAGGTTCGCCGCTCCGGCCCGGACGTCCTCCGGCGACTCTTCGAGCAGTTCGGGGGGGAGCGGTCTACCCGCCCTGATCCTGAAGCGACCGGAATGGGCCTTCAGGGCGCGGACGGTGACGACGAGCACTGCCGCGGAGGGGAGCAGCCCCGAGATCCGGCACTTGACGTTGAAGAACCGTTCCGCGCCCATGTCGGCGCCGAAGCCCGCTTCGGTAATGACGAAATCCGCCGTTCTGATGCCGACCTGGTCGGCTATGACCGACGAGTTGCCGGTTGCGATGTTGCCGAAGGGGCCGGCATGGATCAACACCGGCGTGTTCTCGGTGGTCTGGAGCAGGTTCGGCCAGGCGGCGTCCTTGAGGATGACCGCCATCGCGCCGTCCGCCTTGAGATCGGCGGCGGTGACGAATCCGCCCGAACGATTGCGTCCGATCACCAGGCGCCCGAGCCGTTCTTTCAGGTCGTCAATCGAGGTGGCGAGCGAGAGCGTCGTCATCACTTCGCTGGCGGCGGTGATATCGAAGCCGGTCTGGCGAGGGATGCCGTCGTCCTTGCTACCGAGTCCCTCGACAATGGATCGGAGTGAGCGGTCGTTGATGTCCATCACTCGCCGCCAGGTGATCGAGTGCGGATCGATATCCAGCTTGTTCCCGTGATGGAGGTGGTTGCTGATCATCGCCGCCAGCATATTGTTCGCGGCCGTGACGGCATGGAAATCACCGGTGAGATGGAGGTTGAGCTGCTCCATGGGGAGCACCTGGGCGTAACCTGCGCCTGCCGCTCCGCCCTTGATGCCGAATGTCGGGCCGAGAGAGGGCTGGCGGAGCGTGAGGACCGATGTGCGATCGATCTGCTGGAGGCCTTGCGCGAGGCCGACGGCGGTGGTGGTCTTGCCTTCACCGAGCGGGGTCGGCGTGATCGCGGTCACCACGACGTAGGCACCCGGCTCCCGGTTTCGCATGGTGTCGGTGACGGCGGGGTCGATCTTCGCCACATGCCGGCCGTAGGGAACGAGGTAGTCCTCGTCGATGCCGAGCTTCGCGGCAATGTCGGCTGGCGGGAGCATGGTCGCTGCCTGTGCGATCTCAAGGTCGGTGGGAAACGTGATCATGGCCAACGGCGGTCTCGCTTCTGTGTGCGGATCAGGCATGTACTGCTGATTCGCGTTGCAATATGTCCGGATCCTCATCATGTGATCCGCATCTCTGATTGCATTGTACGGCGATGGTGGTCCCCTGGCCCCACCCGCGCGAACGGGTTCAGGCGAGGGCAAACAAAAACGCCGGCTGCGGGAGAACGCAGCCGGCGTGTTGTGGTGCTACGGGGTGTCTAGAGTTCCTGGTGGTAGGCGAACAGCCGATCGCCATCCATCTTGCGGAGCTTCTGCAGCGCCTCATTCTCTATCTGCCGCACGCGCTCGCGGCTGATCTGGAGTTGCTCACCGACTTCTGCCAGCGTGTGCTGGTGGCCCTGCCCGAGTCCGAAGCGAAGCTGGAGGACCAGCCGCTCGCGAGCGGAGAGGGTATCGAGGGCAGCTGAGACGTCGCGCTTGAGCATCGACTCGCTGGCCGCTTCGTACGGCGTTTCGGAGAC
>CAZVAA010000444.1:0-1677 GCA_964624125.1 uncultured Sphaerobacteraceae bacterium | reverse complement strand
ACCCGAAATCATCCGCGCCGCCGTCGAAGCCCGGCGGCAGGTGATTATCGACCTGCATCTCGAGCTCGTAGGGACCGAATCCATCCCCTTGAACGAAGGGCCGGTGCAGGCGAAGGCCCGCGCCGCGATGGAAGCGCTCGGGCTCGAGATCGACCAGTGGGAATCCTCCTCCGAGGAGATCGCCCCCTACGTGATTCATGTCGGCGAGCAGGAGACCTACGAGAACCGTCCCATCGTGGTCGGTACCCGTAGGGGCAAGGGCGGAGGCTCCTCGCTGATGCTGCAGGGCCATATCGACACGGTACCCGCGGGTGATCCCGCCGCCTGGAAGCACAACACCTGGGGCGAGATCGACGGAGACCGCATTTACGGGCTGGGCTCAACGGATATGAAGGGTGGCGTGACCGCCTTCATCTCGGCGGTGCGCATCCTCAACGATCTCGGCATCACCCTCAAGGGAGATGTGCAGCTCAATACCTCCGTGGGCGAGGAAGATGGCGGGCTTGGCGCCCTCTCGACCGTCCTTCGCGGCTACCGCCCCGACGCGATCGTGATCACCGAGCCGACGAACCTCGACCTGTACGTCGCCCATGGAGGATCGCTCGTCTTCCGCATTACGGTCCACGGAAAATCCGCGCACGGCGGGAGTCGGATGGACGGCGTGAGCGCGGTCGAGAAGTTCGTGCCGATTTTCCAGGACCTCATGGCGTGGGAGCAGGAGCGCAATGACACCCTGAGCCACCCCCTCTACGACCACCTGGAAAACAAGTTCCCGATCAGCGTCGGCGTCGTGAAGGCGGGCGAATGGGCATCCACCGTCCCGGATACCCTGATCGCCGAGGGGCGACTCGGATTCCTGCCCGGCGAGACGATCGAGGAGATGATCCGCCAGACCGAGGAGCGTATCTCCGCCGTGGCCGAAGCCGATCCCTGGATGAAGGAGCATCCGCCGACCGTGGAGTGGTTCGGCGGCCAGTTCGCATCCGCCGAGATCTCGCCCGACGCACCGATCGCGAAGGCCGTCCGTGTCGCGCACGAGGCCATTACCGGGGAGGAGCCGGGCATCGGTGCCCTCACCGCCGGCACCGACATGCGGCTCTTCACCGAGCTCGGGAACATCCCGACCTGTATCTACGGCGCCGGGGATGTCAGCCTCGCTCACCAGCCGGAAGAGTACATTCGCATCCCCGACCTCCTCACCTCCGTCGAGGTCCTCACCCGCCTCATCATCGACTGGTGCGAGATCGCCGACTAGGCAGGCCCGATCGCGGACGGCAGCCAGTTGCCGCCGTCCAACGCGCCCGGATCACGGTTTTCCATCTCATCTTTCCCATATCGGGTATTTCCGTTACGATGTAAAACATTGGAAATCACCTAACCGATATGTGTCATCAGGGTGGCGTTACGGGCCGGCTCGCTTCGCGCATCGACCGGTTCGCTCCACGCCTACCGCCCGGATGGCGAAGATAGAATGGAGTGACCGTTGTCTTCCAAATTGTCTCGCCGCATGTTCACCGGATCCCTTCTCGCCGGCTCAGCCGGTCTCGCGCTCGGGCGCGCCAGCGCCCAGTCCGCCACCCCGGTCGCCGAATCGGCCGGCACGATATCCGCGAGCGTGGAAGCCGCGCTCGCGCAACTCCCGTCATTCGTCCAGGAGATGCAGGACGAAACGGGTGT
>CAZVAA010000443.1:0-1677 GCA_964624125.1 uncultured Sphaerobacteraceae bacterium | reverse complement strand
CCACTGAACATTCCGAGGAAGGGCGAACCGGCGCCGAGCAGGAAGCCGACGTCGTACCAGTTGCCGGCGCGGGTGACGTCGTAGACGGGCTGGCCTTCGAGGGCGTTGAAGACGTGGGCGATCAGGACAATCCACGCGGTGATGCCGTTCCAGAGTCCCCACAACAGGTCATGCCACCACATGGGTGATCTCCTCTCAAGGTGCGATTGATGATTCCAGCGTATGCACTCGCCGGAGGCAGGTCAATCGGCCACCGTTCGCTTGCTATTTGGGAGCGTACATGAGGTTTCGACTGACACCTTGGGGATATGTCGCCTCGCGCTGCGTTCTCGGACCCGACGCATGCTGGGTGGTACCGCCGCTTCTGGTGAGCGTTCTGCAGGCCTGTCGCAAAGTTCCCTCGACATCGCTCGGGATGACAACATGGGCGCGCGGCACTGATGCAAAAACGCGGATCGGGATGACGACCAGGCGGACCGCCCACCCGATCGGCCGTGCAGGGATCCTTGCGCCTCACGAACGGGTGGCAGGCCAGACGCAAAGATCCCTCGACACGGTGCTTCTCCCCACGCTGCGCTCTGGGTCGTCGCACCGGCTCGGGATGACGGTTTCCCGGCGTTGTCGTTTCTCTCGCTCACAGAGATGTGAAACGGGGAAGCCAGTTGGCCTCCCCGCTTCGGATTGCTGGATTACCTGCTCCCGGTACTACGATCCGAGGCGGCGGAAGTGCACGAGGTTGGTGCGGCCGGCTTCGTGGAACATGGGCAGCGAGCCCACGATGAGGGCGAACTCGCCATCCTTGCCAAGCCCCTGCTCAATGATCGTCTGACCGGTCTCACGGAACGTCTTGTCCGGATCCTCGTTCACCTGCACGATGACCGACTGGACACCCCAGACGAGCTGCAGGCGCCGGGCGACCTCCTCACTGTCGGCCACCGCGATGATCGGCGGGAACGGGCGGTATTTGGCGATGCTGCGGGCCGCCGCACCGGTCTTCGTGAAGACCACGATATGCTCGACCGGCGTCTCGTCCGAAAGGGCGAAGGCGGCGCGGGCGATCGCATCCGCGAAGCGCGATTCGGCATCGTCGTGGACGAACGCCTTCTCGTGCGCCGCCCTGGAGCGAACCGGCCCCTCGCGCTCAACCTCACGGATGATACGGTCCATCGTCCGGACCGCCTCGAAGGGATACTGGCCAACCGCCGTCTCCGCCGAGAGCATGACCGCGTCGGTACCGTCCCAGACGGCATTGGCCACATCGCTGGTCTCGGCACGGGTCGCCACCGGCTGCGTGATCATCGACTCCAGCATCTGGGTCGCGGTGATCACCGGCACGCCCTTGCGGTTGGCGGCCTCGATAATCTGCTTCTGCGCGCGCGGCACCCGCTCCGGCGGCAACTGCACGCCGAGGTCGCCACGCGCCACCATCACGCCGTCGGTCTCCTCGATGATCTCGTCAAGGTTCGCCAACGCTTCCGGTCGCTCGATCTTGGCGACGAGTCCCGGCACTTTGTCCCCATGCTGCCGGGCGACTTCACGGGCCAGCCGGAGATCGCTCGCGTCGTTGAGGAAACTCAGGCCAAGGAAGTCGACGCCGTGCCTGACGGCGAACGCGACATCCTCCTTGTCGGCCTCGGTCAGCGCGCCGCCCTTGATCGGTGCGCCCGGCAGGGTGAC
>CAZVAA010000442.1:0-1681 GCA_964624125.1 uncultured Sphaerobacteraceae bacterium | reverse complement strand
CTTCGCCTGCTTCCGGCTGTGACGTGGAGCGATGGCCAGCCCTTCACCGCCGAGGATGTCGCTTTCACGATCGAATGGGTGCTGAACCCGGAGAACGCAGCGACCAGTTTCGGCGTCTACGAGGTCATCACTGGCTCGGAGATCGTCGACGATCATACGATCACCGTCACCTTCGACGGGCCGAACCCCTTCTGGGCCGATCCATTCGCCGGCACCAGCTCCGGGTTTGTCTATCCGAAGCACATCCTCGAGGCCGGGGCCGAGGCGAGCCAGGCGTTCATGTCGAACCCAATCGGTACCGGGCCCTATGTCGTGGAGTCCTTTGCGCCCAACGACTCCGTGAACTATGTCATCAATGAGAACTATCGCGAGCCTAACAAACCGTTCTTCAGCTCGATCCAGTTGAAGGGTGGGGGAGATGCCGCCGCGGCCGCACGGTCGGTCCTGCAAACCGGCGAGTTCGACTATGCGTGGAACCTGCAGGTCGAGCCCGATGTGTTGCAGGGGATCGCGGAAGAGAGCGACCAGGGCCTGGTCCTGCCATATCCCGGCGCGGGCGCGGAGAAGCTGAACATCAACTTCTCGGACCCGTGGACGGAGGTTGACGGCCAGCGCTCCGAGATGAACACGCCACACCCGTTCCTCACTGATGTTAAGGTGCGCGAGGCCATCGCGAAGGGGATCGACCGACAGACCATCGCAGACGAATTCTACGGCTACGAGCAGCAACCGACGCCGAATATCGTCAACGGCGCACCGGAGATCGAGTCGCCCAACACGACGTGGGAGTACAACCCGGAGGCCGCCGCGGCCGCGCTTGATGAGGCCGGCTGGGTCTCGGAGGGCGGTGGCGTCCGCATGAAGGACGGCATGGAACTCTCGGTCACCTATGCGACTAGCGTGAACGCGGTGCGCCAGAAAACGCAGGCGCTCATCAAGTCAAACCTTGAGGAGATCGGGTTCTCGGTCACGCTCGAGCAGGTCGACGCAGGCGTCTTCTTTGATTCCGGTGCCGGGAACGAGCAGAACGCGACGCACTTCTACTGGGACCTCAGCGAGCAGCAGAACAATCCGAGCTCACCACGTCCGATCAACTACATGGAGCTCTGGTACGCCGGACCGGATGGCTCGAATATCGCGCAGGCGTCGAACGGATGGGCTGGTGCGAACTGGGTGCGCTACCGCAACGAAGACTACGATGCTGCCTACGACCAGGCGCGGATCGAGACCGATCCCGACGTCCTCGCGGATCTGTTCATCACGATGAACGATATCCTGATAAATGATCACGCCGTGGTGCCGTTGGTGCTACGCGGCACTCCGGGAGCGCACAGTAACCGGCTGCGGGCGGAGAATATCGCCCCGGCGCCGTTCTCCTACGATTACTGGAACATCGCCAACTGGAATCTCGCCGAGGGCGAAGAGTAGTACCTGGCGCATCCGGTCGAGGGGGTATTGCGCACGGCGATACCCCCTCGTCTCGGCTACCAAATGCCTGCGCGAAAGAAACACCCCTGATACGAACGAAATTACGCCCCTACATAAGGGTGCGCATCTTTCCCACTAACCGAAAAAAACGTAGAGGTGCGGCATCCATGCCCGATATCGGGGGCGCAGGCGTTGGATGTGTTGCGCATCGTTACGCCAGCGCCTAGACTGCCGGGTATATCAAATTTCAGCC
>CAZVAA010000441.1:0-1696 GCA_964624125.1 uncultured Sphaerobacteraceae bacterium | reverse complement strand
GACTGAAGTGGATCCATCGCGGTGCGGCGGGAGTTGAGGATCTCCTCACCCCGACATTGGCTGAATCCGACATCATTCTCACGAACAGCTCTGGCGTGCATGCGTCCAACATCGCCGAGCACGTGTTGGCGTGCATGCTGGCGTTCGCGCGGCGCCTTCCTAAGCTGCTTGCGCTTCAGCAGGAGCACGCCTGGAATGGCAAGCGTGTGATCGGCGTGTTCGAGCTGACCGGGCAGTCGGTGATGCTCGCGGGACTCGGGGACATCGGCCAGGCGGTAGCGAAGCGGGCCAGCGCGTTCGACATGCACACGATCGGCGTGCGACGGCATTCGTCCCTGCCGCGACCCGACCACGTCGAGACGATGCTGGGCATGGATCGCTTCCACGAGGCGCTCGGCAGCGCGCACCACGTGGTGAACAGCCTGCCCTTCACGCCCGCGACCGCGCGGTTGTTCGATGCCGATGCCTTCGCGGCGATGCGGCCCGGCACGATGTTCTACAACGTCGGGCGGGGGAGGACCGTCGACCAGGACGCTCTGATCCGGGCCCTGCAGACGGGGCGACTCGGTGGCGCGGCGCTCGATGTGACCGAGCCTGAGCCGCTGCCGGGTGACTCGCCGCTGTGGGACATGGACAACGTCATCATCACGCAGCACACGGCAGGTCGCACCCCACACATGTGGGATCGCGTGTTCCGGCTCATCGAGACCAACCTCGAGCGCTACCAGGCGGGCGACCAGCTGGTGAATGTTGTCGACATCGAAGAGGGGTACTGACCGACCACGCAACCGGGATGGAGCAGGTGAAAGCTGCTCCGAAGAGAATAGAACGTGTCCTGGAAAGCCAGGGCGCTGTTCGGCCAAACGTCTCCCGGAAACGTCACGTTCTGTGCCTATCGCTCCTACTGTTGCCATCCGGGACGGAACCCGCGACGCCATCGCGCCGTCTTTTGTGCAGGCAACTATTCGCGCCAACTTTGGTGTCGGTCGCCACGGAGGACTCGATGCATTGGGGTATCGACGATTGGGACGGATTTTTCCATCGGGCATTGCTCGTGTCGATCGCCATGATTCTGTACGCAGGACCGGCTTCGGCGATTGCGCTGAACAGGTTCCTGCGCGAAGAATTTAAGGTCGAATCGTCGACCTCAGCGTTCGACGAATGGCTACTATTCATTGTCGTCGTCTGGCTTGCGGCGATCCCCCTTGTCCAGGGATTCAGGCACTGGGAAGAGAATCCGGAGGGGAGCGCCATTTGGCTGGGGGTTTTTCTGGGTCTTGCACTGCTTCCCACCATGGTCGGTTTCGTGTTTGTCTATCGCTTCGTGGCGATGCTGGTGATTCTCCCGGCGCTTTCGTTTCCGTTTCAGTGGATCGATATGGAAGTGCCGTCACCAGGTATCGACCTGGCGGTGGTCTTTGCCCGAATCGTTACCTACACACTCTTTTTCGCGATTCCATTTGGAGCGCTGATCGTGCAGGTTCTCCAGCTTCGCGGAACGCCGAGTCATACGGAATCAGGATAATCATCCCGTGGTGCCGCCCCTGTGGTGGCTCACAACGCAATGGCCGGCCCAGGACCGGCACGGGTCGAGCAGTAGCGATGTTTGGAGCCTACTCGACGGTCGCCAGCGTCGCGCCCGGGCCGAAGGCGCAAACTTCGAACGCCTGCTCAGGGTCCATGCCGTGGCGATCGA
>CAZVAA010000440.1:0-1699 GCA_964624125.1 uncultured Sphaerobacteraceae bacterium | reverse complement strand
GCTCACCTCGGCATGCGCGATGACCGGGGCCAGGTTGTCGATAAGTGAGTTGAGGATGCGCTCACGTTGGAAAAACTCAATCGCGCCGGTCTGCCCGGTAGGGGAGTACATCGGCCCGGCCACGATCCCCGCGCCGATCTCCGCCGCCTGGTCGATGCAGAAATGCAGGTAGGCTTGCGTCTGGCCGACAACCTCCCTGTCGATGGAGGTCAGGTCCCGTCCGGGACCCATCGCCGCGCAGACGCCGGCCTTCAGCCCCGTCTCCTCGAGGATCCGTCGCACCTCGGCCGCATCCCAGTCGTGCGGATTCTCGATGGGAAGCTCGATTGCATCGAATCCCATCGCCGCCACCTGTGACGCGCGCTCCCGGATGACATCGGTCGTGACGGGTGAATCCCATATCCACAGGTTGGCGCCGAATTGCGGGATAGTCATGATGAGAGCCTCGTCTCGTGGAGAGCCCCGGGGCACGAGACCCGGGGCTCCAACGTGAAACGCTTGTGCAGGAGATGTCACTCCATTGTGGCGTCTCCGTCAACGCGAGCCGGTTATTCGCCGCCCCAGCGCTCCGGATACCCCGGCATGTTCTCGCAGCCACACAGCGCGTAGTGCTGCGGGGGCATGTCCGTCTGGACGTAGTCGTCCACGTTCTCCGAGGTGATCGCCGGCTGCGGCAGGATCCACTCGGACGGGACTTCCTCACCCGAAAGAATCATCGTCGCCGCGATGACCGGCGTCCGCCACTGGAATGTCGGCCACGACGGCGCGATCGCCGTCAGGTCGTCCTCGGCCCACTTCTGCAGGAAGTCCTGCTGGTCCTCGCCGACGATCGGCGGCACCTCCATGCCCAGGTCCTCGAACGCCTCGATCGCAGCAATGGCGTCCTGGCCAGCATCCATCCAGATACCGTCGATCTGGCCATAACGCTCGATATAGTCGGTGACGATCGACTTCACGTTGGCGCGGTCGCCGTCCGAGAACTCGACGCCGACGACGTTCATGCCGTTCTCTTCGAAGACGTGCTCGGCCGCCGCCCAGCGCGTCTCCAGCACGTCGACCCCTGGCAGGATCCGCAGCGCGAGGATATTCCCGCCCTCCGGCACTTCCTCAACCAGGAACTCGGCGCCAATCGCGCCAAACACATACCCGCCAATCGGGTGGATGAAGGTCGTCGCGCAGTCCGTGTTGACGCCACGATCGAAGACGATGACCGGCAGTTGCTCGCACGCCTGCTCAACGGCCGGCGTAAGCGCGGCCGTGGTCGCCGGCGACACGATCAGGATGTCGCAATCCTGCCCGAGCAGGTCCTGGATGTCCGAAATCTGCTTGTTCGAGTCCTCGCCGGCATCGAGCACCGTGAACTGCTCGATGTTCTCGTGTAGCTCAACCTCGGCCTCCATCGTGGTGAACCCCGTCGCGCGCCACGGGTTGGCCACACTGGCGTTGGAGAAGCAGACGTGCCAGCCGGGATCGGTCGCGAATTCGGAGGTGTCGACCATCTCCGGCTCGATCATTTGCACCCATGGCTCGTCGGCCGGGCCCTCCGGCTCGACCTCACGCTGGCGCATCTGGTTATCGAAATCTTCCTGCACGAACCACTGGGTATCGTCATCCTGCGCCATCAACGCGCTCGGTCCGAACGCGACCCCAAACGCGAGGAAAAACACCAGGATGCGGGGAAGGGCAAATCGTGTACGGT
>CAZVAA010000439.1:0-1702 GCA_964624125.1 uncultured Sphaerobacteraceae bacterium | reverse complement strand
CCGATGGATTCCGCGACCGTGATCTGGACGTGGTCGACGTACTGGCGGTTCCAGACCGGCTCAAAGAGCGTGTTCGCGAAGCGGAAAGCGAGAACGTTCTGGACCGTCTCCTTGCCGAGGTAGTGATCGATACGATAGATCTGGCGCTCCGAGAAGACGGCACCGATCTGGGCGTTGAGCGCGCGAGCGCTCTCGACATCGCGGCCGAACGGCTTCTCGATCACGATCCGGTTCCATTTGTCCGGCTTGTTGTAGTAGATGTCCTGCCGGTGCGCGATATCGGAGGCACCGAGATGCCGGATGATTGGCGCGTAGAACTTCGGCGAGGTGGCGAGATAGAAGAGCCGGTTGCCGTGCGCGCGACGTTCCTCGTCGACCTGTTCAAGACGCGCCTTGAGGTTGGTGTAGGTGGCTTCATCGTCGAAATCGCCGCGGACGTAGAAGAGGCCCTGGGAGAAGAGCTCCCAGGTCTCATCGGTGACCGGGGCGCGGGCGCCTTCCTCGACCGCCTCACGCATTTCGGCGCGGAACTGCTCGTCGTCCCAGTCGCGGTGAGAGACGCCGACGATGGAGAAGCCTTCCGGTAGCGGATGGCCGACGGCGAGATCGTAGAGCGACGGCATCAGCTTGCGAGCGGTGAGGTCGCCGGTGACGCCGAAGATGACCATAACGCAGGGTGTCGGGACCCGTTCCAGCCTCAGGCCGGTGCTGAGCGGGTTCGGATTTTCCTGCGGAAGCCGTTCGACCAGGTTGAACTGGTGGCCAACGTGATCGACATCGACCAGGCCAGCAGCACCATCCATGGCGAAGTCGTAGGTTGTGCCATCGGCGGGACGCCGGTTCTTGTTAGGCATGAATCAAGACCTGTCAAGGCCGCACCATGGCGGCGTTCATACGAATCAGTGTGATGAGATGCCGCGGCGGCGCTGTGACCGTCGCGGCATCAACCAGTCTACGGCAGGAATGGATCTCGTGTTGCGTCGCCATAGCCGGGTCCCGGGGGTATCCGGTGAGGCAGCGTGCTGCGTCACGAACCGTGAACCGCGCTCTCTTTCCCGATTTCCATCCACTCGGTATGGAAGACGCCTTCGCGATCGATTCGCTCATAGGTGTGGGCGCCGAAGTAGTCGCGCTGCCCCTGGATCAGGTTGGCGGGCAGGTTCGGCTGCCGCCAGGTATCGATGTAGCTGATCGCGGCGTTGTGGCCGGGTGTCGGGATGCCGAAGTCGATCGCGGTGCGAACGACGGTCCGGAGGTCCTGGCTGCTGCCGTTAACCTCATCGGCGAAGTAGGGGGCGAGCATGAGGTTGGAGAGCTCCGGCTCGGCCTTGAACGCCTCCATGATCGGGTAAAGCAATTCGGCGCGGATGATGCAGCCGGCGGTCCAGATCCTGGCCAGCTCCGAGAGGTTCAGGTTCCAGTCGTAGGTCTCCGACGCCGTGGCGAGCAGGGCCATACCTTGCGCATAGGACGTGATCTTGGCGACGTAGAGCGCGTTCTCGAGCGCATCGATCAGGGTCTCGCGGTCGGGGGTCTCGGGGAAGGGCATCCCTTCGGAGCCCGGGCCCTTGATGACCTTGCTCGCCTCGTCCCGGAATTCCTTGAACGAGGAGAGGCTACGGGCGGTGACAGCCGCATCGATCACGGGGATCGGCGTGCCGAGCTCGTAGGAGTTCTGGCTGGTCCAGCGACCGGTGCCCTT
>CAZVAA010000438.1:0-1706 GCA_964624125.1 uncultured Sphaerobacteraceae bacterium | reverse complement strand
GGCCCGATCGTGATCGCACCGGAACCGTCCGCTCCGCCGGCGCCCGCCGGTCCCAGCGCCGAGGAGCGCGAGGCGGAGGAGCGGGAGCGCAAGCGCGACGCCCATATCGCCGACCTCAAGCTCAAGAGCCTCGTCAGCCTCGCCATCGGCGTGGTGATGATGGTGCTCATGTATGTGCCGCTCCCGATGAGCGAGCGCACGCTCGCGCCATTCCTGCTTATTGCCGGCACGATCGTCCAGTTCTGGGCTGGCCGCGTTTTCTATGAGCAGACATGGGCCGCGCTCAAGCACGGCGCGACGAACATGAATACGCTGGTCGCGGTCGGCACCTCGGTCGCCTACGGCTACAGCGCATTCGTCACGCTTTGGCCACATCTCGCCGAGCGATGGCAGGTGCCCTACCACCTCTACTACGAGTCGGCGGTCGTCATCATCGCGCTCATCCTGATGGGCCGATGGCTGGAAGCCCGGGCGAAAAAGAGCACCGGCGAGGCGATCCGCGCACTGATGGGCCTTCGCGCCGAGACCGCGCGCGTTATCCGCGACGGCCACGAGATGGATATCCCAACCGAGCAGGTCGTTGCCGGGGACCTCGTGCGCGTCCGTCCCGGTGAGAAGATCCCGGTGGACGGCGTGATCCACGAAGGCGCGTCCGCCATCGACGAGAGCATGCTGACCGGCGAATCGATGCCGGTGAGCAAGACCACCGGCGACGAGGTGATCGGCGCCACGATCAACCAGACCGGCTCGTTCGTCTTCCGCGCGACCAAGGTCGGCCGCGATACCGTTCTCTCCCAGATCGTTCGTCTGGTCGAGGAAGCACAGGGGTCGAAGGCGCCAATGCAGCGCCTGGCGGACCAGATCTCGGGCATCTTCGTGCCCGCCGTGCTGGTCATCGCCGCCCTCAACTTCATCGGCTGGATGATCTGGGGCCCCGATCCGGCCCTCTCCTATGCCGTCATCACGACCGTGGCCGTGCTGGTCATCGCCTGTCCCTGCGCGCTCGGGCTTGCGGCGCCGACCGCGATCATGGTCGGCACTGGCAAGGCCGCCGAGAACGGCGTGCTCGTCCGGGGTGGCGAGGCGCTCGAGATGGCCCGCAAGATCGACACGGTCGTGCTCGACAAGACCGGGACGATCACCGAAGGCAAACCGTCGGTCACCGGCATCTACCCGGTCGGGGGATATGCGGAGAGCGACGTCCTGCGGCTCGCCGCGGCCGCTGAATCCCAGTCCGAGCACCCGCTGGGCCAGGCGATCGTGGACCTGGCCAGCCAGCGGGAGATCCCGACCGCCACGGCAACGCAGTTCGATTCCGTGACTGGCCAGGGCATCATCGCCTTCGTCGACGGCCACCGCCTCGCCATCGGCAATGCCGCGCTGATGTCAGGCAACCAGGTGGACCTCTCCCAGCTGGAGACGATCGCCGGAGACATCGCGCACGGCGGCGCGACCCCCGTCATGGTCGCGATCGACGGAGAACCGGCCGCCGTGATCGGCATCGCCGACGCGCTGAAGGCGGACTCGGCGGAAACCGTCCGTGAGTTGCAGGCGCTCGGACTCGACGTGTGGATGATCACCGGCGACAACGCCCGAACCGCGGACGCCATCGCCGGACAGGCAGGTATCGAGAATGTGATGGCCGAGGTCATGCCGGACCAGAAGGCCGCCAAGGTGCGCGAGCTGCAGGAGCAGGGACGCACTGT
>CAZVAA010000437.1:0-1707 GCA_964624125.1 uncultured Sphaerobacteraceae bacterium | reverse complement strand
CGGTGATGGTGAGCGTGCCGGGCGTCATCGGGACCAGGGATGCCGACGTCTCGACCGGCCCGCGGACTTCGACGAATTGGCGAGTGAGGGATTCGTATCCATCTGCCGACACGCCGTACGTGTACCAGCCGGCTTCGAGTTCGGGCGTGGTGACGGTGCCATTCGCGTCCGTGACATACGTGCCGATGAGCGTCTCGCTCTCGTTGTACAGGTCGATGGTTGCGTTAGGAACCCGTGCATCGACATCGCCACCGACGCCGATGGTGAACGTGATCGTCCCTGCCAGGAGCGGGTAGACGTAGACCTGGGCCGATGGATCGTTCGGGATGTAGATCGAGTAGTCCGTGCGATCCTCGTACCCGGCCGCATAGACGCTGACCCCGTATGCGTCTTCCTGCGCTGTCAGGACCTTGCTGGTCCAGGTGCCAAGCTCGTTCGTGGTTCCCTCGTCGACAGGCATATTGTGGTTCGTAATGACGACACGGGCGCCGGCGACCGGGGCGTCATCACGGATATCGAGCACGGTGATGGTCGCGGCGCTGTCGGTGGCGGATTGCATCAGGACCGTAAGCGAGGTTTCCTGCGGAAAACTGATGCCGCTTTCGGCGTCGAAATACCCCGCTGCGCTGACCTCGACGGAATACAGGTCTTCCGCCATGTTGTCCAGCACCAGCGAACCGTTGCCATCTGTTGTTCCGATGCCGGCGACGAGCCCGTTCGAGCCGCGGACCGTAACGCTCGCGCCGGGAACGGGTGAGTCATCATTCAGGTCGACGGCGCGAACCGTCAGCTGGCCTGCCCCGGCCGAAAGCACGTGTTGCGCCTGTCCTTCGACATCCGGCCCGGCTTCGATTCCCCCGGTAAGGGCCGCTGAAGACGTCGTCGCGGGCCGCTCGTCAGTGACGTCGGCATCCGTCGCTTCGGTGTTGGACTCGTCAACGACCGGCTCGTCATCCTCGACGGGAGGCTCTTCTCCGGAATCGGAGGCCGGAGCCGTGGTCGCGGGTTGCTCGTCTGCCGTGTCGGTATCCACCGCTTCAGGTTCTGCGTCGTCGGTCACCGGATCTTCAATCGGGGTCGGGTCGCTTATGGCCTCATCCCCGGCGGGTGGACCGGTCGGCGGATGCCCCTCATCCACTGGTTCGGCCGGAGCCTCGTCCGTGAGTTCGGGCGCGGGCCCGGGTGTTTCCTCGACCGGTGGTGCCGGAGGCTCGGTGGGCTCCGTCGCTTCGGTGGCTTCCGGAGCGGCAGGTGTCTCCTCGTTGCTTGTCACGACCTCCCCGGTCTCCGGGACCGGAGTGGATGCTGACTCCTGCATGCGCGCGTGGACGCCGCTGCCGGACAGCAGCATCAGCACGGTCATGACGATGCCAACGGACATTCGTACCTGGTGCATGGTTCTCCCCTGTGAACATGCCCCACTCTGGGGGTGCCCGAAAGCCCCGCACCATTGCGGGGCTGTGTTCGAGACCTGAAGGGTCTGCTCCCATAGTGGAGATGGCAGGGGAGAATTCGTATTGTCGAATGTCGTAGATTCGCCGACATGTTCCGCTGGCCTACGTCAAAATGACTAGGAGGATTCCCGGCGTACAGAGGACGAGCGAAAGGCCAGGAAATTCCTTCCCGGCCCTTCGCCCCGTGTGGTGCACGTGTGGATGCTGCGCAACATCCGGCCGACATAGTGCAGGGTCGATGCCGCCAATCTCA
>CAZVAA010000436.1:0-1715 GCA_964624125.1 uncultured Sphaerobacteraceae bacterium | reverse complement strand
GTCGATTTGGCGGCCAGGCGGCAACTATCCCGTTTGGCGATACGCAGATCGAGATTTTCTACCATCACCTCTTTCGTAGCGATACCTCGATCGCGAACCTGGCGAATGAGCTCGGCGTCGGCGACAAGCTGATGTGGCTGCCGTCCAACGTTGGCTACTACGCCGATGGACGAATCCTGCCGCTAAACGGCGCGCTGGATGTGCTCAAGCTCGACATCATGCCGATCTGGGACCGCCTCCGCCTTGGACTCGTCACTGCGTACCTGCAGCAGGTAAAGAAATGGAAGCGGTTCGAATCCGTGACCGCCGATGAGTGGCTGCGAAAGGCGCTCGGCAAGACCGCCTACGAGAAGACGATGGGCGCGCAGCTCAAGGCGAAGTTCGGCAGCTACTACGACAAGGTCGCCATGGTCTGGTTCTGGGGGAAAATCTGGCTCCGGACGACATCCCGCCGTTCACCTCTCGACCAGGAAAAACTCGGCTACTTCGACGGCAGCTTCCAGGTCATGGTCGACGCCATGGTGAAGGGCTGTGAGGACGCGGGGGTGACGATGGTCAAGCATGGCATCAGCACGATCGAGCAGGTCACGGAAGATCGCTGGCTGGTCGGGTCCGACGCCGGTGAGGATCCACAACTCTATGACATCGTGCTCGCCACGACACCTTCCAACATCTTCCAGAAACTCGTGCCCGCGTTTCCGGCGGATTATACGGCCAAGCTGAATGCACTGGAGTACGAAGCGGCGGTCGTGGCGTTGCTGGAGCTGGATCGACCGCTGAGCGATATCTACTGGCTCAATATCGCGGACGACGACCTGCCCTTCACCGCCGTCATCGAGCACACGAATTTTGTCGATCCCGAGAAGTATGGCGGCAGCCGCCTGGTGTACCTCAGCAAGTACATCGAGCCCGACCACCCCTATTTCACGATGTCACCGGACGACATCATCGCCGAATATATGCCTCACCTGAAGAAGATCAATCCCGATTTCGATCCGTCATGGGTGAAGCAGACCTGGGTGTTCCGCGAGCGGGCTGCCCAACCGATTATCCCCTTGCACTATTCGGAGATGATTCCGGAGCATCGAACACCCCTGGCGAACCTGTATCTCGCCAACACCACGCAGATTTACCCGGAGGACCGTGGGACTAACTACAGCGTCCGTCTCGGGGAAGACATCTCGAAGCTGATTCTCGGGGACATCGCGTCGTCGTCCTAGTACGTGCCTGCGTGACCCGGGTCCGACGCTTCAGCGATTCCTACGTGATGGTCGCGCCCGGGGCAGCATTTCCGGGGTCGGGATGCTACGTCGGTGTTTGGACCCCGGAGACCAGCTCGTGGGCTACGGAGCCGGTCCTGACAGCGGGCAGGATGTTCGGGCATGACATCAGGTCGCCGAGCGCCACACCAGCGCCTTACCCGCCACTTCCGTCCGCACTTCGCCGATCCGCTGCAGGTGGGACAGGTAGGCGGAGACTGTGGGTCGCAACAGGAAATACGCGCCATCGTCGGTAACCGGGACATCGAGTCGTTCGAACAGCAATTGGCATGCTTCGTCGCCGGTACGCGGCTCGGCCAGGATGTCAATCAGTGCTTCGGACGTGCGCTTGATGGCCGACCGGTTTATCTCGACGAGCGGACGTATCGACTCCACGGCGGCCCCGTGTCCCGGCACGACGCGGTCGCACGCCACAGTCGTCGCGACGTCGAGCGC
>CAZVAA010000435.1:0-1716 GCA_964624125.1 uncultured Sphaerobacteraceae bacterium | reverse complement strand
GCGCCGAAGGTCCGGGCGATGGAGATCATCGCCGAGTTGGAGCAAGACGCACGCGGCGTCTATTCCGGAGCGGTCGGCTACATCGATTTCGGCGGCGAGATGGATACCTGTATTGCGCTGCGGACGATGGTCTACCGCGATGGGGTGGCCTCGTTGCAGGCCGGCGGCGGAATCGTCGCCGACAGCACGCCGGAAGGCGAGTATGCCGAAAGCTTCCACAAGATGCGGGCGCTGGTGCGTGCGATCGAGCGGGCGGAGCAATTCGAGGCCGCGCATGCGCTGGCGGCGACTGAGGTGCAATCATGATCCTGCTGCTCGATAACTACGATTCCTTTACCTTCACCCTCTCTCAGGCGCTTGCGGAGCTGGGCGCGGACGTCGAGGTCGTGCGCAACGACAAGATCACCGTTGACCAGATAGAGGCGCGCCTGGGTGAGATCAGCGGCATCGTCGTCTCGCCTGGTCCGTGTACCCCCTCAGATGCCGGCATCTCGGTCGAGCTCGTGGAACGTCTTGCCGGAAAGGTCCCGATCCTTGGCGTCTGCCTCGGGCACCAGGCGATCGGCCAGGCATTTGGCGGCAACGTCGTGCTCGCGCCGGAGCTTAAGCATGGCAAGACGTCCGAGATCGCCCACGACGGAAAGGGCATCTACGAGGGACTGCCAAACCCGTTTATCGCCACGCGATACCACTCGCTGATCCTCGACGAAGCGTCAATCCCGGATGCCTTCGAGATCACCGCCCGCTCCGAAGACGGCATCGTGCAGGGGATTCGCCACCGCGAATTGCCGGTTGAGGGCGTCCAGTTTCACCCGGAGTCGATCCTGACCGTGGTCGGCAACGACCTGCTCCGGAACTTCCTGGTTTCGTGTGGGTCGGTGACCCATGTCGAAGAGCGCGTGCCAGTGCTTGGGTATTGAGTCGGAAAGAACCAGACATGACAACAGCAAACGGACAGCATATCGATATCCAGCAGGTCATCCAGACCGTTGTCGAGGGCGAGGAGCTGAACCTGGCCGAAGCGACTGCGGCGATGGATGCGATCATGACCGGCCAGGTGACCGATGCGCAGATCGGTGCGTTGGTCACCGGACTTCGCATGAAGGGCGAAACGGTCGATGAGATCGCGGGCTTCGCGCAGGCTATGCGACAGCACGCGCTGCGCGTCGACATCGATTCAGACTCGAAGCCACTGCTCGACACCTGCGGTACGGGAGGGGACCACTCCAACTCCTTCAATATCAGCACGACAGCCACGTTCGTGATCGCCGCCTCCGGCGTCCGCATCGCGAAGCATGGGAACCGCGCGGCATCGAGCCTCTGCGGCTCGGCGGATTTGCTGGAGGCGCTCGGCGTGGCCGTCGAGCTGACGCCCGAGCAGGTCGTCGAGAGTGTCGAACGGGTAGGCGTGGGGTTCATGTACGCCCCGGCGTTTCACCCGGCAATGCGATTCGTTGGGCCGGCGCGCAAACAGATGGGTATCCGCACGGTCTTCAACGTGCTCGGCCCGTTGACAAATCCGGCCGGTGCGAAGCACCAGTTGATCGGCGTTGGCCATCCGGACATCGCGACGAAGCTCGCGTCGGTGTTGCAGACGCTCGGCAGCAAGCACGCGGTACTCGTGCATTCCGAGGAAGGGATGGACGAGGTCGGCGTGGTCGGAAGTACGCAGATCACGGAGTTCGACGCTGACGACCAGCAGATCCGCACCTACGT
>CAZVAA010000434.1:0-1728 GCA_964624125.1 uncultured Sphaerobacteraceae bacterium | reverse complement strand
ACCTCCTGCTCGCCACGCACATGAAGTGGCATCCGGCTGGTCGCCAGCACCTTAACGGCCGGGCAAAGCCCGAGGATATTCGCGATCTCTGACCCCGCCTCAACGACATGTTCGAAGTTGTCCATCACCAGCAGGATCGAGCGATCGCCAAGCTCCCGCACGAGCCGGCCTGGCAACGTCGAGGTGTCCCGGACATCCAGCTGCATCGCAAACGCGATCAGCGGCAGGACCATCCCGGGGTCAGAGATCGTGGTCAGGTCGATGAAGAATGCGCCGTCCGGGAACTCGCTCCGAAGCCGATGCGCCACGTCCAGCGCAAGGCGTGTCTTGCCCACCCCACCGGGACCGATGAGGGTGACCAATCGAATGGTGTCGTCACATAGTGCCTGCGTGACCCTCGCCAGCTCATGCTCACGACCGATCAGCGGCGTCAAGGGGGCGGGTAGCGCAAAGGCCGCACGCTCCCACAGGGCGTCCGTGGACTTCACATAATCCGCCTTCGTTGAGATGCCATGCCGGAACCACCCATCCCGGTCCTGGCGGGGGAACTCTCGTCCTCCAAAACAGTATCAAGGTGTCTGCATTCTAACCTATACAAACCAAAATGCGCCGGGCGTGCGCAAGCCCGAACGCCGCCGTGCCATGCCTGGACTTGACACTCCAACAAAATAATGCGAGTTTGAGCAATACACAGTCTATGTCCAGTTACACGAGCACCGGAACCGGTGAGGAGCGACTACCCATGAGTGTTCCCCGTACCCGTCGATCGTTCGGTCATGCATCGTCGATGTCACGTCGGAGCCTGCTCCAGCGTGCTGCGGCGCTCGGCGCCAGCGCCGCCCTTATTAGCCGGGCGGAGGCCTTCGCCGCCAACGGAAACCGGTTTGCCAATGGCCGCGCAACGCTGCACCAGACCACGCCGGTTGCCGATATCGCCGGGACCGAGCTCAGCATCCTCCAGTGGTCCCACTTCGTGCCCGCGCACGATGAGTGGTTCGACACCTTCGTGGACGAATGGGGAGAGGCGAACGATGTCGCCGTCACGGTCGACCACGTCAATACCGCCGATATCCCGGCCGCCTTCGCCGCGGAAATCTCCGCCGAGCAGGGCCACGACCTCATCGAGCACATCGCCTCCCTCGCCCAGTTCGAGGAAGCGGTCATCGACATGGGCGACTTCTGGGACGAGATGACCGCCGAATATGGCGAGCCGGTCGAGAACTCGATCAAGAACTCCTATAACCCCACGACCGACAAGTACTACTGCTACGTGCACGGCTACGCGCCGGACCCGGCCAACTACCGGAAGTCCCTCTGGGAACAGGTCGACCTGCCGAATGGCCCGACCACGCTCGATGAACTCCTTGAAGGCGGCACCCGCATCTGGAACGAGCAGGGCGTCCAGATGGGCATCGGCATGTCGCAGGAGATCGACTCCCAGATGGCCGCCCAGGCCCTCATCTGGGCCTTCGGCGGCGCGATCCAGGACGAGAACGAGAACGTCACGATCAACACGCCGGAGACGATCGAAGCCGTCAACTTCATGAAGGAACTGTTCAATAGCTGCATGACGCCGGAGGTCTTCTCCTGGAATGCGGCCTCGAACAACCAGCTCCTCGCCGCCGGCCAGGCCTCGTACATCCTCAACTCCATCTCGGCCTACCGCACCGCGCAGGATACGCAGCCGGATGTCGCGCTGGACATCTTCTTCGGCAAGCCGCTCGTCGG
>CAZVAA010000433.1:0-1735 GCA_964624125.1 uncultured Sphaerobacteraceae bacterium | reverse complement strand
AAGAGCACCACGGCGATGGCACGACCGACGTTCAGGATCGCCATCAGCGTCCGCTTGTTCGAGCGGTCGGCCACGACGCCCGCCACCGGTCCAAGCAACACAGCCGGCAGCGAGAACGCGAGGATCACCAGGCTGATCGCCGTATTGGCATGCGGGAGATCGTGCAGCTCAACCACTCCGCGCACTCGCAGCAGAAGCGCGAAGTTGATCATGTTCTGCAGGACCTGCGTTGTCAGCTGGATAATCCAGAGACGGAGAAAGGCACCGTTCCTGAGAACGGCGCCTATTGAGTCCTCACGGCTGCCCCGCGCGGCGACCTGGGAGGTGGAGCGCGTGGCACTCATGGCGAATCGTCGCGCGGCGCGTCCGGTCCTCGCTCGACGAACGTCTTCAGGCGCTTCTCGAGCGTCCGGCGTGGCAGCAGGACGCGCCGGCCACATGTCTGGCAGGTCAGCCCGATATCGGCCCCGATCCGCACCACCCGCCATTCATACGAACCGCAGGGGTGCGGCTTCCGGAGCCGCACGATATCGTCGATATAGAACGGGACCGGCTCACCAAGCGCCATTGACGTACGCTCTCGGCTACATCAGACCGGGGATCTTCATCCCGCCGGTAAGCGCGCCCATCTTGTCCTCGGCGAGCTTCGCCGCCTTCTCCATGGCGTCCTGGACTGCCGTCACGACGAGGTCCTCGAGCATTTCGACATCCTCCGGATCGACCGCCGAGGGGTCGATCTTGATGCCCCTCAGCTCCCGCTGACCGGTCACCGAAGCGGTCACCACGCCACCGCCGGAACTGCCCTCAACGACGGTTTGCTCCAGCTCTTCCTGGATCTTCATCATGCGGTTCTGCATCTGCTGGATCATCTTCATGTTCGGCTGCATCTGGTGTGTTCCTCCTGTTGGGCGCGCGATATGCGCGCGGTCATGCGGCAAAGTATACCCGCCACGTCGCGGATTACTGCTGCGCCATGCGCTGTGCCCGGTGATCATAAACGCGCTGGAGCATGGCCCGTGCATTCGCGCGTGATTCCGGCGTGACAGGAACGCCGTCGAGCATCGCCGCAAGCTCTTCCTCGCGCGTCATCCGGTTGAGCTCTTCGACGGTCGAAATCACGCGGCCATCGCGATCGGCCTTCTCGATTCGGAAGTGTTTGTCGGCAAACGCCGCGATCTGCGCGAGGTGCGAGATCACGATCACCTGGTGCGTCCGGGTCAACGACCAGAGTTTCTCGCCAACAACCTGGCCTGATCGCCCGCCAACGCCGACATCGATCTCATCAAAGACCAGCGTGGGCGTTTCGTCGACCTCGCTGAGGATAGACTTGACCGCGAGCATGATTCGCGCGGTCTCACCTCCGGAGGCGATTCGTCCGATCGGCTTGAGCGCCTCCCCCGCATTTGAGGCGATCAGGAACTCCACATCGTCGATGCCTGTCTCGTCGACATGGACGCTCCGACCGTCCGAAAGCGGCAAACCGCCCTGGTCCTCTCGCTGCCGAACGGCGATCTCGACCTCGGCACTTCCCATCCTCAGTTCCGAGATACTGCCGGTGATGCCAAGTCCAAGATCCTTCGCGGCTCGAGCCCGCTTCGCTGAAAGATCAGTGGCAGCGGCCGCCAGATCCCGGGCGATCGCCGCCTCTCGCGCCGCCAGCGCCTCGCGATCGAACGCGGCACCGCCAATCTCATCGAGCTCGCGGGCCGCCTCGTCCCTGAAGGCGAGGATCTCG
>CAZVAA010000432.1:0-1742 GCA_964624125.1 uncultured Sphaerobacteraceae bacterium | reverse complement strand
AGATCGCCCGCGCCTATCTCGCCGCGCCGTCCACCCTCGCCCAGCGCATCGTCCGCGCGAAGGCGAAGATCAAGAAGGATGGCATCCCCTACCAGGTGCCGGAGCCTGAGGACCTGCCCGACCGACTCGATGCCGTGCTCAGCGTGATCTACCTCGTCTTCAATGAAGGCTATATGGCATCGTCCGGCTCAACCCTCACCCGAACCGATCTCTCGGGCGAGGCGATTCGCCTTGCCCGGCTCCTCAGCCAGCTTCTGGACGACTCCGAGACCAGGGGACTCCTCGCGCTGATGCTGCTGACCGAGGCGCGCCGACCGGCGCGCACCACCCGGGACGGCGATCTGTTGCTACTTGAGGAACAGGACCGCTCGTTATGGGACCGCGACCTGATCGCCGAAGGGCAGCAATTGGTGAAGGATGTGCTCGCAACGGGCCGCCTCGGACCATACACGATCCAGGCGGCGATCTCGGCGCAGCATGCGGCGGCAAACATGGTCTCGGGTACGAACTGGAAGCGAATCATCGCACTGTACGATCTCCTGAATGTGGTTTCCCCATCACCGGTCGTCGAGCTCAACCGCGCCGCCGCCGTGGCGATGTACGACGGGCCTGATGCCGGCCTGGCGCACATCGACGCCATCCTCGACAGCGGCCAACTGGTCAATTACCATCCCGCCCACGCGGCACGGGCCGACCTGCTCCGCCGGACGGGCCGGGCAGGAGAAGCACGGGCGGCGTACCAACGGGCGCTGGAGCTCGTTTCGCAGGAGCGCGAGCGACGGTTCATCCAACGCCGCCTCGCCGAGCTCGACGAGTGAACGCCCCGTGCCGCATAACCACGTCCCGTGGATATTCCGTCCGTTGAAAAATCAATACCGGGTCCATGTCGATTTCCGGTCGACCCGTTCGACTACCTGATGAACGCGGGAGATTCCCGCGGCGAATATTCCAAGGGTGAGGGGCGGGAGCACTGACTCCCGACTCACCAGGCAAGGAGCGTAGACATGCGCGTGATGGCTCTTCTCAAATCCGGACCCGAGACCGAATCCGGCCAGATGCCGAGCGAACAGGAGCTTGCCGAGATGGGCAAGTTCAATGAGGCCCTGGTCAACGCCGGAGTCCTGGTCGGCGGCGAAGGGCTCCACCCGAGCTCGGCCGGCGTTCGCGTCAATTTCACCGGCGACAAGCCCTCCGTCACCGACGGCCCCTTCGCCGAAACGAAGGAGCTCCTGGCCGGCTACTGGATCTTCCAGGTCGAGTCCATGGACGAAGCCGTCGAGTGGGTGAAGAAGGCCCCGATGAGCGACGGCGACCAGGTCGAACTGCGTCGGATCTTCGAGGAAGACGATTTCGGAGAGGCGTTCACGCCGGAATTGCGTGAACAGGAGCAACGACTTCGCGAGCGGACTGAAGCCGCCAGCTAGACGGCAGAATCGATCCAGGACAGGGAAGCAATGGGGCCAACCGGTATCGGTTGGCCCCATTGCCGTGCCTTCACGCATCTCTCTCCAGCATCGACAGCATCTCGTCATCCACGTGCGCATCATCGAGGCGACCGGCAACACCGCGGGCGAGCCCGATCTCGAGCGCCGTATCCACGTCCTGGCCGTGGCCGGCGATCCAGTGTTTTCTCCAGCCCGGCTCTCCAAGTATCCCGACAATCCGCTTCACCCGCGCCTCATGCTCGCCCGGCATATCATCCGTGCGGACAAATCCGTGCTGCTCGCTTACCCCGTCGACGG
>CAZVAA010000431.1:0-1748 GCA_964624125.1 uncultured Sphaerobacteraceae bacterium | reverse complement strand
AGGTCAGCGCCGAGCATGGCGCGATGGTGGGATCGGCGCGGGAGCTGCAGCACCAAATCTACGGCTGGCCGGAACCGGTCACCCGTGCCTTCACGCCGATCTCCAGCTTCACCGCCGAGATCGGGCACTTCATCGACATCGTGCGCAACGGCGCCGACAACCCGGCCGATATCGACACCGCCTCGCGCGTGTTGCAGGTCATCAAGGGCGCCTACCTTTCGGCGAAGCTCGGGCAGACTGTCTCGCTCCCGGAGGACCCGACCGCCGATCCCGTCGCGCGGGAGACGGCAGCGCAAACCCCGTTCAGCGTGGAAGTCCCTGACGAAGTCCTCGCCTAGGCTTAACCCGTTCCAGGGAGGTCGCGACCGCGCAAGGATGCCGAATCCTGTGTCCGCGAATGCGCGTGACGTGGCCTCCCGCCTATTGAAAGGCCATACATGTTCAACGCACTGCTCCCCGGCGCCATCGGCATCTCCGGGCTCAACCTCGCGGAATCGATCGCGCTGGCCCGGGACGCCGGGTTCCAGGGCGTCTCCTTCGATATCGTTGAGGCGCGCGAGCTCGCCGATGCGCATGGCGTCGACCACGTCCGCGCGATGTTCGACGACGCGGGCATTCGCCCCGCCAACTGGAATCCGCCGGTCGAATGGACCAACGATGCCCGGCGCGACGACCAACTGGCGAAGCTCGGCCCCTATGCGGAACTGGGCGCCGCGCTCGGCGCCACGAACGTCACCACGGGCATCATGCCGGCGAATAATGACCGGCCCTACGACGAGCAATATTATTACCTGCAAACGCGAATGCGACCCTATGCCGCGGAACTGAAGAAGCACGGCATCCGGCTCGGCATCGAGTTCATCTCGCCGAAGACGCTTCGCGACCAGTTCACTTACCAGTTCATCTACACGATGAAAGACATGCTGGCCTTTGCGAAGGACATCGGCACCGGGAATGTCGGCGTCCTCTTCGATGTCTGGCATCACTACTGTGCGCACGGCACGCTGGAAGACATGGACGTCCTGACGAAGGACGACGTCCAGCTCGTGCACACCAATGATGCCCCGGCGGGCATTCCCATCGACGAGCAGCAGGATCTCGTGCGAACGCTGCCAATGGAGACCGGCGTCATCCAGGCTCCGGAGATGCTTCGCAAGCTGGCTGATATCGGCGTCGACTGCGCCGTCGGCGCGGAGCCGTTCAGCAAGCGCATCAACGAGCTTGCAGCGAAGGATCCACTCGCCGCCGCGAAGGAGACGTGCGAGGCCCAGAAGAAACTCTTCGAGGCGGCTGGTCTCCAGGCCTGACACGCACGCCTCCGCGAGGCCCTGTCCGGGTTCGGGCAGGGCCTCATTGCGTCTCCCGGTTGTGCGCGCTATCATCCGAGCCGGGCCAGGGACTCAATCGATGACCACGACCCAGCACCGCTGGACGACCGGAGGTCTCCCTCACGATGGCGCTCGCCCGTCCCCATACAAATTCCCGCACTTCCCTCCAACCTGTCACCGACAGTATCCAGGCAATCGCCCTCGCGCTCGGCGTACTAACCCTGCTGACCTACGCCCGCGCGGTTCCGCAGGGTGCCGTGGCCATCGCTGTTGCCACGGGCATGCTCGTGCCGGTCATCGCCGCCGCCAGCATTCTCCGGCGACGCCCCGCGTTCTCCGGTCCGGCGGACCGCATTACGCTCTTTCGCACGGTGCTCATCGGCGGCGTCACGGCGATGGCCATGCTCTCGCTGTTGACGG
>CAZVAA010000430.1:0-1749 GCA_964624125.1 uncultured Sphaerobacteraceae bacterium | reverse complement strand
GCGTTGCGGATCGTCGCCAGCCGGTGCGCGATGACCAGCGTCGTCCGACCCTCGGCCAGTTCGTTCAGCGCCTGCTGGATCGCCAGCTCGGTCGCCGTATCGAGCGCCGAGGTCGCCTCGTCAAGGATCAGGATCGGCGGGTTCTTCAGGAACATCCGCGCGATCGAGAGCCGCTGCTTCTGCCCGCCAGAGAGCTTCACGCCTCGCTCGCCGATCATCGTGTCCATGCCGTCCGGCAGCGAATCGATCACCATCTCCAGCCGTGCCCGGTGGGCCGCCTCGCGGATCTCCTCGTCGGTCGCATCCAGCTTGCCGTAGGCGATGTTGTCGCGGAATGAGCCGCCGAACAGGAAGACATCCTGCTGCACGATCCCGATTTCCCGCCGCAGCGACGCCAGCGTCATATCGCGGATATCCACGCCGTCAATTGTGATTCGCCCCGAATGCACGTCGTAGAAGCGCGGCAGCAACGAGGTGATCGTCGTCTTCCCGGCGCCGGAGGGCCCGACAAACGCGACCGTCTCGCCGGCCTTGATCTCGAGGTCGATATTGGTCAGCACCTGCGAATGGTCGGTATACCCGAACGACACATTCTCATACCGGATGTCGCCCTTCAGGTCGCCGACATCGATCGCGTCCGGCGCGTCGGCGATATCCGGCTTGACGTCCATCAGCTCGGTGAAGCGGCGGAACCCGGCGATACCCTTCGGGTACAGCTCGAGCACCGAGTTGATCTTCTCGATCGGCCGGAAGAAGACGTTGACCAGGAGGATGAAGGCGACGAATCCGCCCTGCGTCAGGTTGCCATGGAGGACGAAGTAGGTTCCCGCCACCATCACGATCAGCTGCGTCAGCCGCATGCTCAGGTAGCTCATCGACATGCTCGTCGCCATCAGCCGGTAGGCGAGGAGCTTGGTGCTCCGGTAATTCGCGTTGTCCGTCGCGAACAGCTCCCGCTCGTGATCCTCGTTGGCGAAGGCTTGGACCACCCGCATGCCGCTCACGTTGTTCTCGATCCGCGCATTGAACTGTCCAACCCGGCCAAACAGGTCGCGCCATGCTCGCGTCATCCGGCTCCCGTACCGCGTCGTCACCCATGCGGTGAACGGCACGACGATCGCGGTGATCAGCGCGAGCTGCCAGTTCACGTTGAACATCAGGATGAACGCACCGATGAACGTCATGATCGCGATGAACGCGTCTTCCGGCCCGTGGTGGGCGACCTCGCCGATATCCTCGAGGTCCTTCGTCACCCGGCCGATGATGTGCCCGGTCTTGTTGTTGTCATAGAAGCGGAACGACAACTTCTGGAGGTGGTCGAAGCTGCGTCGACGAAGCTCGGTCTCGATATTGATCCCGAGCATGTGTCCCCAGTAGTTGACGACCACCATCAACCCGGTATTGAAGAGATAGACCACGAGCAACAGGGCTGCCGCCCCGGCAATGAGGCTCCAGTTACCCTCCGGCAAGAGATCGTCGATGAAGAGCTGGACGGCGATAGGGAACGCCAGCTCCATCACGCCGGAAAGCACCGCGCACGAAAAGTCGAGCGCGAAGAGCCGGCGATGTGGCTTGTAATAGGATGCGAAGCGCTTGATGAGGGTCCACATGCCATGGCGAGATTGCTCGTCAGGCAGGGAGGAAGCGGTCAGGCTGGCCAAGGATAACTCCGGTACCGGTCAGTGAGACGACGTTCGAGGGGTAGCGCCCGCACAACCCCAGCGGCGCCAACAACCATGCTACCCGAGC
>CAZVAA010000429.1:0-1756 GCA_964624125.1 uncultured Sphaerobacteraceae bacterium | reverse complement strand
TGGGATGAGTCCCGGGTCGCCCGCGAGGAGCTTGCGCGACTGCGTCCGTAGCAGAAGACGCGGCAGGTATCATGTGCCAGGATGCCGGGCCGGCACATCACCGTCATTGAACTCGACAGTCGGTACCGGGAATCGACACGCACGTATGAATTTCAAGGTAGATCGCTGCCCATGATGAATCGCAGAATGAGTCGGCGTAGGCTGGCGCAACTGGGACTGGTGGTCGGCGGGGCCGCGATCGGCGCGGCTCCGCGCTTCGAGGTTGCCGCGCAACGTGATGAGCCGGAAGGGCGAATTGCCTTCATCAAGGATGGCGATATCTGGCAGTGGTCGTCGGAGGACGGCACGGACCGGCTCATCGAGGATGGCCGGGCGGTGGATCCGACCTGGCAGCCGCGGGGGCAGCTCCTGTTGTATGCACGGGATGGCGGAAGCTATTCCGACCTGGTCCTCGCGAACCCGCGAACGGGGAACCGCAAGCGACTCACGGATAACGAAAGCAATGCCGAGGTGGGTAGCCCCGAGTACGTGGAAGGGTGTGCGTGGGCGTTGGACCCCTTCTGGAGCCAGTCGGGCATCGTCTGTTTCATCAGCGATGCGGCGTCGACTATGGGACAGATGGAGTTGTGGATCCTGCTCCCTGAGCAGGAGACCGCCTATGTGGCCGCGAACGATGGTGGTGACCAGGGGCCGCCGGAGAAGGTGTCGGTTGACGCGGCAGGAACATTTTGCGCGTACACGGTGCTGGCGCAGGGGGGCCCGGAGGGGGGGACGACGTATATCACGATGCGTGACCTTAACATGGGCACGACATATCCCCTCATTGAGGGTCCCCAGGGTGCATATGACCCTGCGATTTCGCCAGACGCGGCGTGGATCGTAGCGACGATCCGGGACGAAAACGGGACCAGCGATCTCTGGATCTTCGACCGGGTGGAGGAGACGATAGAGCGGTTGACGGATGATGAGCAGGCCTCCGGTGCGACATGGTCTCCCGACGGCGAATGGATCGCGTACCTGCGTTGGGAAGGCTCCGGTTTCGAGATTCGCGCCCTGCGCATTGACCCGGACACGGGCGTGCGGGTCGGGAATGCCAAAACGCTCGCGGGGCCTGAGCATATCGACTCTACGAGCGGCATCTCCTGGGGACGCCTCTAGGTCCCGAAGGCGATACTCCCGGGTTCTTCTTCAGTTCTTGCCGTGGCGAGAACTCGTCAGGTTGCCGGGCTCGAAGAAAATGGCAGCTTCAGGTACATGGTGAGGCCCTGGCCTTCGCCGGCGCTCTCGGCCCATAGCCAGCCGTCGTGCGCGAGCGCGATATTGCGGCAGATAAAGAGCCCGAGCCCCATGCCCGGGATATTCGTCTCCGCGGCGTTCGGCGCCCTGCCGAAGGGCTGGAACACGCTCTCCAGGAGTGCAGTCGGGATACCAATACCGGGGTCGGCGATCGAGACCAGGGCGCCTTCCACATCGTACGTGACGGTGACCTTGATCGTGCCTCCATCCGGAGAATACTTGATTGCGTTGTCAATGAGGTTTTGCAGGACCTGCCGGATTCGCTCACGGTCGATGGCGACTGGCGGGCCTTTTGTCAAATCCAGCTCGATCTTGTGCCCCTCGAACTCACTGTAATCTTGCCTGACCACCTCATCGACGATGCCGGCAAGGTCGGCGGGTTCCCGCTTGATATGCATCTGGCCGGACTGGAGCCGGGACACGTCAAGCAGGTCTTCCAGCAGGACCGCGAGTCGCTCGC
>CAZVAA010000428.1:0-1766 GCA_964624125.1 uncultured Sphaerobacteraceae bacterium | reverse complement strand
AGATCGCCCGCGCCTATCTCGCCGCGCCGTCCACCCTCGCCCAGCGCATCGTCCGGGCGAAGGCGAAGATCAAGAAGGATGGCATCCCCTACCAGGTACCGGATCCGGAGGAGTTGCCCGACCGCCTCGATACTGTGCTTCGCGTGATCTATCTCGTTTACAACGAGGGCTATATGGCATCGTCCGGCTCATCCCTCACCCGGCCGGATCTCTCGGGGGAAGCGATTCGCCTGGCCCGGCTGCTCCTCCGGCTCGTCGACGAACCGGAGATCAAGGGACTGCTCGCCCTGATGCTGCTCGACGAGGCGCGACGTCCGGCGCGCACCACCCCCGAAGGCGACCTCTTGCCGCTGGACGAGCAGGATCGATCGTTGTGGGACCAAGAGAAGATCGTCGAAGGCCAGCAACTCGTGAGAGAGGTACTGGCAACGGGCCGCCTTGGGTCATACACGATCCAGGCAGCGATCTCCGCCCAGCACGCGGCAGCGAACGCCATCAAGGGCACGAACTGGAAGCGGATCATCGCACTTTACGATCTCCTGCTCGCGCTCGCGCCATCTCCGGTCGTCGAGCTCAGCCGGGCCGCCGCCGTGGCCATGTACGAGGGACCGGACGCTGGCCTGGCGCTCATCGACGATATCCTCGGGCAAGGTGAATTGATCGACTACCATCCGGCCCATGCCGCGCGAGCGGACCTGCTCCGCCGGACGGACCAGGTTGAGGCAGCGCGATCGGCATACGAGAGGGCGCTGGAGCTCGTCCCCCAGGAACGCGAGCGACGCTTCCTCAAGCGCCGCCTTGCCGAATTGGACGGTTGATCGTGCCCTTCCGTGGCACCGTTTCTTCGCCCGGCAACAGCCCCGGAAAAATCCATATCGGGACCATGTCGATTTCCGGTCGACCCGTTCGACTACCTGATGAACGCGGGAGATTCCCGCGCTGACATCCATAGCGACGGCGGACGGGATGATCCCGACGCCACACAACAGGGAGCATTAACATGCGCGTGATGGTTCTTCTCAAGTCGGATCCCGCAACTGATTCGGGCGAGACTCAGGCCACCGAGGCAGATTTCGCCGAGATGGGCAAGTACAACGAGGCACTGGTGAACGCCGGGGTCATGCTTGATGGTGATGGCCTGCTGCCAAGCGCACAGGGTGTCCGCATCGACTTCACCGGCGACTCGTCGACCGTCACCGATGGCCCGTTCGCCGAGGCGAAGGAGCTTCTGGCGGGGTATTGGATGTGGAAGGTCGATTCGATGGACGAAGCCGTCGAGTGGGCAAGGAAGGCCCCGTTCGGCGACGGCGCGCAACTGGAGCTCCGCCAGATTGCCGAGGCCGAAGACTTCGGCGAGGCGTACACACCAGAACTCCAGGCCGAGGAACAAAAGCTCAAGGAGCGGATTGAGGCGGGCAACTAGGCCTGCACGAACGCTCGACATCGAGCGCAGGATCTCTTCAGGACAGGTGAGGAAAGGGCCAGCCGGAGTCGGCTGGCCCTTTCCGCTCTTTCGCGTTACGCATCTCGCTCCAGCAACGACAGCAGTTCATCGTCCACGCTTTCATCATCGATGCGCCCGGCAGCCCCGTGGGAAAGCCCGAGCTTAAGCGCCGTATCCACGTCCTGACCGTGGCCGGCGATCCAGTGTTTTCTCCAACCCGGCTCTCCAAGTATCCCGACAATCCGCTTCACCCGCGCCTCATGCTCACCCGGCATATCATCCGTGCGGACAAATCCGTGCTGCTCGCTTACCCCGTCGACGG
>CAZVAA010000427.1:0-1772 GCA_964624125.1 uncultured Sphaerobacteraceae bacterium | reverse complement strand
TGGTCGACGGTGCGGATCGCCCAGATGTCAGCGTCGTTCGGGTTCGGGATGATGCCGGGGGATTCGCCGCGTTGGGCCAGCAGCGATTCGCAACGCGCCCGCACGGAATCCTGCACCGATGGATGCCGGGCGATGGCGGTGAGGGTGGTGTGGGCGGACTCGCTGTCGGGGTCGAGCGCGGCCAGCTCGACAAGGGCCTCCAGCACCACCGGCAGGATCGAGCTCTCCCATGCGAGGCGAAGCGCCCGGCGCAGATACCGCTCGGCGGTAGCGCGGTCTCCCGCGATCCCGGATACCATCCCGATCTGGACCAGCGAAGTCGCGACACCCCACAGTTCCCCGATCGCCTCACTCAGCGCCAGCGCCTCCCGGTGGAGGTCCAGCGCCTTGCGCAGGTCACCGGCACGCGTCGCGATGACGCCGAGGTTATGCGCGGCCAACGCCTCCCCGCGCACATCGCCGGCCTGCCGGAAGAGCTGGCGACCGCGCTCGCAATATGCCGCGGCGTCGGTTTCCCCGAAGTGCAGGTGCATGAGCATCCCGAGGTCGTTGACGGCGAAGGCGATGCTCCACGTATCGTGCATCCGCTCGGATTCCTCAAGGCTTTCCTCGAGATGTGCCCGTGCGGAATCCGGGTCGCCCTTCATGACCTCGGCGGCGGCGAGCATGTTTAGGGCAACGCCAATACACCGCCCGGAAACGAGCGTTCGCAAGCGTGTCAACGCTTCGTTGAGCAGGGAGATCGCTTCGTCGTACCGGCCCAGTCCGCTGGTGAAACCGGCGACATGGCCATAGGCGATCGCGGCCAGCATGTCGTGCTCGGCAACGTGAGGGAGGGTCTGGTGTCGGAAAGCGTCGACCAGCCGCTCGAATGCTCGCGCGCCAGCCTGCATGCGACCCCGCAGGACGTAATACAGCCAGAGGACCGGTGCCGCATCGAGCAGGCTGGCGACGTCGCCATGGTCGATCGCCCACGCCCACGCTGCGAGGATATTGGCGAGGTCGTCCTCGATCGCTTGCAGCGCCTTTGGCTGGTCCTTTCCATTGAGTTCACGTTCATGGCTGGCGACCAGGGCGAGATAATGCCGCGAATGTTGGGTGTGCAGCGAGAACCGCTCGTCTCCATACCTCGCAAGTTGTTCGGCGGCGAACTGCGCCAGCAATCCATGCATGGCGTACAGGCCGTTGGGTTTCCGGCCCAGCATCGAGGCATTGACCAGCGTCGCCAGCGATGCCGCGGTGGCGTTGGCGACCTTCACCGCTGCATCCAGCGAGAAATCATCATCGAAGACCGAAAGTCGACGGAATGTGACCTGAATCTCCGGCGCGAGCCGGTCCCAGGACGACTGGATCACCGCACGCATGCTCCGGTGCCGGTCGTTGCTCCAGGTCGACGATGCCTCCAGGAAGTCGAGGCTCTCCCGGATGCCGTCGGCAATCTGTGCAGGAGAGAGCGTGGTGGCCCACGAGGCCGCCATTTCCAGGGCGAGAGGCATGCCTTCGACCAGTTGGCAGATGCGTATGAGGTCTGGCTGCTCCGTCCGTGAAACCGGCTCCCCGGCGCGGACCTGCCGGATACGCTCATTGAGGAGCGCGACCGCTCCATACCCCTCCGGACTGTCTTCCTCGGCCAGGAGTGGCCAGGTCAGCCCGGGGAGGTTGTAGATCCATTCGCCGGGCAGGCCAAGGCGTTCGCGGCTGGTGACCAGGATCGTCAGCCCCGGGGCGGTGGCGAGCATCGTCTTGATGAACTCGAGTTTGTCGACCAGGTG
>CAZVAA010000426.1:0-1777 GCA_964624125.1 uncultured Sphaerobacteraceae bacterium | reverse complement strand
CGCGCGCCGTGGTGGTCGCCAACGTCTCCGGCCATCGCCGCCGCGCTGGTGGTGGCGCTGATCGTGACTCTCGGCGCCAGCTTCATCGCCACCCAGCGCCCCGCCGAAGCCCCAACCCCCGCCCCCGGCTTCGCCGTCGCATCGCCGAGCGCCGACGATGACTCGCTGGCCTGCGGCGCGCCGGGGTACGCCCCGGTTATTATCGGTGACGTCGACCCCTCCGCGAACACCGAAGTCGATCTCGGCGGCCCGCCGATCGTAATCGGCGAGGATACCGTGACGACTACTCTGGCGGATGGCGACACGCTCTCCGTGCCCAGCGGAACGTCGTCACACGTTCTCTGGAACGCCATCGTCACCACGCACGAGGACGACTCGAAAACGATCACCCGCCTGTCGGACGGCGAGCAGTGGGACCTGCCCGCTGCCGACGCGCCGGTCGTCGGCAACCCGCGGTACTTCATCACGCCGACCGACGATTCGCTCACCAACTTGAGCATCCTCGACATCGAGACCGGCGACATGACAACCACCGCCGATATCCTCGGCGCGCCGTTCGCGCGACCCGTCGAGCTCCAGTTCAGGTACTTCACCGACACCTCGGGCGCGGTATTCACGATGTATATCGGCACTGACTCGACCGGCTCCGCCGACGACCCACCCACGCCGGAGTTCCCAGGCGTGCTGGTCATCCCCGGCTCGCTTTCGGATGCCTACTTCACGATGCTCGCGGCAGACACCCAGGTTTCCCCGGACGGCGACCTGCTGATTTCCGTCAACGAGGTCTTCGACGCCCAAACCGGTGATCGGATCCTGCATGATGGCGAGCCGGTTCGCTTCGACGGGGAGCCAATCGGCTTCGCTGCCGACGCCGACCACCTGCTCGTGATCGATGACGGCGATATTCGAGAGATCGACCTCATCACTGGGGCCGGCGAGGACGCCTTCGCGCCCGAGGGCGACGTGCAGGCCATCGGATACGATCGCGCGGCGCAGACGCTGGTGGCCGGCATCGGCGCCGACGCTCCCGAAACGTGGTTCTGGGCCGATCTCGCCTCCGGGGAGCAGACCTCGCTGCCCGAGCTCGATGGCTACGCGCTGAGCGGATCGCAATTCGACTATCGGATCCAACCCCTGCACGGGATAGCCCAGTTCAACAGTGTGTCGGACGAAGCGCCATGGGTCGTGCGCGGTCTCGACATGGCGACCGGCAAGGTGGCATCCAGCACGCTGCGCCACGATGTGCGCGAGGATCGCGCATGGATGGTGCTGAGTCCCATGCTGGCCGAGGATGGGTACCTCGTCGCCCAGGGCAGTGCGGGCACGATCTCGGTGCTCTCGCCGACCACCGACACGACGGTCGACCTCGGGTTCCCGCCAGAGGCGGAACGCATCGCGCGGGGCAACTACATCCAGACGGTGCGGCTCTCGCCGAGTGGGTCTTGCCTCCTGCTGACCCTCGAAAGCGAAGGCAACCACGCCAGCTTCATCACACCGATCCAGCCGGGAGGCGCGTGGACGGAGCTGCCCTTCGCCATTTCCGACTGGGTGGAGAGCGTCGACACCGGCGATACCCAGACCCTCCCCGCGCAGGACTTCGCCACTCCCGCCGCGACACCGGCCGAAGGGCTCTCCTGCGCCTCGCCCGGCTACCTGCCGGTCGTCAGCGGCGACCTCGACCCGGCCGACCTGACGACGATCGGGAGTCCTGCGGGAGCCATTCGCGTCACCGACGACGGCGTCACCGTGCCGCTGCCGGACGGCGGCGAGACGACGC
>CAZVAA010000425.1:0-1791 GCA_964624125.1 uncultured Sphaerobacteraceae bacterium | reverse complement strand
GTCGGTGATGACCGTGCCGTGGAAGAGGATTCGCTGGCCATCGGCGATCGCCTCGTGCGTGAGGCGTGCGGCTTCGACGGGATTGTCGCTGTCGATCAGAAACCCGGAGGGATAGATCGTGCGGGCAAGCTCCTCGACCATGTCGCCGGCGAGTTGCTTGCGGCGGGCGGTGTCGGTGTCTGGCGGAGCGATGTCGGGACGATGCTGGAGGACCCAGGCATAGCCGGGGCAAGTCAACCAGTTGAGATAGTCCGTTTTTGATACCGTTACCGTACCGACGCTCACGCGAAATCCTGTAGAGATGTTCGTGTCATGGGGCGCGATTCCCTCGCCTGGGAAAGTATAGACCGTTTGTACAACAGGGGTTGACATCGCCGGATAATATGTTACCGTGTGGTCACATATGGAGCCGTCATCGAGAGACATCGATCCTTCGTCCCTTATCTGGAGAGCCCTTGCCGATCCAACGCGGCGGGCAATCCTGGACCAACTTCGCGGTGGCCCGAGTACCACGGGTGCGATCGCGGAGGCGTTTCCGCACTTGTCGCGCTATGCGGTCATGAAGCATCTGGGCGTGCTCAACGAGGCGAGCCTGGTGCTGTATCGCAAGCAGGGCAGGGAGCGGTGGAACTACCTGAACGCCGTTCCGTTGCGGGAGATGTACGAACGATGGGTTTCGACGCTGGATGATCAGTGGGCGGCGTCATTGACGGGAATTGGGCGCCTGGCGGGGGCGCAGCAAGCACTCCAGGAAGGAGAGCCGATGAAGGCAATCAGCGAGATCAATATGTTCCAGGTGCGGCAGGAACACCGGATTATGGCCGACCGCGAAACGGTATTCCAGATCCTCACGCAGCGGATCGGTGAGTGGTGGCGACATCCCTATCGATTGCATGAGGGGGATGCGCGGATCGAGCTCGATCCACGTCCGGGCGGTACGTTGGCTGAACGCTGGGAGCCGGATGGCTTCGCGGTCTGGGGCACTGTGCTCACGTATGAATCCGGCACCACGCTGGAGTTGATCGGGCCGTGTGGGATGGCGGGAGCCATTTCCGGCCGGTTCGGCTTCACGCTGGAGGACGGTGAAGGGCAAACCATTCTCCGCGTGGAGCACGACGCGCTGGGCATTTTTGACGACGACCAGCAGGGCAACTATGAGTATGGCTGGAGTGACATGCTCGGCCAACTGAAGGCGCTCGCGGAGCAGGAATAGGCTATGCGTTCGACGACACCGAATGAACTCCGCAATATGTATGACCGCTGGATGCGGCTGTGGAACGGGGAGCTTCGTTTTGCCGACGAGCTCGTTTCGCCGGCCTGCATCGTTCACCAGCCGCCGAACGACGTCCAGGGCCCGGAGGGGGTTCGGCAGATGGTGGAGATGGGGCGGGCGCCGTTCTCGGAGATCACGTTCCGGATCGAGGTCGAGCCGATCATCGAGGGGAATCGGCTTGCGGCACGGTGGACCAGTACCGGTCTGTACGCCGGCGGCATGCCCGGCGTCACCGCCGCGCCCGGGACCCGGGTGATGTTCGGCGGCAACGACATCTGGCGTGTCGAGGACGGGAAGATCGCCGAATACTGGATCAGCTCGGATGGGCTGTACCTGATGGCCCAGCTGAATCCGGAAGAGTCGTAGGGAGGGGCCGCACCGTTGCTGGTGCGGGCCCCTCGTTGTTGGTCACTCTCCGAGTACGGCCGAGATCAGGATTGCTGCGGGATCCTGGCTGTCGCGTGTCGGGATGACGTTCGCCAGCGTGATCAGTGTCGTCCCGGTGTCTGGCCAGAATT
>CAZVAA010000424.1:0-1796 GCA_964624125.1 uncultured Sphaerobacteraceae bacterium | reverse complement strand
TTCCGCTACCGGATCACCGGCGACGATGCCACCGACCGCTTCACGATCACCACCACCGGCGATACCGTGCTGATCGAGGGCTCCACGACCCGCGCCATCACCTACGCGCTTGGCTGCTACCTGCGCGATGTCGAGCACCAGGACATCTCGTGGGACCGCGGTCCCGTCCGCCTCTCGCCTACCCCGCCCGCGCACGAGCCGATCACCGGGGAGTCGCCCTACCCGTGGCGCTACTACTTCAACTACGTCACCTTCGGATACTCCACGGGATTCTGGGACTGGGAGCGCTGGGAGCGGGAGATCGACTGGATGGCGCTGCACGGCGTCTCCATGCCCCTCGCGGTCACCGGGCAGGAAGCGGCGTGGCACGCGACCTTCACCCGCCTTGGGCTGTCACAAGCGGACCTGGACGAGTTCTTCACCGGTCCCGCCTACTTCCCGTGGGGCTGGATGGGCTGCACGGATGCCTGGGTCGGGCCGATCCCGGACGGCTGGATGGAGGATCACGTCGCGCTCCAGCAGCAGATCCTCGAGCGCGAGCGCTCGCTCGGCATGCAACCGGTGTTGCAGGGCTTCGCCGGGCATGTGCCGCAGGCGCTCCGCCGGATGCATCCGGATTCCACCTATCACGACCTCAACTGGACCGATTTCACCGACACCCTGCTGCTCGACCCGCAGGACCCGCTCTTCCAGCACATCGGCACCGTCTTCATGGAAGAGCAGACCCGCCTCTGCGGCACCGATCATCTCTATGCCGCCGATCCGTTCATCGAGATGGAGCCGCAGGAGGGCGACCCGGCGTTCCTCGACCGGCTCGCGAAGGCGATGCTGGCCGGGATGACCACCGCCGACCCGGATGCCCGCTGGGTCTTCCAGGCGTGGCCCTTCTATTTCCAGAAGGACTACTGGACACCGGAGCGCATCGAGGCCTTCCTGACCGCCGTGCCGGATGACCGGATGATCGTCCTCGATCTCTGGGCCGAGCACCTGCCGCTCTGGAAGCAGACGAACGCCTTTCACGGCAAGCCGTGGCTCTGGTGCATGGTCCACAACTTCGGCGGTCGCCAAGGGATGCAGGGCGACCTCGAGACCATCGCCAGCGGCCCGGCCAACGCCGGGAACCACCCGGACTCCGGCGATCTCTCCGGCGTCGGCATCACCTCGGAGACGATCGAGAACAACCCGCTCGTCTACAACCTGCTGCTCGACACCGCCTGGTCGACCGACCCGATCGACCTCGATACGTGGCTCCCCGCCGCGATCCGCCAGCGGTACGGCACCGACGACCCGAAGGCGCAGTCCGCGTGGCAGCTCTTGCGCGAAAGCGTCTACAGCCGGGAAGATCCGTCCGTCAGCGTCCGCCACAAGAGCATGATCCAGCGCCCGAACCGGGAGCGGATGCTCGGCGGGACGATCGATCACCACGTCCCCGACTCCGAGATCGCCGCATTGGTCGAGGCGCTGGATCTCCTGCTGGAGGTTACGCCCTCGCCGGAGCAGCAAACGGCATACGAGCGCGATCTCGTCGACATCGGTCACCAGCTCATCGGCTCCCGCGCCGTCAGCATCCACGAGGAGTTGACCGACGCCCTGCGGGAGAACGACGCGGAGGGCATCCGCGCGCACGGGAGACGACTGGTCGAGGCGATCCACGACCTCGACCGGCTCTCCGCCACCCACGCGCCCTACCTGCTCGGCACCTGGCTCGAAAACGCCGCCCGCTGGGGGCGCAGCGACACTGACCGGAAGCATCTCGCGTACAACGCGCTGATGCTCGTCACCCAGTGGTCGGACCC
>CAZVAA010000423.1:0-1807 GCA_964624125.1 uncultured Sphaerobacteraceae bacterium | reverse complement strand
GCCGAGGGCGTGCCGGAGATCGGGCACGCGTGGCTCTACGACCACTTCGCGCCGGTGCAGGGCGACCTCTCCGGCCCCGTGCTGGAGGGGTGGACATTGCTGGCCGCGCTCGCGGCGAGGACGGAGCGTCTGCGGATGGGCCTGATGGTGACGGGGAACACCTATCGCCATCCGGCGGTGCTGGCGAAGATCGCGGCGACGGTCGATGTGATCTCGAACGGGCGTTTGGACTTCGGGATCGGCGCGGGCTGGAACGTCTACGAGCACGAGAGTATGGGGATCCCGCTGTACAAGCCGGGCGAGCGCATCCGCCGCATGGATGAGGCGTGCGAGATGATCAAGCGGCTGTTCACCGAGCCGACGGTCGATTTCGACGGGCGCTACTACCAGCTGAAGGAGGCGCGCAGCGAGCCGAAACCGGTGCAGAAGCCGTGGCCGCCGTTCGTAATCGGCGGTGGCGGGGAGCAGCTGACGCTGAAGGTCGTCGCGAAGCATGCGGATATCTGGAACTTCAACGGCGCGAATGTGGACGAGTTCAACCACAAGGTGTCGGTGCTGCGGGAGCATTGCGCGGCGGTCGGGCGAGATCCGTCGGAGATCGAATTGTCGATCCAGAACCGGGCGGATCCGGAGAACCTGGGTGCCGCGGTCGAGGAGATCCAGCCGTACGTGGATGCGGGAGCGACGCATATCGTGCTGGTGATCCCGCCGCCGTTCCCGGAGGGCATCGCGCGGCGGATCGCCGATGAGGTGATCGCGAACGTGCGGGGGTAGCTGGCAGGTACGGTTCGCTCGTAACCCTGGGCGGTGTGGATGCCGTGCCCGAAGGAGGGCATAGCGACCGTGGTTAATCATGGCTATACGGGGGTCGTGTGAATACCGATTCGCGTCGGTCGCGGCTGCGGGGTTCTTCGCTGCGCCCAAGGTGACGGGGCGGTGGTCGGGATGACGTGGTGGCGGAGTGGCAATCGTTGGCGATATTTACCGTTTGCGGAGACCGCTTCGCGTAAGGTTCTTCGCTAGCGCTCAGAATGACGGGTCGTTCTTGGCGGGCTGGTAAGGCATAGGCGGGGATACGGGTGCTGGAAGGAGGCCATTGAACGCGCGTCCGGTGCCTGGTGACGACGCGGCAGGAGCGCGTTCAAGACCTCCGCTACAAGGGGCAGTTTTCGCGTTGCATACCCGTCAGGAGCGGAGCGCGGTCACCAGGCGTGCGCAGCGGGCGGGGTCTTCGGTGAGGCCGTAATCGAGGCCCCAGAGCCAGTAGTCGACGGTGCGGAAGAGGGTCCATGCCCTTGCGCGAGCGGGGTCGAGCCGGGCGGCGTCGATGATGGTGTCGCGCCAGTGGCGGATGTCGGCGTCCGTGGCCATCTCGTCGAGGCGGGTCCAGAGGATGCGGGCCAGATCATATTCGATGTCGCCGCGATAGAGGCGCGGGTCGACGACAAGCCAGGACTCGCGATCGCCTCGAAGCACCTGATCCGCGTGAAGATCGCCGTTGACGGCGAGGCTCGCGTCTGCCGGGTTGACGAGCCCCTCCCCGGCTTCCCGCGCGGCATGGAGCACGTCTGGAGCGAACGGCTGGCCCAGCCCCTGCCAGTCGGTCTCCAGGGTCGTGAGCCGGGCGAGCACGAGGTCGCCGGTCGAGGGCACATCCTCCGGCGCGGGGATCGCGAGGCGGCGCATCAGTTCCCCTATTACCGGCATCGCGACATGTAACGGCTCGTTCGATAGCGATTGGCTGCCGTCGAGGCGTTCCAGCAGGGATGGGCCGGTTGCAGGGTCGGCATCGAGCAGGTGGACAGTG
>CAZVAA010000422.1:0-1808 GCA_964624125.1 uncultured Sphaerobacteraceae bacterium | reverse complement strand
GGGTGCTGGTGGCCGCCCCCGGGTGGGCGCCTTCCCCCGGCGAGTAACCCCCCCCCCCGAAGGGGCGTCGCCTGCAGGACGCTGACCGCGTGGTTTCCGGTGGTCGTGGCATGATGGGAGAGAAGGGTGTTGCCCTGATCGAGGAACTTGCCGAGATCCTCGATGCCGCGTTCGGTTCGTCTGGTGCGGCGGTGATGCAGGGCATGGTGCCGCACGACACGCAGGTCGGCTCGTCGGGCGTCGTCATTCGTCCGAAGCTGTATCTCGCGGTGGGCCTCAGCGGAACGCCGCAGCATACGTATGGCATGCGTGACAGCCAGTACATCGTGGCGATCAACAAGGACCCGAACGCGCCCATCTTCCAGCTCGCCGATTTCGGGGTCGTGGGTGACTTGTTCGAGATCGTCCCGGCGCTGATCGACGCGTTGAAGAATCCCTCCTGAACCGATGAGCGGGGTGATCGGCCGGTACGATGTCCTTTTGCTCGGTTCCGGGCTGGGCGCAACGCCTGTCGCCCGGCGCCTCGCGGAGGCTGGGAAGCGCGTCGCATTCTTGCCGGGCGTCGGTCGATCCCGCTCACTGGATTCCGATGGCGGGCTCGTGAGCGAGGACGTAATCTCCCGGGCGTTCGGGGCGGGAGCGCCCCTGGGGGCGGAGATCTCCCGCCACCAGGCGTTCACCGCCCGTACAGTTGAGTCGTTGCCCAGCGTTGCCAGCACGGAGGCGATGCCCCCGCGGCGCGTCTATCGCAGATTGGAACTCGAGAAGTGGGCGACAGGACGCGCGACCGACGCGGGCGCCGACTATCTTGAGGACTTCATCGAGGGCAAATTGCTTCCCGCGCCCGACAACCGTCTTCGGTTGACCGAGGAGGGAGGCGACCGGGCGGTAGAGGCGACGACCGTTGGACTCTGTGAAGGAAGTGATCCGCGCATCGCAATGCGGCTGGGATTACGGCCGGACTATGGCCCCGAGGAGCAGGTGCATTTCGCGCGCACGGTCATCGCCCGTCCCCGGGCCGACGACGTGATGCTGACCGGCGACACGCGGACACGTTGGGGGATGCCGATCCGGGTGATGGTTCTCCCGTTTGGTTCGGAGACGCTTGTCTCGGTGGTTGCGCGCATCGAGAACATCATGCGCAGTTCGCATTCATCAAGGGATGCGCTTGAGGACCTGCTCGCGTCCCCGCTCGGCATCCATCTGGGACTTGAGGGGCCGCGGATGCACACCGGCATGGAACTGGTGGCGCTTCGGCGAAACGACCAGAACCTGGTGCTTTCCAATGGCGATGTCCTTCTCGGCCTGGATGCTTCTGGTCTGCTGGATCCGCGGCAGGTCAGCCGGGCAGACATGGCCGTCGAGAGCGGGCTCGGCCTCGCAACCTGCCTGTTGGACGAATCATGTGCCTGGGATGCATCGGGGCGATCCCTGGTCGGTCAACTTGCCAGGTCTGAGCGCGGCTGGCACGACGCAAGGTCCACGGGGTTCCTTGAGGAAGGCGACGGGCCCGGCATCCTGAATGCGATTGGTCGGTTAGGACGGCGCGTACGGCGACGCAGCGAACAAGCAGGATCGGAGTGACATGGGCGTTTATCGACTGCAACACACCAGTATCCCGATGCCGGAGGGCGGCAACGACACGGCGCGGAGCTTCTATACCGGCGTCCTCGGGCTCAAGGAGATTCCTACGCCAGTCACGCTGCGGCAGGACCGGCTCGTATGGTTCTCAGTGAGCGACGACGGCGATGAGTTGCATCTGCTGGTACAGGATGACTTTGAGCCGAATCTGAACGGGCAGCACCTCT
>CAZVAA010000421.1:0-1813 GCA_964624125.1 uncultured Sphaerobacteraceae bacterium | reverse complement strand
GTTTCAGGGAGATGTCCTGCCCAAGATCCGTCAACTGCTCGCGCAGCGCGTCCTCCGGCTTGAGCTCGTACGGGAACGCTTCATCCGATGCAACCCGCAGGAGCATCCGCGCGGCGAGCATCGACGCCGCCTGGAGCCCGCTCAGACGCACCTTGTCGAACGTGTCCGCCTCGGTATGGCCCCAGCCACGGCCAACCATGGTCGCCGAGTCGTCTGGCGAGTAGATCGACGCGCTCGGGATGCCCCGGATCGCAAACGGGTAGTGATCCGAGTGCGCCTCCAGCACGTCCCTGATCTCGAAATCCTGCGTCGCCTTCTCACGATAGGCCTCGAAGTACGGCACCAGTTCGGGACGACCGGAGATCGTCAGCACCTCGTTGCCGCCACGCCCCTGTCCGGCACCGTCGAGATTCAGCATGAACCGGGTGCGCTTTGCGTCCTCGACATGATCTGCCGCGTAGGCCCAGGAGCCGTACAGCCCAACCTCTTCGCCGCAGAAGAGGATGAAGCGGATCGTCCTCGTAATCGCCTCGCGCGGCAGGCTCGCCAGCACTCTGGCGACCTCCATGGTCACCACCGTGCCGGTGCCATCGTCCAGGGCCGCCTGCGAGATATCGTGGCCGTCGTAGTGCGCCCCGGCGATCACCACCTCGTCCGGGTGGGCGCTTCCCGGAATCTCGGCGACCACGTTGTGCGAGGTGTTGTCGAAGAACTCGCCACCGACGGAAAGACGAACGGTGACCTTGTCGCCAGATCGGGACAGGACCCGCTTCAGCGCCTGACCGTGTTCCCACGAGGTGCCGACGCCGACGATTGCCGCCGGCTCGCCGTTCCCGGAGGCGATGCCACCGGTGATGCGCAGCAAGCCGGGATTCTGGTTCACGAAGATAATCGCCGCGGCGCCGCTGTCCGCCGCGAAGCGCAACTTGTCGTTGCGGTGGGCCAGCTTCGCGGGATCGACGCCCTTCGCATCGGTCTCCGCCGCGACAAGCACGATCTTGCCCTTCACCGCGTCGCCGAGGCGCTCGAAGTCGTCCGACTCGCCGTTGCCGGCGTCGAGAAGCTCTGCCTCGATATCAGCGGCAGGAGAGTAGGGTAACGCGATCGCGGAGTACTCGCGCTCCACGGGTGCCGTCACCTCGAGCGTGCAATGTCCGCGGGTCCATGCACCGAACTGCACCGGTTCCAGCCGCACATTGCCGAGCCCGTATTCCTCCAGCTTTCGCTTGATGAACTCCGCGCCGCGATGCTCGCTCTCGCTCCCGGCCCAGCGGGAGCCGATGACATCGCAAAGCTCCTCGAGGTTGCGATAGGGAGCATCCGACGTCCAGATGTCCCCGGCGATCTGCTTGTCGTACTGGTTTGCCTGCTGGCTCACGCATCTTCCTCCGGATGTCGTCGGTATTCACAGTTCCGGCAGCGTATCAAGCGCTCGCCGTCCCGGCAATGACATATCCGGGAGTCCGGACGGACACGCCCGACCCTCAACGATCGCCTTCAACCTCAATCGACCGGATATCGCTCTCCCAACTCCCGGATTGCGGCATCCCACGCGGTGAAATGCAGCGCGCGGTCGTCGATGTACACGAGGGCAGGTGGCTTCGCGTGCGTCACCTCATCCCAGTGCTCACCCTTGCGCATGCCATGCCGCTCGAGCCACGAGATCACCTCGTCCATCTGCGTATCCGAACCGCGCATCGCCGGATTCACCCGGGTCGTGAAGACAACGACGTTGTAGCGCTTGTGGATCCTCGCCAGTGCTTCCGGGGCGCCATCGACCGGCGGATCGTAGATCGTCCCGTCATGCCAGCCC
>CAZVAA010000420.1:0-1813 GCA_964624125.1 uncultured Sphaerobacteraceae bacterium | reverse complement strand
GTTTCAGGGAGATGTCCTGCCCAAGATCCGTCAACTGCTCGCGCAGCGCGTCCTCGGGTTTGAGCTCGTACGGGAACGTATCATCCGACGCGACCCGCAGGAGCATCCGCGCGGCGAGCATCGAGGCCGACTGGAGCCCGCTCAGGCGCACCTTGTCGAACGTATCCGCCTCGGTATGGCCCCAGCCACGGCCAACCATGGTCGCCGAATCATCTGGCGAGTAGATCGACGCGCTCGGGATACCCCGGATCGCGAACGGGTAATGATCCGAATGCGCCTGCAGCACGTCCCTGATCTCGAAATCCTGCGTCGCCTTCTCGCGATAGGCCTCGAAATAGGGCACCAGTTCGGGACGACCGGAGATCGTCAGCACCTCGCTGCCGCCGCGCCCCTGTCCGGCGCCGTCGAGGTTCAGCATGAACCGGGTGCGCTTTGCCTCCCCGGCATGATCGGCGGCGTAGGCCCAGGAGCCGTACAGGCCCACTTCTTCGCCGCAGAAGAGGACGAAGCGGATCGTCCTCGTGATCGCCTCGCGCGGCAGGCTCGCCAGCACCCTGGCGACCTCCATCGTCACCACCGTGCCGGTGCCATCGTCCAGGGCCGCCTGAGAGATATCGTGGCCGTCGTAGTGCGCCCCGGCGATCACCACCTCGTCCGGGTGCGTGCTCCCCGGAATCTCGGCGACGACGTTGTGCGATGTGTTGTCGAAGAACTCGCCACCGACGGATAGCCGGACGGTGACCTTGTCGCCAGAGCGGGCCAGCACCCGTTTCAGCGCCTGGCCGTGTTCCCACGAGGTGCCGACGCCGACGATTGCCGCCGGCTCGCCATTCCCGGAGGCGATGCCACCGGTGATGCGCAACAGGCCGGGATTCTGGTTCACGAAAATGATCGCCGCCGCGCCGCTATCCGCCGCGAAGCGCAACTTGTCGTTGCGGTGCGCCAGCTTCGCGGGATCGATGCCCCTCGCATCGGTCTCCGCCGCGACCAGCACGATCTTGCCCTTCACCGCATCGCCGAGGCGCTCGAAGTCGTCCGACTCGCCGTTGCCGGCGTCGAGAAGCTCGGCCTCGATATCAGCGGCCGGAGAGTAGGGCAGCGCGATCGCCGAGAACTCGCGCTCTACGGGTGCCGTCACCTCGAGGGTGCAATGTCCACGGGTCCACGCACCGAACTGCACCGGTTCCAGCCGGACCTTGCCGAGCCCGTATTCCTCCAGCTTGCCCTTGATGAACTCCGCAGCGCGATGCTCGCTCTCGCTCCCCGCCCAGCGGCAGCCGATGACATCGCAAAGCTCCTCGAGGTTGCGATAGGGAGCATCGGACGTCCAGATGTCCCCGGCGATCTGCTTGTCGTACTGGATTGCCTGCTGGCTCACGCATCTTCCTCCGGATGTGGTCGGTATTCACAGTTCCGGCAGCGTAACAAGCACTCGCCATCCGGGCAATGACCTGACCGGGAGTCCGGACGGACATGCCCGACCCTCAACGATCGCCATCAACCTCAATCGACCGGGTATCGTTCTCCCAGCTCACGAATCGCGGCATCCCAGGCGGTGAAATGCAGCGCGCGATCATCGATGTACACGAGGGCGGGTGGCTTCGCGTGCGTCACCTCATCCCAGTGCTCGCCCTTGCGCATGCCATGCCGCTCGAGCCACGAGACCACCGCGTCCATCTGCATTTCCGAACCGCGCATCGCCGGATTCACCCGGGTCGTGAAGACCACGACGTTGTAGCGCTTGTGGATCCTCGCCATTGCTTCCGGGGCGCCATCGACCGGCGGATCGTAGATCGTCCCGTCATGCCAGCCC
>CAZVAA010000419.1:0-1852 GCA_964624125.1 uncultured Sphaerobacteraceae bacterium | reverse complement strand
GACAAGACACATGTTGTGAATGGGTGACGCGGCAACGTCCCCATACTCCCGAAATCATCGGCGTGCCCGTCACCGTCCCAGTATACCAGCGAGCAACCTGGTACCTGTGGCGGTGGCACGCCCGGAGGAATCCTTCCCACATGAACAGACGCTCATTCGTCAGGCGTGCCGCGACGCTGCCGCTGGCCGCCGGTGTGCTCTCCATCAGCCGGCCCGGCACCCTCCTCGCGCAGACGCCTTCCGCCTCACCGGCGGGCGCAGCCGCCCCGGAGCTCCCGGTCACCATCACCGATGTGCACGGGGATGAGGTCACGGTCGAGGACATCAGCCGGATCGTCCCCCTGAACGGGAACGTCACCGAAACCCTCTTCGCGCTCGGCCTTGGCGCCAATGTTGTCGCCGTCGATGTCAGCGCGCTCTATCCGCCCGAGGTCCACGCCCTGCCAAAGATCGGCTACCAGCGCGATCTCTCCGCCGAAGGCGTCCTCTCGTTCGATCCCACGTTGATCATCGGGACCGACGAAGCTGGCCCGGAGGATGTGCTCCAGCAAATCCGCGATGCGGGGGTCACGACGGTCATCCTCGAAGCCCCCAAGACCCCGGACCAGGCCGCCACCGAGATCCAGGCCATCGCCAACGCCGTCGGGCTTCCGGCGGAAGGGCAGGCCCTGGCCGCGCAGGTCAATGACCGCCTCGCCGAGGCGAGCGAGCTGGCCAGCACCTCGGCTGAAGAGCCGCGCGTCGCGTTCCTCTACCTGCGGGGTGAAGGCACGCAGATGATCGCGGGCGCCAATGTGGCCGCCGATGGCGTGATCACCGCGGCGGGCGGCATCAACGTCGGCGCGGAACTCGGCATAGACGGCTATCAGCCCATCACCCCCGAATCGCTGATCGAGGCCGCGCCAGACGTCATCCTCGTCATGCATGGCGGACTCGAGTCCGTTGGCGGCGTGGACGGGCTCCTCGATATCCCCGGCATCGCCGACACCCCGGCGGGCATGAACGAGGCATTCGTCGCCTTCGACGATCTCTACCTGCTCGGGTTCGGGCCGCGGATCGGCGACTCCGTCTACGACCTCACGCTGGCGCTCCACGCCGACCTCGACGGCGAGCCGCTCCATCCGGAGTGGCAGGGGACGGATATCGCCGCGCCGGAAGCGAGCCCGGCTGCGTGAGCGCGGAGGGAGGCATGGCCACGCGGCCGGCAGCATACCGATCACGACGGGACCGCTGGCTCCAACGACGCAGCCTCGGCGTGTCCTTCGGCAAGACCAACGCAGCGCTTGCCTGGCCAGTCATCCTCTCGGCCCTGGCCTTCGCCCTCCTTGCCAACGTCGGCATGGGAGCGGTGGAGGTCAGCCCGAGGGAGATCCTGACCATCCTCGGATACCGTCTCGCCGATCTCGCGGGCCATGCCCCTTTCTCCGATGCGCTTGCCGCGCTCGGCAACGGCATCCTCGCCATCCCGGGCGTCGCCTCCCTGCGCGATGCCATCCAGGTCGATGTCTCGCGACAACAGGAGAGCGTGGTCTGGGCGATTCGCCTTCCGCGTACGCTGATGGCCGCCTTCGTCGGCGCCGGACTCGCAACATCTGGCGCGGCCATGCAGGGGATGTTCCGGAACCCGCTCGCCGATCCGGGGCTCATCGGCGTCTCCACCGGCGCCGCGCTTGGCGCGGTCTCCGCCATCGTGCTGAATATCACCGACCTCGGGATGTGGTCCGTCCCGGTCATGGCGTTCCTTGGCGGGGCGATGGTGACGCTGCTCGTCTATTCCATCTCCCGCCACCAGGGACGCACCGAGGTCGTGACCCTGCTGCTCGCCGGCGTCGCCATCAATGCGATCGCCGGT
>CAZVAA010000418.1:0-1860 GCA_964624125.1 uncultured Sphaerobacteraceae bacterium | reverse complement strand
GCGCAGGGCGCGTCCCTCGAGCGTATCCACATCAACTTCTCTGACCCGAACACGGAGGTGAACGGCCAGCGCTCCGAGATGAACACGCCGCACCCGTTCCTCACGGATCCGGCCGTACGTGAGGCGCTGAACCTCGCCGCCGATCGTGAAACCATCGCCACCGAGTTCTATGGTGAAGGCCAGCCGCCGACCGCGAACATCCTCACCGGACTTGAAGCGTGGGAATCGCCGAACACCTCGTGGGAATACAACCTCGAGAAGGCCGCGCAAATCCTTGAAGATGCCGGCTGGGTCGCCGAAGAGGAGGGCGGTCGCCGCTCCAAGGACGGCGTTGAGCTGAATATCGTCTACGCCACCAGCATCAATGCGGTGCGCCAGCAGACGCAGGCTGTCATCAAGCGCGACTTCGAGAGCATCGGTGTGGGTTGCCAGCTCGAGCAGATCGACGCGGGTATCTACTTCGACGGCAGCGCCGGCAACGACCAGAACATCAACCACTTCTACTGGGATGTCGATATGTACACCAACAGCCCGTCATCGCCGGTGCCGTTGTCGTTCCTGGTGTCGTGGTACGCGGGTCCGGACGGCGCGAATATCGCCCAGGAGTCCAACGGCTGGCAGGGACAGAACTTCCAGCGCTGGATGAATGAGGAGTACGACGCGAAGTACGAAGAACTTGAGATCACGACCGACATGGAAGCTGCCTCGCAGCTGATGATCGAGCTGAACGACATCGTTATCAACGACCGGGCGGTCATCCCCCTGGTCAATCGGTCGGTCGACACCTACGCCTTCTCGAACGATCTCCGCGCGGAGAATCTCCAGCTTGGCCCGTTCCACGATTTGACCTACTGGAACATCGCCAACTGGAACTTCGCCGATGGCGTGGAGCCGGAAGGGTAGGCCTCTTCCAGCCCACACATCATCGGGAAACGGGCGGTGCCAACCGGCACCGCCCGTTTGCTGCGCCAGGTGCATCACGATCTGACAGTAACCAGCCCGTTATATGTATGCGTGCCGCAGCCGACATTGGCTATCGATGGAAGTGGACGGAAACGGGCAATACGCGAACCGGGGCCACGCTTGCGGCTCCATTCGCTCCTTCCCCGGTACTGCTCTCCGCAAACAGCTATTCAAACAGCTGCCGATTATGTGGAATGGCAGCCAGGCGCTTGCACGACGGCATGGCGGCATCCTAGAATCCCCAGTGTAGTCTCGCGCTTGAATACTTCATGCTCCGCCGGCGCCGCCGGAGCGTGCCACGCCTCCATGTGGTTCAGGCGTCGACATGTTGCCAGGTGCCAAATGTGGCCACTGGCCAACGAATCAGCCGGGAGATCCCGGCGGAGGAACGATTCATGGTATCCAGGAATCCCCAGAACGGTCCGCTGCGTTCGCTGTATGACAGCCTCAAAGCTGGCGAGATCGATCGCCGGACGTTCGTGCAGCGCGCATCGATGCTCGGCCTCGGCGCCGCGTCGATCTCCTTCCTTGCCACCAATGGCATGGCCGCGGCACAGGATGCGTCTCCGGAAGCATCGCCTGCGGAAGGTGGCAGCGAGCTGCAGAGCTACCGGCCGGAAGCCGGCACCGAAAACCAGGAGCGCGGCGCCGGTCCCGAGCTTCGCATCATCCAGTGGCAGGCGGCCACCCTGCTCAGCCCGCACGTCGCCACCGGCGTCAAGGACATTCTCGGCTCCATCCTGGTGCTCGAGCCGCTGATGCACTACACCCCGGATTCGACGATCATCCCGAACCTCGTCACCGAGGTACCGTCCGTCGAGAACGGATTGCTTAAGGAAGATCTCACCGAGGTCACGCTGACCCTGATGCCAGATCTCCTCTGGAGCGACGGTGAGC
>CAZVAA010000417.1:0-1864 GCA_964624125.1 uncultured Sphaerobacteraceae bacterium | reverse complement strand
GCTTTGTGCTCACGTCCCATTCGTAGAAGGCCTCGAACAACACCTGAAGCAGGTCTATGGCAGGATGAGCACTGGCTCGAATCCAGATAACCCCATCGCGGAAGGATCTGGCCGCCTCATGGTGGGAGACAGAGCGGAGCAAGCTGGTCTTGCCGACCCCTTCCTTACCATGGACATTTACCGGCTCCCCGACCATGAGGGCGCCCACCGCATTGGAAGTCTCCGTTTGTCGATCGAGAAAGCCTGGAAAGACTCGGGGCAATTGGTATACCGGCTTCACTCGGGCGCGTGGCGGCTGCAGGGTCCCTACTGCCCTGACGATGACGTCACCATGGATATGCCACATGTTCTGGTAGATATGCTGGCCGACAGCTACCTGGCCATGTACTGGGCCATAAATCACCGCCCTGATGGCAGGGTCTCGCTCAGGTTCCGGAAAGGATGGCCGAGAGGTCGTGTCCATGTGCCGCCTCCTCCGGGAGCCAGCGACCAAACAGGGTCCACTTCAGCATATTGAAATGTCGTTGGTCTCCTCACCACGATCTTATCACTGTCCGCAACCCCTTCGCGCCAGTGCCTTCCTCGACAGGACTCCACTCGTGCCGGACATCGGGTTCGAGCTCTTCGTTTGCGGAGCCGTCGCCACGAAGCCGCGTTGCTCCTGGAACGCGCGGGCAGGGATGTTTCGCTGGTACGTCCAGAGGACAAGGCGATCCGGACGCGCCTCTCGGGCTTTCCCGAGCAAGGCGCTTCCAATTGCCAGCTCCGCGGGCTTCCGGCAAGACGTAGAGATGTTCCAGCCATCGCGGGTCGATGGCCGCATACGCGATGTGCACCTCCGCGATCGCTCCCGCGTCAGTGGCAATTGCTTTCCTGATCCGGATAGTCCGCATGGGAATCGTCTCGCGCAGATCCTCAGTGACCAGCAACCTGAAGGACGGATTCCAGCAGCACATCCGTGGCGGCGGCGAGATCCTCCGGGCGACTGTATTCGGCTTCCGAGTGCGAGATGCCGCCCTCGCTTCGCGCGAAGATCATCGTCGTGGGCCAATGGTTGGCCGCGTACTTCGCATCGTGACCCGCTCCTGACCAGAGATGATGATCCGGCAAGTCCAGCTTCCGACACGCCGCGGCAACAGCCTCGACAAGTTCCGTGTCGAATTGCACCGGCTCGATCGTCCAGTAGCGATCGACTTCGATATCCACGCCCCGCGTCTTTCCCACATCTCCCAACGCATCCCTGAATTGCTCCACCAGGGCATCCAGCCCGTCGAGCGTCGGGTGCCGCAGGTCCACGCTCATCTGGACATGGTCCGGGATAGTGTTGATGACATTCGGGGAGACATGCATGCGGCCAACCGTCCCGACGACGTCGTCGCCAGCTTCCGTCGCAATCCGGTTCACCGCCAGCACCAGGTCGGAGGCGGCCACCAGCGCATCGCGACGGCCAGCCATCGGGGTCGGCCCGGCGTGGTCGGCCTGCCCGCGAATATCGACCCGCAGCCAGGTGTCTCCGATGATGCCGTCCACGACTCCGACCTGCAGTCCCGCCTGCTCCAGCCGCGGGCCCTGCTCGATGTGCAGCTCGAAATACGCCCGTCCCTCGACCGGGCGGTTCGTGGCGGAGCCCTCGTAGCCGATCTCACGCAGCGCATCGATAAAGCGCACGCCGTCCTGGTCAATCTTGCCGTACACCTCGTCGGCGTCGAACACGCCCAGCGCCGCGCCCGATCCAAGCAAGGCCGGCTGGAAACGCGTGCCTTCTTCATTCGTCCAGTTGATGATCTCCAGCGGGTGACGCGTCGTCATATCCTCGTCGTTGAGGGTCCGCACGACCTCCAGAGCGCCCACCACGCCCAGCGCC
>CAZVAA010000416.1:0-1867 GCA_964624125.1 uncultured Sphaerobacteraceae bacterium | reverse complement strand
GCGGCAGTTGGCATCATCGCAGGTCTTCCTCCAGTGCCTGGTTGAGGCGGTGCACCAGCTGCAAGCGGATGCGGTCGTGAGGTGAGTCCGCCTTATGACCTTCTTCATGGCGGCGCAGGACAAGGTCGAGCAGCATCGTGAGTTGCAGGGCGCGCGCGACGCTGGTGGGGTAGGTGTGTCGCGAAAGCGCATGGCTTCTGTCAGCGAGTTGTTGCCATGTCTCTTCCGCGGTCCAGTTCCCGAGCATCAGTCCGGCCTGGAGCACGTAGTGGAATTCGTCGATCAGGGGCAGGCCATCCAGATGGCCATATTCCCAGTCGAAGGCGGTGAGCCGGGAATTGTGCCGTCGCAGGTTCCACGGCGTGAAATCGCCATGCAGGACGGTTTCGGGAACCGTGATTCCCTGGAGCGCGAGCTGGATCTGGGCAATCATGCAAGGCAGGTTGAGATCGGGAATCGTTGAAGCGCGGCCACGCTCGATGAGCGACTGGAGGAATCCCGACGAGCTGGCCGGTTTGGTCTTGCGCGACTCCATGGCCCCGAGCAGGCGATGATGATCGGGCGTGATTCGCGCCCCGGGCATGCGGCCGGGCAGTGAGGCCTGCGCGACGATGCGACTGTCTTCGAAGTCCGTATCCAGCAATAGCCGGGGAACCGATGCCCGTAGCGCAGGCCGGCTCGCAAGCTGGCTGAGGCAGGTTGCTTCCTGCCTGACTAGCTGTTTGCCAATCGGAGTTCGCGCGATCTTGGCGAAAGCGAGCCACTCACCATCGTCGTCCAGCATCGCGAGCGTGGGTTTGCGGGCCGGGCCAGGTGTGCCGCTGGAGATGGCGTAGTGCAGGTGATCCTTGCCGAGCATCTCGCGGAACATCCGGTCCAGCTCCGGCTCAAACTGTTGCGCGATAATCACCTGGTCCGGGAAGAGCCGATAGAATCCGCCCCGCGCGGCCGCGCGTGCCCCGAGGTGTCGCGCCTTTGGCAACATCCGGAAGGGCGTGTTGATGCGCAGGGCTGCTGATGCTGCCCGTGGTGATTCCAGCGGGATGAACCAGCGGGCATCGTCAAGGCTAGGCAGCACCGCGTACTGGCGGACATGGCGGAAGCCGGCCCGGTAGAGGTCGCGGGGGGAGAGCTCATGGCAATTGATCGCGACCACGCCGGTGTAGTTGTCCAGCGCGGACATTTCCCATGCATGCTCGCCCCAGCTGACGAGGACCGGGTATGAACGACCGCCGGGCAGCGATCGTACGGCTTCGCGGAATGCCTCCGGACCGCTGCGGATCGTGAATGAAGAATCGGCCGGAAAGAAGTGATTCCAGACGGTGGTGCGCGCGTCAATCATGGGACCATCTCCGGGAAACGGCGTGCTGTGCGCTCGGCATACGTTGCGATGATGGCTTGCTCGACATGGAACATGACGTCATCCGGGCCCTGTGTCGTGTCGATACGGTGGATTCTCGAGCCGGCCTCCTCTTCCTGCGGAACAGGGCTTGGCGCGGCGTCGAACCAGAGCACCAGATCGGGCGGTGGCAGGAGCGCCTGGCGCACGCGACGAAACCAGGCTGGCGAAACGGGTTTCTCCAGATTCGATGGGCGATCGTCCAGCACCAGTCGGCCCCGTACAAGGCGAGGTCGAACCCAGCGCCAGGTGCTCAACACGCGATCGATGCCGTCGGGCAAGAATCGGAGCACAGGTTTGGTGGTAGTCAGGTGGTCGACCCGCCCACAGGGAAGCTTGCGCGCTGGCAGGTGGGTGAGTCGCATGCAAACGTCATTCGCCGCATCCTTCTCGGGCCCCGCCATCGCGACGATAAGACCGGTCGGGTTGAGCACGCTCGCGATGCGCGACTCTGCCTGTTTTACCGCC
>CAZVAA010000415.1:0-1870 GCA_964624125.1 uncultured Sphaerobacteraceae bacterium | reverse complement strand
CGGATGCCCATGCCGGCGGCATCCTGCCGGAAGACCAGTACCGCATCGAGCGCGCATGGCTCGAGACACCGGCAGCCTTCGCCAACGACACGATCCCGGCCACCTCCTGGCATCCGGGGCGCACCCGGCCCGCGAACCACCCGGTCGCCCGCATCCTGCAAGCGGCCACGCTCCTTTCCCGCTGCGGTGGGTCACCGCTCGAGCCGGTCCTCGACCTGCTCCGGGACGCCGGCGACCCGGTTGGCTGGCTCCGCGAGATCACGACGCGACCCGGACATCCCGGTCTCGGCACCGGCCGCGCAACGGCGATCACCGCCAGCGTTATCCTCCCCTTTGCCCTCGCCTGGTCCATCCACAACGATGAGCCGCATCTCGAGGACGCTGCCATGCAGGCTTGGACTTCGCTACGGCACGTCGAGTGGACGCGCCCCGGAAAGCGCGCGCTGCGCCAGGTTACCGGCGGCAAATCTATCCGCGGTCTCGGCGAGCGTGGCCACCAGGGACTCCTGCATCTCGATCGGACCCTCTGCACACCGCGCCGCTGTCACGAATGCCCCATTGCTCACGAAGTCGTCCGCGATCGCCAGCGTTGAGAACACGCCCCAGTTGTCAATCCTGCCTCTCCGCCCCGTTAAATGGATTAAGGGGTAAATAAAGCGCCCCGGGGAAATCCCCGGGGCGCACACCGTCAGGTCAACGAAGGGCTCGCTCGATCACCACTCCGTGCTTCCCACGTAGACCGTCGCGCCATGCTCCAGGTCGTCCTTGCCCGCCGCCAAGACGATCGAGGCGGCAAAGTCCTCCGTCGTCGGCAGCCAACCTGCCTCGTCCCGTCGCTGGGAGATGATCCCCGGACGCATCCGGTCGAGCAACTTCGGCGTGATCGTGCCATCAATCAGGTCACCACTCACGACCACGAACCGCACGCCAGCCTGCTCGAACTCCGGGAGAAGGGCGCGCAACTCGACCTCGCCCGCCTTCTTGCTCGCCGCAACTGGCTCATACTCCGGCATGACCTCTTTCTCACCGTGGTAATGCGCCAGGTGACTCGTCACGAAGACGATGACCGAACCCGGCTTCATCAGCGGCAGCGCTGCCTTCGCCAGGTAGACCTGCGAATCGCGGTTGAGGACCATCGCGTAGTCTTCCGCGACATCCTTCTCGAGCCCGCCGCTCGCGTTCAATACCAGCACGTCCAGCTGCCCAAACGCCTCACGGACCTCGTCGAACATCGACGCCACGGACGCGGCATCCGTGATATCCGCCTGGACGATCACCGCGTCGCGGCCGTGCTCGCGCACCGTGCCAGCGACCTGCTCCGCCCGCCGTGCCTTGCTCCGGTAATTGATCGCGACATCCGCCCCTCGCCCGGCGGCGATCCGCGCCACCTCGGCGCCGACCCCGCGAGAACCTCCGGTGACCAAGATCTTCTTCCCGGAGAGGTCAACGTCGGGATGCTCCAGTGTTGAGGTGATGTGCAGTTCGCTTGTCATGGTTTCCAGCCTTCGCAATTCCTGCGCTCGTTTCCCGGCTCACTCCAGGAGCCAGCCGTGGCACAGGGTACAACACCGGCACTCCGCCAGTTTGACGCCACGGCTCCATGCGCAAAGGCAGAATCCACCCAAACCGCGCGGAAACGCATCCCGCAACAATGCCGCGCGCCTCAGAATTCCTCGCGCATCAGCACCCGGCGCCGGTCCCGCTCCGCCCGGGAAGATTCCCGCACAAGGTCTTTCACCCGATCTGGCGTCTTTACGTTATGGAGGTACTTCACCGGCGAACTCCGGTCCCCCGAGGCGACATAAACATCCCCGATCCGGGTGATCCGCTCCAGCGGATGCTGCTTCACGCCCACATCGGTGATGCGGTA
>CAZVAA010000414.1:0-1871 GCA_964624125.1 uncultured Sphaerobacteraceae bacterium | reverse complement strand
GGAGACCGGCACCGCGCCATCGTTCGCCTGCATCTGGCGCCACGCCCACCGAACCTCCGGACTCACGCGATTTGTCTCCATCAGCCGGGAGGTGAGAAACCGCTCGACCAGCACGAAGCGTTCGTCCCACGACTCCAGGTTTCCGAGGCGCTCCTCGAGATCGCGCCACTCGCGGCCCAGCACATCACCAACCGGGATGACCTCGTTCACCAGCTCGTGCATCGGGATACCGAGCAATTGGAAGGCGCCGAGCGGAGTGAGGTCGACATGCAGCCCTTCGGTCGGGCCGTCGTTCCGCGACATGGTGAACGTGTCATGCATGCCGGCGAAGAAGCTGCGCCGGGTGGTCGTGATCCGGTCCGGCGCTTCGCGCTCGCTGAGGCCATATGAAGACCCGAAGGTGAATATCATCGGGCAGCCGACGACGAGCATCTCGCGGCGGACGGCGCCGACCTCATCATCGCGGAAGCCGCCCACGCGCATGACCCAGGGCCGCAGATGGTTTGGGATGTCCCATGGGATGAACTGCAGGTCATCGCCCATCGCGCCTACCTTTCGCCGGGGAAGATCTCTTCGGGCGTGCTGTCTTGCGGTTCGTAGCCCAGCATCTCGCGGGCGTGGTCGATGTCCCAAATCTTGCGCGGATTGTCGGAGATGCCGTAGCAGACGACCCAGTCGTGCTCCGTATCCAGCGATTTCTCGATCAACTGGACGCAGTCTCGCGGGCTGAGCCAGACGGCGCGCATCCGCCGGCGCTGCTCCCGGATGTTCTCCTCGCCATCCCGCTCGGGCTTCCACAGGTTGTCCGGATGCGATGGATCGTCCGGGGAACGCGTGCCCCCGATACGCAGGCAGACGGCTCGCAGGCCATGATGGTCGACGTAGTACCGGGCCATGCCCTCGCCGTAGACCTTGGAGACGCCATAGAGCGAATCCGGCTGGATCTCGGCGGTCTCATCGATCTGGCGCGGATCATCGATGTCCCACAGTCCCGGGACATTCTCTGTCTCGAAGGTACCGACGGCATGGTTAGACGAGGCGAAGACGACCTGCCCGACGCCAGCGCGGCGGGCGGCCTCGAAGACGTTGTACGTGCCGATGAGGTTGCTGTTCAGCACCGCATCCCAACTGGACTCAACCGCGGACGTCGCCCCGAGATGGACGATAGCGTCGATGCCCTCGCAGGCGGCCACGATCGCGTCAAGATCGCGAAGGTCAGCGACGATATCGGCGTATGGGCCTTCGCTGCGGGCGAGCCCGACCGGCTCGTACCGGCCCGACTCCCGCCAGGCATCCATCACCATCCGCCCGATCAACCCGCTCGACCCGGTGACCAGGACACGTTTCCTCGATCCATTGGGCATGGTTCCTCCTTGCATCAATCACATGGACGTATGGTGGCGCGATGTCCGACCGGGGTCAACCTGCGCGAAACGTCGACTGCCGGTTGATCATGTCGGGCCCGGATGATCGCCTTGATCACCTCGGGATTTCCGCGTGGTTACCGGAAGAAACAAGCCATGGTGGCGCAAGGCGATCATGATCATTGCGTTTGTGCACGTGTGGTCCTCCGGGTGATGGTGTGGTCGCGGCGTACCAATGGCGAGATGATGTGTGCCGGGCGCAGAGATCCCTCGACACGTCGCGTTTCGCTGCGCTCACCGTTCCGGCTCGGGATGACGCTGGGTGTTTTTTGGGTGCAAGGTGAGATGTTCCTCCTGCGGAGACCGCTTCGCGTAGGATCCTTCGCTGCGCTCAGGATGACGGGCATTGTGGCGCGTGGCGAGTGGGATGCCGGGGGTATCTCGATGCCTGTGGCATCGAGCGGGTCGACACTCCTGCGGAGGTACGACCCCTACGGTGGGTCAGGT
>CAZVAA010000413.1:0-1876 GCA_964624125.1 uncultured Sphaerobacteraceae bacterium | reverse complement strand
TCTTCCTTTCGCGCCTTGTCACTGGTCCCTGTGGCACGAACGTCCACTACAATCATGGGAGTCTTGGTCCACTTTACATTATCGCCGGAAGCCACGTTTGCAAACATCCGCCCGGTCAAGGAGACAGCATGGACCTTCGCACTCAACTACAGAACGCATTGCGCGGCAACCACGTTCCGGAACTCGTGCGAATGCAGTTGCGACCCGTGCTCAAGGGCAACCAGGAGCCGGTGATCCGGGCCGGTGACCAGGCGCTGGTCTCCCACGTTCGTCGGAGTGATGGCCGGGACGCGGCGTTGCGATCCCCGATCTCCCCGGACGTCGGGGCCGACTGGCCGGAGCGGTACCCGGTGATGGTCGAGGGTCTTCCGGCGGCCGCCCGGTCCCTGGTTCCGCGCGAGATCGAGGTCCTCCCGAACGGGATCACGCTCGGCCGCCGCCGGTTGCCCGCGATCGTCATGGAGTGGATCTCCGGCCCGACGGTGCTCCAGGCGGCGGACCGGGCGGCGAGCGCCGGTCGGGTCGAGGTGCTGACGGCCCTGGCGGCCTCATTGAAAGACCTATGGGAAATTTTGCGTGATACGGGGGTCTCGCACGGGGATCTTGCGGCCGACAACCTGATGGTCCGGGAAGATGGTGAGCTGGTGCTCGTCGACCTGGACCGGCTCTCCTGGCGGGGCGGCCCGAAGGCCGCGACGGAAGGGGCATCCGCCGCATACCGGCTCCCGGGGCCGCTGACCACGGCCGTGGAACGCGATGCGTTTTCCGTGCTGGTGCAATACGTCTCGCTCACCTTGCTCGCGGAAGCGCCGGACCTGCGCGAGTCGTTCGGGGATGGCCCGAACACCCACGGTGGCGCGCTCCTTTTTTCCTCCTGGGATATCACCGATCCGTCGACGTCGAGCACGTTTCCTGACGTGCGGTCACGGGTGACGGGCGTGGCTCGCGATATGGTGGACCAGTTTCGCGGCGCATGCCTTGGGCACCCGAACCAGGTGCCCGACATCCTGGCGGATGTCATGGGTGTGGCACGAGGCAAACGCGCGTCCGCCGAGCCGGAGCAGCGCGGTTTCCCGGATGCGGGTTGGGACCTGTCGCGCGTCATCGAGCGCATGCGACTGCAGGAACCGGCATCGCCGGATGCTCCCGCTCGCCCAGTTGGCGACATTGCGCAGGAGCATCGGGAAACCAGGGCGTGGACGTCCCCTGAGTCGCTGGACGAGGATCGTAAGCAATTGGCCGCCGCGGTGGCTCGGGGGGATGAGGCGGATATTATCCGGCTGGCGACGCGGCTGGCGAACGACCCGATCGCGCAGCTGTACAAGGTCGATGTCGAGCGCATCCTCGCGGCTGGATACGATGCGCGTATCTCTCGCGCCGTGTCGCAGCAGCGGGACGAAGCGGTCGTCTCGCTGGCCAGGGAGGCTGAAGCGAGGCGCCTGCCGCTCAGCCCCTCCTCGCGGCGGGCGGTCCGACGTATACAGGAGCGGGGGGCCGTGCAGGCCCGGCTGGAGACGGCGCTGCGAGAGGATCGGCGCGCTGATCTCGCCGACCTGGCGGTGTCCGGGGAGCTCGTGGTGCTGGGCGACACTGACCGGGCAACGTTGCAGCGGGTGCTCCAGGCGCTGGAATGGCCCTTGTTGCAGCAGGCGCTGGAGACGGATGACGATGCGCTCATCCTTGAAGCGTTCGACGAGGAGTTGTTCGACGGCGAGGCAGCGGTGCCGGACCGGGTTCGGGAGCGAATCGATTTGGCGCGGGCCCGGCAATCCTGGCTGGCAGAGGTCCGTTCCGCGTTGAAATCACGGGATGTCGAACGGCTCGGCCACCTCTTCTCCAGCGAGCCGGAGGGGGCCGCAAACCGGCTGAGCGCGGG
>CAZVAA010000412.1:0-1882 GCA_964624125.1 uncultured Sphaerobacteraceae bacterium | reverse complement strand
GCGCTACCGGACTGCGCCACGCCCCGAAGATGCGACCATCACCAAACCAGTATAAATCACGACCCGGATCAACACAATTCTGGACGACCCGGTTCGCGACTTACCGGTGCCGGCGGGAATACCGGCACCGGAATCCCTTGCGGGACTACTTGACGTCGGCCTTCGCGCCAACCTCTTCGAGCTTCGCCTTGGCAGCCTCGGCCTCTTCCTTGGCGACGCCTTCCTTGATGGCCTTCGGAGCCGAGTCCACGAGGTCCTTGGCTTCCTTGAGGCCCAGGCTCGTCAGCTCGCGGACGGCCTTGATGACCTGGATCTTGTTCGCGCCGACGTCGGTGAGGACGACGTCGAACTCGGTCTTCTCTTCCTCGGCGGCACCGCCTTCGCCACCACCGGCCGCGCCAGCGGCGCCGGCAACGGCGACCGGAGCGGCGGCGGAAACGCCCCACTTCTCTTCGAGCGCCTTGACGAGCTCGTTGAGCTCGAGGACGGTAAGACCTTCCAGTGTTTCGATGATCTGCGCCTGATCGGCCATGTCTGTGTTCTCCTGAATGCGGACACCGAGCCCGCTCATTGGGCGTGATTGCCAGAAAACGTGAATGAACTAGTCAGCGGCTTCGGCTTCTTCACCGGCGCCACCAAGTTGCTCGATGCGAGCGTTCGCAAGGTACGCGACCGATCGCGACGGGCCACCGAGGACGCCAACGGCGCGAGCCATCGGGGATGCGAGCATACCGACAAGCTTGCCGATGAGCTCCTCGCGCGGCGGCAGGCTCGAGATCGCCTCGATCTGCGCGGCGTCGACCACCTGGCCGTTCATGACGCCGGCCTTTACGGTCAGGATCCGTGACGAGCGTGCGAAGTCCGATACCGCCTTCGCCGGGGCGACAACATCGCCATAGGCGAAGAGGACGGCGGTCGGGCCTTCGAGGTGCTCGGTGAGCCCCTCGATCCCTGCGCGCTCCGCGGCAATCCGGACCAGCGTGTTCTTCGCGACGCGGAACTCCGCGTCAGCCGTCCGGACCGAGCCCCGGAATTCCTGGAGCTGGGCCACGGAGAGTCCGCGGTAGTCCGTGATGATCGTCATCTCGGACCGTTGCAGGCGCTCTGTTAGCGCATCGATTTCTGCTGCCTTCTGTGGTGTGGGCATACGGTTCACCTCCTTCCTGGTTTGGCATTGATGTGAGGGGATTGGCCCCTCTCCCGTGCAAAGAGAACGCCCTGGGCAGACAAAGCCCAGGGCGCACACCAGGAAGTTGGTGACGCGTTTCCTGAGCCTCGGTCGGTGATTAAGTGAGTCTCCTCACCCCGACGGTCTTCGGCCAGTACGCAATCCTCGTTCGGTTCGAGTGTTAGCTCGCGACGTTCGACGCCTTCGCAATCGTGTCGTTGACATCGAGCCGGATACCCGGGCTCATCGACGTCGCGATGGCAAGTGTACGGCAATAGATGCCCTTGATGCCACTCGGCTTCTGCCGGTTGATGGCGTCCACGATCGCGAGGAGGTTCTCCTGAATCTGCTCTTCGGAGAAGCTCTTCCGACCGATCGTGACATGGACGTTACCGGTGCGGTCGTTGCGGAACTCGACGCGGCCGCCCTTGAGATCGCGAACGACATCCGGGAGGTCCGCGACCTCGCGAACCACCGTGCCGGAGCGCGGGTTCGGCATCAGGCCACGGCGACCGAGGATACGGCCCAGGCCACCTACCTTGCCCATCTGGTCGGCCATAGCGATCGTGGCGTCGAATTCGAGCCAGCCATCCTGGATTTTCTGGACGAGCTCATCGGAGCCGGCGTAGTCGGCACCGGCGTCCAGTGCTGCGCGCTCGGCCTCGCCTGCGGCGAAGACAAGCACGCGGACTTCGCGTCCCGACCCGTGCGGGA
>CAZVAA010000411.1:0-1893 GCA_964624125.1 uncultured Sphaerobacteraceae bacterium | reverse complement strand
AGGCGCAGCTCGAATCGTTCCTGCGCGAGCGACTGGAGAACGACGACATCGTCATTACCTCCGGTGGCGTCTCAATGGGCGAGCGCGACCTGATCAAGGCCATCCTGTTCGAGGCAGACGACATCCATGTGCACTTCCGCCGCCTTTTCATGAAGCCTGGCAAGCCGCTCAACTTCGCGACGAAGGGCGATACGCTGATCTTCGGGCTGCCCGGGAACCCCGTCTCCTCGCTGGTGACATGCGAACTCTTCATCCGCACTGCGATCCGACAGATGATCGGTGCAACGGAGATCGACCGCCCGACCGTCCCGGTGCGCCTCGCCGAGGCCGTATCGCCGTCGGACCGCACCGAATACCAGCGCGCGGTCGTCTCCATCGCGCCGGACGGCGCGTTGGAAGGCCGCAGCACCGGTCTCCAGCGATCATCCCGACTGGCGTCGTTCCTCGGTGCGAACGCCCTCCTTGTCATTCCCGCGCTCGAGCGCGATCTTGCGGCGGGCGAGACCGTCGACGCCCTGATGCTCGGCGCGCCGCGTTCTTCCTAAGCCCGCACCCGTCACGAAAGGAACCACCCTCCCATGGCGAAAACGTCCAAGAAGGCAAGCAAGGCGAAGAAAGCCCCGACACCAAAACAACGCCTGAAGTCGCTTGACCTTGATGTAAAGCTCACAACGGCGGCCAGGAATGCGCCGGCCGCCCCGGAACGGGCTGGCCGACCGATCGAGATCGAGGACCTGTACGAGTGGTCGCTGGTTGGCGATCCACAGGTCTCTCCGGACGGATCCCGAGTCGTGGCGCCGGTGTTGACGATCGACAAGGACTCGGACGAGTACCGCACCTCCCTCTGGAGTATTCCGCTCGATGGAGGGGAACCCGTGCGACTGACCTCCGGGCAGTGGACCGACACCAGTCCACGATGGTCACCGGATGGCGAATGGATCGGCTTTACCTCGAACCGGACAGACAAGAAGCCGCAGTTGTTCGTGCTCCCCACGCGGGGTGGTGAAGCGCAGCGCATCACATCGTGCGAGAACGGCGTTGGTGAATTCACCTGGGCGCCGGACAGTGACCACATTGCCTTCACGACGCGCGTAGCGCCGGAAGAGGAACGCGACAGCGACGTCAGGGTCATCACGTCGGCCCGCTACAAGTTCGACGGCCAGGGATTCCTCGAGGACAAGGTTTCCCAACTGATGACGATTCGCGTCTCCACACCGGACGAGGACCCGACGCAGCTCACCAGCGGACAGTCCAACCATGTCTCGCCGGCATGGTCCCCGACGGGGCACGAGATCGCGTTTATCGCCAACCGCGACCCCGATTGGGACCAGAGCAGCGTCTCCGACCTGTGGACGATCAACGCGCAAGGCGGCGAGGCTCGCCGCCTGACCGATGGCAAGGGTTCGTGGCGTAACCCGACGTGGTCGCCCGACGGCACCTCGATCGCCCTCACTGGCAATCCGAAGGTCAAGACGCAGGACGTCAACTCCGGTCTCTATGTCATTCCCGCCGGTGGCGGAAGGCCGAAGCAGGTGAACGAGATCGACCGAACCATCGGGGACAGCTCAATGAGCGGCCCGAACGGCGCGCCCGGTCAACCGATCCGGTGGGTGCCTGATGGCTCCGCGATCGATGCCCTCGTCTCCGACCGGGGATCGACGGTGGTCGTGCGCTTCCGGCTGGACGGCAAGAAGCCGGTCCAGCTCACCGGCCGTGACCGGCACTTGTTCGCCTTCGACCACATCTCCGATGACGACCTGGTGATCGCCGTGACCGACCCGACCACCCCGGCGCAGTTGCGCCGGGTCACTCCCGACGAGGAGACGCCGCTGACCGGGTTCAATGCGGACTGGCTGGCGAAGGTCGGCATCCCGGCGCCGGAAGAGTTCTGGG
>CAZVAA010000410.1:0-1893 GCA_964624125.1 uncultured Sphaerobacteraceae bacterium | reverse complement strand
CCCAGAACTCTTCCGGCGCCGGGATGCCGACCTTCGCCAGCCAGTCCGCATTGAAGTCGGTCAGTGGCGTCTCGTCGTCGGGAGTGACACGTCGCAGTTGCGCCGGGGTCGTCGGGTCGGTCACGGCGATCACCAGCTCGTCACCGGAGATGTGGTCGAAGGCGAACACATGCCGGTCTCGGCCGGTAAGCTGGACCGGTTTCTTGCCATCCAGACGAAAGCGCACGACTACCGTCGATCCCCGGTCGGAGACGAGGGCATCGATCGCGGAGCCGTCGGGCAGCCACCGGATCGGTTGACCGGGCGCGCCGTTCGGGCCGCTCATTGAGCTGTCCCCGATGGTTCGGTCGATCTCGTTCACCTGCTTCGGCCTTCCGCCACCGGCGGGAATGACATAGAGACCGGAGTTGACGTCCTGCGTCTTGACCTTCGGATTGCCAGTGAGGGCGATCGAGGTGCCGTCGGGCGACCACGTCGGGTTACGCCACGAACCCTTGCCATCGGTCAGGCGGCGAGCCTCGCCGCCTTGCGCGTTGATCGTCCACAGGTCGGAGACGCTGCTCTGGTCCCAATCGGGGTCGCGGTTGGCGATAAACGCGATCTCGTGCCCCGTCGGGGACCATGCCGGCGAGACATGGTTGAACTGCCCGCTGGTGAGTTGCGTCGGGTTCTCGTCCGGCGCAGAGACGCGAATCGTCATCAGCTGGGAAGCCTTGTCCTCGAGGAATCCCTGGCCGTCGAACTTGTAGCGGGCAGAGGTGATGACCCTGACGTCGCTGTCGCGTTCCTCTTCCGGCGCTACGCGCGTGGTGAAGGCAATGTGGTCGCTGTCCGGCGCCCAGGAGAATTCGCCAACACCGTTCTCGCACGATGTGATGCGCTGTGCTTCACCACCCCGCGTGGGGAGCACGAACAACTGCGGCTTCTTGTCTATCCGGTTCGAGGTAAAGGCGATCCATTCGCCATCCGGTGACCAGCGTGGACTGGTGTCGGTCCACTGCCCGGAGGTCAGTCGCACTGGTTTCCCTCCATCCAGCGGAATACTCCAGAGGGTGGTGCGGTACTCGTCCGAGTCTTTGTCGATGATCAACACCGGAGCCACGACCCGGGATTCATCCGGGGAGACCTGCGGGTCGCCAACCAGCGACCACTCGTACAGGTCGTCGATCTCGATCGGTCGGCCAGCCCGCTCCGGAGCGGCCGGCGCATTGCTGGCCGCCGTGGTGAGCTTGACATCGAGGTCAAGAGATTTCTGGCGTTGTTTCAGCGTCGGGGCTTTCTTTGCCTTGTCTGCCTTCTTGGACGTTTTCGCCATGAAATGGTGGGTCCTTTCGTGACGGGCTCGGGATCAGGAAGAACGCGGCGCGCCGAGCATCAGGGCGTCGACGGTCTCGCCCGCCGCAAGATTGCGCTCGAGCGCGGGAATGACGAGGAGTGCGTTCGCACCGAGGAACGACGCCAGCCGGGATGATCGCTGGAGTCCGGTGCTGCGGCCTACGAGCGTGCCATCTGGCGCGATGGACACGACGGCGCGCTGGTATTCGGTGCGGTCCGACGGCGAGACGTCCTCGGCGAGGCGCACCGGGACAGTCGGGCGGTCGATCTCCGTTGCCCCGATCATCTGCCGGATCGCGGTGCGAATGAAGAGTTCGCACGTCACCAGCGAAGAGACGGGGTTCCCGGGCAGCCCGAAAATCAGCGTATCGCCCTTCGTCGCGAAGTTGAGCGGCTTGCCAGGCTTCATGAAGAGGCGGCGGAAGTGTACATCGATGTCGTCCGCCTCGAACAGGATGGCCTTGATCAGATCGCGCTCGCCCATGGAGACGCCGCCGGAGGTGATGACGATGTCGTCGTTCTCCAGTCGCTCGCGCAGGAACGATTCGAGCTGCGCCT
>CAZVAA010000409.1:0-1919 GCA_964624125.1 uncultured Sphaerobacteraceae bacterium | reverse complement strand
TATGCGTACCAGACACTTGGTTACACCGACCTCGGAACAGCTGCGGCGATTTCCCTGTACATGTTCCCGTTCCTGGCGGTACTGGCGATCTTCCTGCTTCGGTTCATCCGTAGCGACGATTAGCAAGGGGAACCCACATGGCGATGGTCGGCTCCAACCCGAAACGAAGCCGGTGGCTGGGTCTCTACCTGCCGCTGACGGCCTTGATGCTTTTCCTGCTGTTTCCGTTCTACTGGATGCTCATCGTTTCGCTGAAACCGAACACGGAACTGCTGGATACATCCAGGAACCCGTTCTTCCTGGGTAGCATCACGCTGGATCACTACACGTACCTGTTCACCGATACCGCGTTCATGCGGTACACGTGGAACACGATGGTCGTGACGGTCGGCTCGACGATCCTCTCGCTCGGCGCGAGCATCCTGATCGGCTACGCGCTTGGACGGTTCCGGTTCCGCGGCGGCAGCTTCATGGGCGCGGCGATCTTCCTGGCGTATCTCGTGCCGCCGACGCTGCTCTTCATTCCGCTGTCGCAGGTGGTGGCGAATCTCGGCATCTACAACTCGTACTGGTCGCTGATCTTCACCTACCCGACGTTCCTGATCCCGTTCGCGAGCTGGCTGCTGATGGGTTATTTCCGGACGATCGCGGTTGACCTGGAGCACGCGGCGCTGGTCGATGGCGCGACCCGGCTGGAGGCGATGCGCCACATCGTGCTGCCGCTGGCGATGCCCGGTGTGCTCTCGGCGGGCATCTTCTGCTTCACGCTGGCGTGGAATGAGTTCCTCTACGCGCTCGTGTTTATGGGGTCGGGCAACATGAAGACCGTCCCGGTCGGCGTCGTGACGGACCTGATTCGCGCGGACGTCTATTTCTGGGGCTCGTTGATGGCGGCGGGCATCCTCGGGTCGGTACCGGTCGCGGTGGCGTATTCGTTCTTCGTCGACAACTACATTTCCGGCATGACGGCAGGAGCAACGAAAGGATAGGCCGGAGAGGCCACGCCGCCGTGTGTGAGGCGGCGTTGGCGACGTTCGGCGTCGTCGTGTGCTGGCCGTGGTCTCGATCATGATCACCATCCCGGATCGCCGGCCAGAGGAAGGCGAAACCATCACCCAGGCTGACGTTGCCGCCAATGATCCCAACGCCGGCGATCGCCGGTAAACCACGCCGCGGCTTCATGAAATGATCCTGACCGGTGACCACAGCACTCAAGTCACTCGAAGCGGACCGCTCCCTCATGCTGGAGTGGTTCGAGCACATGCATCGGAACCCCGAGCTCTCGATGCAGGAAGAGAACACCGCGGATACCGTGAGCCCGTGGGGTTACGAGGTCGAAACCGGCGTCGGCAAGCATGGCGTCGTCGCATCGATGACGGTTGGCGACGGAGGCCCCTCGATCGGCATTCGCGCCGATTTCGAGGCTTTGCCGATCCAGGAGGTCAACGATCTCGCCTGCAAGAGCCAGACGGCGGGGGTATCCCATCTCTGCGGCCACGACGGGCATACGACGATGCTCCTCGCCGCCGGGAAATACCTCGCGGAGACGAAGAACTTCAATGGCACGCTGCGGCGCGTCTTCCTGCCAGGGAAGAGACGATGCAGGGCGGCCCGGCCATGATCGAGGATGGGCTGATCGATCGCTTCCCGGTCGATGTCGTGTTCGCCATGCACAACATGCCCGGACTGGATCTGGGCAAGCTCTATTTCACTCCCGGACAGATGATGTCCGGGAGATCGAGCTCACGGGGAGGGGCGCCCACGGCGCCGTGCCGGAGCTCAGCATCGACCCGGTGGTCGCCGTTTCCTCGCTCGTCATGGCGCTGCAGGCGATCGTGTCGCGCAACGTCACGCCGCAACACCAGGTTGCTCGTCACGATCGGCGCATTCGAATCATGCAACGCGGGGAACGCGAACGC
>CAZVAA010000408.1:0-1924 GCA_964624125.1 uncultured Sphaerobacteraceae bacterium | reverse complement strand
GCGACCTCCGCACCCTCGTCGACCAGCAGCTCGAAGTTCAGCGCATGCGCCTCCCGGAACTTCTCGTGCGATTCCGCACTCCCGGGGTTCACGCCGACCGGCTCGACGCCGGCCCGCCGGATAGAGGTGATGTTCTTCCGCACCTGGATCAACTGGTCCGTGCAGACCGGCGTGAAATCCTTCGGATAGAAGATCAGCATCGCCCGCAGGAGCCCGCGCAAGTCACCCAGGCGGAAGTCGTCGCCCGTGCTCGTATTCAGCGTGAAATCCGGCGCGTCCGCGCCTACCTCGAGCACCATGACGGATCCTTTTCGCTACGGTACCGCCAGCATGCGGTCGAGCGCGATCTTCGCCTCAGCCGTCGTCTGTGGATCGACCTTGATCTGGTTCACCACCTCGCCTCGCGCAAGGTGCTCCAGCGCCCACAGCATGTACGCCGGGTGGATGCGGTACATCGTCGAGCACGGGCAAATGATCGGGTCGAGGCAGAAGATCGTCTTGTCCGGCATCTGCGCCTGCAGCCGCCGCACCAGGTTGATCTCCGTGCCAATCGCCCAGACAGAGCCGGACGGCGCATTCCGGACCATGTCGATGATGTACTCGGTGGAGCCGTCGAAATCAGACGCCTCCACAACCTCCACGCGGCATTCCGGGTGGACGAGGACATTGACGTCCGGGTAGTCGGCCCGCGCCTTCTCGATCTGCCCGACCGAGAATCGCGCGTGAACCGAGCAGTAGCCCTTCCAGAGGATCACTTTCGCGTTTTGCAGCTGCTCCTCGGTGTTGCCGCCCAGCGGCTGGAACGGATCCCAGACGACCATCTCCTCGTTCGAGATGCCCTTCTTCACCGCGGTGTTGCGGCCGAGGTGCTCGTCGGGGAAGAACATGATCCGCTCGCCCCGCTCCAGCGCCCAGTCATAGACCCGCGTCGCATTCGACGAGGTACAGACGATGCCACCGTTCCGGCCGCAGAACGCCTTGATCGACGCCGCGGAGTTCATGTAGGTGATCGGGACGATATTGTCGACGCCGAGCCCGGCGAGAACATCCCACGCCGCCTCGACATCCTCGGGCTTCGCCATGTCGGCCATCGAGCATCCCGCCTCGAGATTCGGCAGGATCACCTTCTGGTCCGCGCCGCCGAGGATATCCGCGCTCTCGGCCATGAAGTGCACGCCACAGAAGAGCGTGAACTCCGCCTCGGTCTGCGTCGCCGCCTCCTGCGAAAGCTTGTAGGAATCGCCCTGGAAGTCCGCGAACTGGACGACCTCATCGCGCTGGTAATGATGCCCGAGGATCGTCAGCCGGCTACCCAGCTCTTCCTTGAGCGCGAAAATCTTCGCATCACGCTCGGCCGCATCCATCTTGAAGTATTCGCGCGGGATGCGTTCCTGCTTGAGCGATGTGACGCCATACGTTGTCAGGCGTTCATAAGCCCCGACGCCTTCTTCGGGTGTGCACTCGGCGACCTCCATCTGGGGTCGCGAGAACCAATCGGTTGCCGTAACCGGCCGGTCGGCGACGGCGGTCCCGCCGTCTTTCGACGTAGTCGGCCACATAGGGGTGGTCTGCGTGGTTTCTCGCACCATGTACCGGTGCCTCCTGCTCGAGCCCGGGGCTGGATCTCATCGTTCGCCCGACCGGCCCGTTAATGGGATGACAATCATCCCGCTATACATCGCGACGTATGGTATCCGCAGAGCTGAGTAATTGTCAACATGACACTAAGTCCATTTTACGCGATACATGCAGGTTGTGCGAGGGAACATTCCCGACACGCTGGCAAAAACAACCCCGCCCGTTGCAGCATTGGGAAGACGCGAATCACCCTCTGACCGTCTGGAGTATCCATGCCTACCAGCCTCGACCGGCAGCATCTCCTGTTCGATGCCGACGACACGCTCTGGGAGAACAATGTCCACTT
>CAZVAA010000407.1:556-1925 GCA_964624125.1 uncultured Sphaerobacteraceae bacterium | reverse complement strand
GGTGAGGCCGGATTCCAGCCGTCGCTGGAAGATGATGTACACGATGAGCGTTGGCACCATCGTGATCGTCATGGCGGCGAAGAGCGCGCCGTAGTCGTTCTGGTAGCCCTGCTGGATGGCGAGCATGCCGAGCCCCTGGGAGAGCATTCGCTTGCTTTCGTCCTGCATGAGGACCAGCGGCAGCAGGTACTGGTTCCACTGGCCGAGGAAATTGAAGATACCCATCGCGATCAGCCCCGGCTTTGCCATCGGGAGCATGATCTGGAAGAAGGTGCGGTATGGTCCGGCGCCGTCGACGGTCGATGCCTCGGCGATCTCGCCGGGCAAGGTCCTGAAAAAGCCGACCAGGAAAAAGATGGTGAACGGCAGGGAATAAGCGATGTAGACAAGTGCGAGCCCGTGGTAGGTGTCCTTGATATGCAGGTCATCCATAAGGAAGTACAGCGGCACCAGCCCAAGGAAGACCGGGAACATCAGCCCCGCCATAAAGAGGTAGAAGATGAAGCGGTTGCCGGGAAACGGAAAGCGGGCGATCACATAGGACGCCATGGAGGAGACGAGCAGCGTGCCCGTGAGCGACATGGCGATCACCAGGACGCTATTGAAGACATAGCGGCCTATGCGGGCTTCGTTCCAGGCGCGGGCGAAGTTGTCCCACTGGAATGTTTCGGGCATGCTCCATGGGCTGAAGAGGATTTCCTGGTTGGTCTTGAGTGAGGTCATGATCATCCACAGGAACGGGAAGATGACCATCGCCGCCCAGATCAGAAGCGGGATCTGGGAGAAGATGCCCACGATGCGGTTCGCGCGTGACTGCCCCGCGATGTCGAGGTCTCCCAGCGTGGTTGGCGTCTGGGATTGGTCGGGTTTTGGCTCGTCGACCGGCGGTGCCGGCGCCATCGATGTGCTCATGCGTGTTGTTCCCGTCTCTGTGTGCCCTGATCAGGTTGCTAGTATTCGTAGGTTTCGCGCCGGGTCAGGCGCATGACGACGACGGAGAGCAGCAGGGTGAGGATCAGCAGGATGACACCGACAGCGGATGCGGACCCCCACCGGCTTTGGCCGAATGCCTCGTTGTACATGTAGATGGATGCGACTTCGGCTCGTCGCGCGGACGCGGATGACCCACCACCGGTCATGACCTGGACCAGCGTGAAGAAATCGAGTGCCGCAATCGCGATATAGATCAGCGCGGTGCGGATGGTTTCCCACATCAGGGGCAGGGTGATATCCCGGAACTGCCGCCAGCGGGTTGCGCCGTCGAGCACCGCTGCCTCGTAAAACGACGTGGGGATCGACTGCATACTGGCTATGAAAATAACCATGTAGAACCCGACGCTGGACCAGATCGCGACGAACGCGATGGCCC
>CAZVAA010000407.1:0-546 GCA_964624125.1 uncultured Sphaerobacteraceae bacterium | reverse complement strand
GTGAGGGCATCAAGGCCGATCAGGTCAAGGAAGGCGTTGAGCAGGCCGTAGGTGGGGTTGTACACATAGGTGAACAACATACCGACGATAACGGCAGAGATGACCTGCGGAAAGAAGAACACCACCCGGTAAAAGCCGGAGCCCTTGATGCCGGCGCCACCCTGGGTGAACAGGGCGGCGAAGGCAAGGGCGATCGTGATCGTGATAATCGGAAGCACGATCAGGAGCTGGCCATTGCGCATCAGCGCATCCATGAAACGCGTCTCGGTCAACAGCCTGGTGTAGTTATCCAGGCCGACAAACGGCATGTTGGCCGAAACCCCTCGCCAACTGGTGAGCGAGATATAGAAGGCACGTCCATATGGGAAGAGGACAAAGACCGCATAGATGATCAATGCAGGAAGCAGGAAGGGAATGATCAGGCGGTACTTGTTGTAGTGCACGAGCTATTCCTGCCGAATATCGCACGGGGTGCGTATGAACACGTTCGGGAATCCGGTCCAGACCAGAAGGCGCTCCCGGGAGCCAATTGCCAGGCGGGGAACA
>CAZVAA010000406.1:0-1934 GCA_964624125.1 uncultured Sphaerobacteraceae bacterium | reverse complement strand
CCACGGCGGCCATGCTGCCTTCGGCGAACTGGTAAACAACGCCATAGACGCCGAGAACGCCAAGCAGCCCCAGCGCGACGACGAGAAATCCGGAGACTGCCCCACCGCGAAGCGCAACGACAAGCGCCGCTCCAACGCCCTTCTGGGCTGCGGCAGCGGTGCGGACATTGCTCTTGACGGCGACATACATCCCGATAAAGCCGGAGATACCGGACAGGAGCGCGCCGACGAGGAAGGAAATCGCGGTCACGACGCCGCGGGCTGTCTGGTGCTCCTTCTCGAAGATTGCCACCAGCACGCCCATGACGATGGCCGTGACCACCGCAAGTACCCCGATCGTGCGGTACTGCCGGTTGAGGTACGCCACCGCGCCCTCGAAGATGCGGCCAGAGATATCCTGCATGGCCGTGGTCCCCTGGTCGCGCGAGAGGACATCCCTTGCGAGCCAGACTGCGACGCCTATCGCCACCAATCCGAAAACGATGACAGGCAGGCTGTAGAGAAACAATTGGTTCATGCGTCCCTCCTGGACCCCCACGTGACGTTTGTTGGGTGCGTTCATCGAGCGGATGCACCTGGTGCACCGCGTCCCGACGACTCATCCCGAATGGTTTGCGACTCGGTTCAATGTAACAGGGTTGTTTTCTCAGGGGAAGAGGTATCTGAAAACGAGGTAGGTGAATCCGTATTTAGAGGCGCGTCTGCTGCCGCCTGCTGCTTCAGGAATAAAGACCGTGTTCCTCGATATAGGTCTCGACGTCGGCGGGGACGAGGTAGCGAATACTTCGGCCATGATGGACGCGATTCCGGATCGTTGTGGAGGAGATATCGATCAGCGGGGATTCGAATATGCGCGTCCGTGTCCGCAGGGTCGGGACGGATTCAAGCATCTCATCGGTAATCGACGTGCCCGGGCGGGCCGCGATCGCCAGTTCGGCGTGTTTCAGGATCTCTCGTGGTTCGTGCCAGGTCGGGAAATCCCGCAGGGAATCAGCCCCGGCGATGAAGTGCAGCGCGGTGCCCGGTAGCTCCTTCGCCAGCCGCGCGACGAGTTCACTCGTGTAGGACGGTGCATCCCGCCGGAGGTCGAGGTCGCTGACTGCGAATCGGTCATCGTCTCTGATTCCGCGCTGCACCATCTCGACCCGGTGTGCTGTGTCGGTGATCACGAGGTCGAGTTTGTGTGGGGGGATCTGGGCCGGCATAAACAGCACCTGGTCGAGATCCAGCCCATCCGCTGCGTGACTGGCGATGATCAGGTGGCCGAGGTGAAGGGGGTCGAACGTTCCGCCGAGAATGCCGATCCGCTTGAGGTCACTCATGTCTCGGCCCGCTCGATCGTGGTGTCTCCGAGTTCCTCGATCAGGGTGCGCATGACACGCTCCTCAACCTCGGGCTTTGATTCGATCATGACGGAAATCTCCATGATTTTCGACTCCGTCGATGAAGAGCGAATATACGGCGCCGGGATTGGCTTGCGCACGCCCTCCATGGACGCCAGGGATGCCACGATCCGGCGCTCGATCTCCTCGATGGCGAGCGTTCCAGAAGTCAGGACGAGATCAAGCCGTCGCGTCCGGTAATGCGACCGGTTGATGAGGATCTCGGTGAACAGGATCGAGTTTGGCACCATCACCAATGCACCTTCAGCGTTACGAATGAGCGTGGTGCGAATGTCGATCCCCTGGATCTCGCCTTCAAAATCGCGGACCTTCACGCGATCACCCACCTTGAAAGGGCGTTCTACCAGAAGCATCAGGCCGGAGAAGAAGTTCCTGAGGACATCCTGCAATGCCAGGCCGATGGCGACCGTGAAGGCGGAGAGGAAGGTCAGTAGACCAGTCCAGTTGGCGCCCATCTGCCCAAGGATGACGAGGACCGCGCCGACGAACGCGAGAATCGAGATGAGCCTGCCGACAAGCAAGGCACCGTTG
>CAZVAA010000405.1:0-1941 GCA_964624125.1 uncultured Sphaerobacteraceae bacterium | reverse complement strand
CGGCGCCCGCCTCCATCAGCTTCTCGGTGATCGGCAGCATATGCGCCTCGATCACGCCATCGAGGGTGATCTCTCCGCCGGTCATGACCCCCGCGATCGCGTAGGTCGCTGCCTCGAGCCGGTCCGGGATAACGATGCCAGAGACGCCACGCAAGCGCTCGACGCCCTCAACGGTGATGATCGGCGAGCCGAGTCCGGTGATGCGCGCGCCCATCAGGTTGAGCAGGTTGCCCAACCAGACGATCTCCGGCTCCATCGACGCATTGACGATGACCGTGGTGCCGGCCGCGAGCGTTGAGGCCATGAGGATGGCCTCGGTGCCGGTGTGGCTCGGGTAGTCCATGTAGATGCGGGCGCCCTTGAGCTTGGCGACCTTCGCCTCGATGCCTTCCGCATCGCGGATGATCTCGGTCCCCATGCGCTGGAACCCACGCAGGTGCATGTCGATCGGGCGCTTGCCAATCTGGTCACCACCGGGCATGTAGAACGAGATCTCGCCCATCCGGGCCAACATCGGCCCGGTCACGACAACAGATGCACGGGTCGCCTTGAAGAGGTGCGGCGGCGCGTCAGTGCGGACGATCTCGCGGGCCCGGACCCGGACCCGGTCGTGCTCGCGATCGATCTCGACCTCAGCGCCCAGGACGCGGAGCAGCTCGGTCATGGAGAGGACGTCCGCGATCATCGGGACGTTGTTCAGGACCATCTCTTCCGGCGTCAACAGGCAGGCCGCCAGGGCCTTCAGGGCGGCATTCTTGGCGCCACTGACCTGGACGGTGCCGCTGAGCGTATGGCCGCCGCGGATCTTGAGGAGACGCTCTTCGGTGGGAGCGGGCGTGGTCATGGTTTCAGGATTCACTGACATCAACAGAGACCCTTCCGGTCGATGCATATGCCGGGCAGAAGCGAAAGATGTGTGCGTACACGTTGCCCACGCACAGGATACTCCACCCGGCCGATGCGGGGCGGAGCGAAAACAGAGCCGGCGATGTCGTGTGACATCGCCGGCTCCTCCCCTCTCCCGTTGGTTGTCGTTGTGTTATGCCTGCGGTCGGTCGCTACGGCGACGGCGAACACGCTCGCCGACCTTGAGCCGCAAGGCGGCACGGCGCAGCGCGGCATCGGCCTCGGCGATGCTCTGGCGATCCTCGCGGTTGCGAAGCGACGCTTCGGCATTGTCCCGCGCGGCCGCGGCACGCTCGAGATCGATCTCGCCTGCACGCTCGGCGGTATCGGCAAGGATGATCACCCGGTTGTCGAGAACTTCGATGAACCCACCGAAGACAACGAGCGACTCCTCGGATCCGCCCTTCCTGATCAGCAATTCGCCAGCATCCAGAAGCGAGATCAGCGCGGCGTGGTTCGGCAGGATACCGAGGGTTCCCTCGGAGCCCGGAGCGATCACCATGTCGACGCCGCTCTCCTCGAGGACGACGCGTTCGCCCGTGATGAGCTCGACTGAGAGTGTGGCCACGTTCTATCTCCTCCGGTGCAGGGTCCACGCCGTTTCCAGGCGCGGACCCTGCTGGATCTAGCGGTTCTCCGCTTCCATCTTCTCGGCGGCCTCGATGACCTCGTCGATGCTGCCCTTGTAGCGGAACGCGCTCTCCGGCAGGTGGTCGTGCTTGCCGTCGACGATCTCCTTGAAGGAGCGAACGGTGTCGGAAAGCGAGACGAAGCGGCCCGGGTTACCGGTGAACTGCTCGGCGGTGAAGTACGGCTGCGACATGAACAGCTCGATGCGGCGGGCGCGGGCGACGATCTGCCGGTCCTCATCGCTCAGTTCCTCGACACCGAGGATGGCGATGATGTCCTGCAGGTCGCGGTAGCGCTGCAGGATCTGCTGCGTGGCGCGAGCGACGTCGTAGTGCTCCTGGCCGATGATGAGCGGATCGAGGATGCGGCTCGTCGACGCCAGCGGATCGACCGCCGGGAAGAGAC
>CAZVAA010000404.1:0-1944 GCA_964624125.1 uncultured Sphaerobacteraceae bacterium | reverse complement strand
ATACGACCGATACGGTCACGCCGGAACAACTGGCCGGATTCTTCATTGATTGGCCGGATCCACCCGACCCGGAGACGCACCTGCGGCTGCTGCAGGGGAGCGATGCGGTGGTGCTGGCGGTCGAGGAGGAGACCGGCCAGGTCGTCGGGTTCATCACCGCGATCACCGATGGCGTGCTCTCCGCCTATATCCCGTTGCTGGAGGTCCTGCCCGACTGGCAGGGGCAGGGCATTGGACAGGAACTGGTCCGGCGGATGGTGGACCGGCTGCGAAACCTCTATATGATCGACCTGCTCTGCGACGAGGACTTGCAGCCGTTTTACGAACCGCTCGGATTCCAGCGCTCAAAGGGAATGATGATCCGGAACTACGATCGCCAGTCCGGGAATCCGCTGGCGTCCTGAAGGCCGTGAAGTCTGACCCCGGTTGCCGTTCCTGCTGTTGCGCGGGCGGGGGCAAGATAGTACGTTGACGTCACCCTGAGCCGGTGCCGATGCATGCACCGGACGCACGTATCTACAGCCCGCCGTGGGCGGGGAGGACACGCATGTCGACAGGAACACCTTCCGCGAAGGGGCCAGCCACTGCCGAGGAGCTGCAGTCGCGTCCCGTTCGCTTCGCCGTTGTTGGCACCGGTGGCATGGGCGGCACCCATGCCCGGAACCTCGCCGGATCGCCGGAAGCCGAGGTGACCTGGCTGGTCGATATCGATACCGACCGCGCCGAAAAGCTCTCGCAGGATATCGGAGGCCGCGTGACCGCCGACATGGAGGAGGCCTTCGCGGCGGATGATGTCGATGTCGCGCTGATCGCGCTGCCGACCGGCCTCCACCGGGCGGGCGTCGAGGCGGCGGCGAAGCATGGCAAGCATGTCTTCTGCGAGAAGCCGATCGCCCGCACCAACGAAGACGCCCAGGCGATGACGAAGGCCTGCGAGGAGGCCGGGGTCACGCTGATGGTCGGTCACGTGGTCCGGTTCTTCTCCGAGTACATGCGCATCAAGGAAGAGATCGACTCCGGTTCGCTCGGGAAGGTCGCGATGATCCGCGGCTCTCGCGTGAACCCGCCGGTGATGGAGCGCTCTCCATGGTTCGCCGATGTCGAGAAGAGCGGCGGCGTGGTGCTCGACCTGATGATCCACGAGATCGACACCTTCCGCTGGTTCTTTGGCGAGGTCGAGCGTCTTTATGCCCATGGCCTCAGCTTCACCGAGTGGCACACCAAGCGCGACCATAGCGTCGCCACCATCCGCTTCCGTAACGGCGTGATCGCCCACTGCGAGGCGAGCTGGGCACACTCCGCGTTCCGCACGTGGGTCGAGGTGGCTGGCGAGAACGGCCTGATCGAGCACAGCAGCTTCGACAGCGCGACGTTGACGCTGGAGCCGACGACCGGCGTGACCTACGAGGGGCTCGGCCAGCAGAGCAAGGCGTTCAGCTACATGCGCCCGACCAACGAACCGCCGCACCTGCGCGAGCTGCTGGTCTTCATCGACTGCCTGCGCACGGGCAAGCCGGTGCCGGTGGATGGGGAGGAGGCGACGCGCACGTTGATCGTCGCCAATGCCGTGCTCGACTCGATGCGCGAGAACCGGCCCATCTATTTCAATGAAGACGGCACCGTCCGCTCCTGATCGCCGCTGATGGAAAAGGAAGTACCCGACATGGAAGCAGGGAAGACAGTACGAGTGGCGGTGCTCAGCTTCGCGCACGGCCACGCCTACGGATACGCCGGGGTCCTGACCCGGCTGCCGGATGTTGAGCTGGTCGCGATCGCCGATGAGGACGAGGCCCGGGGCAAGGCCGCGGCAGAGCAGTTCGGCACGGAATGGGTGGCCGATTACCGCGAGGTGCTCGGGCGCGATGATGTCGACGCCGTCGTGATTTGCTCGGAGAACGTCTACCACAAGGAGATGACGATCGCCGCGGCCGAGGCGGGCAAGCA
>CAZVAA010000403.1:0-1947 GCA_964624125.1 uncultured Sphaerobacteraceae bacterium | reverse complement strand
ATCTCGATCTGCGTATCGCCAAACGGGATAGTTGCCGCCTGGCCGCCAAATCGACCCTTCTCCCAGAGAGTGACGTCATGACCTGCCTGGGCCAACCTGAGCGCCGCCGTGAGTCCCGCGAAACCGCCCCCGATAACGCCAATTCGTTTGCCTGACGTGGTCATGAACGAGCAAATACCTTTCCGGACATGAAAGAGCGGAGGGCAGGTCGCCCTCCGCTCCGTAGTGTAGCCGGGATGCCTAGATGAAGAGCGGTGCCAGCACCAGGGTGATGGTGGCCAGCAGCTTCACAAGGACGTGCAGCGAAGGACCGGCGGTATCCTTCCACGGGTCGCCGACGGTGTCGCCGACCACGGCGGCCGCATGGGCCTCGCTGCCCTTGCCAAGCACGACACCGTTTTCCGTCAGGTTGCCGGCTTCGATGTACTTCTTGGCGTTGTCCCACGCTCCACCACCGTTGTTGAGGACGATGGCGAGAAGGACGCCGGCGATAGTGCCGACCATGAGCATGCCGGCCGCGGCTTCCCAGCGAAGTAGCAGCCCGACAAGGATCGGGACTACCACGGCGAGTGCGCCTGGAAGGATCATCTCGCGAAGCGCGCTTCGCACCGAGATATCGACGCAGCTGCGGTAGTCGGGGGTGGAGGTGCCCGCCATAATGCCCGGATCCTCGCGGAACTGGCGGCGAACTTCCTCGATCATCGCGGTCGCGGCGCGTCCCACCGCACGCATGGCGTAGGAGGCGAACACGTACACGAGTGCCGCGCCGGCAAGTGCGCCGACGAAGACACGCGGCTCCGCGAGGTTCACAACGCGCTCCGTGATGTCCCCACCGAAGCGAAGCACCTCGTCAAGGAAGGCGGAGAAGAGCAGGAACGCCGCGAGCGCCGCTGTCCCGACCGCGTAGCCCTTGGTGAGCGCCTTGGTCGTGTTGCCGACCGAGTCGAGCGCGTCCGTGACGTCACGAACCTCATCCGGCGCGCCGCTCATCTCGACGATGCCCCCGGCGTTGTCGGTGATCGGGCCGAAGGTGTCCATCGCGAGGATGTAGCCGGCCGTCATCAGCATGCCCATCGTGGCGACAGCGGTGCCGAAGATGCCGGACGAAACGCTGATATCGAATACGCTGGTGTCGGTCGCAAATCCGTCGACGCTCTCACCGAGCCAGAAGGACGACAGCAGCGCGATACCGATGGTGATGGCCGGGAGGCCGGTGGTCTCGAAGCCGACCGAGATTCCCGAAATGATGTTGGTCGCCGGGCCGGTCTTGGACGCCTCTGCGATGCCCTTCACCGGGCGGTAGTCGCCTTCGGTGTAGTACTGCGTGATGAAGAGGAACGCGAACGATGTCAGCAGGCCAATGATCCCGCACAACGCGAACTGCCATTTGCCGTACGGCAGGAACATGCAGATGGCGATGAGGAACACGGCGGACAGTCCGGCCGTGACGAAGAAGCCCCTGTTGAGCTCGCCCATCGGGTTCTCGACCTTGCCCGTCGGGTTGACGGCGAAGACGCCGACGATCGAGGCGATGAGACCGAACGCTCCAAGAATGAGCGGGAAGAAGATCCAGAGGACATCCCTGCTTGACTCGTCGCCGCCCGAGGCATGGAAGAGTGCGACACCGAGAATCATCGCCCCGATCATCTCGGCGGCGGATGATTCAAAGAGGTCCGCGCCGCGACCCGCGCAGTCGCCCACGTTGTCGCCAACAAGGTCGGCGATCACGGCGGGGTTGCGCGGATCATCCTCGGGAATTCCGGCTTCGACCTTGCCCACGAGGTCAGCACCGACATCAGCCGCCTTGGTATAGATCCCGCCGCCAAGCTGCGCGAAGAGGGCGACGAAGCTGGCGCCGAATGCGAAGCCGACGATCCAGAATGGCGTCTCGGCCACGGCGGCCATGCTGCCTTCGGCGAACTGGTAAACAACGCCATAGACGCCGAG
>CAZVAA010000402.1:0-1974 GCA_964624125.1 uncultured Sphaerobacteraceae bacterium | reverse complement strand
GAGGAGCTTCCCCCGGGCGGCGCGAAGGGCATGATCGAGGCGGGCGTGCTGAACGATCCGCCGATCGAGGCCGTGTTCGGGCTCCATATGTCGCAGGGGGACCCGGTCGGGAAGATCATCGTCGGCGCGGGGCCGGTGATGGCGGCGGCTGACGGGTTCGACATCACGATCCATGGCAAGGGTGGTCATGGCGCATACCCGCACGAGTGTGTTGACCCGGTCGTGGTTGGCGCACAGGTGGTGACGGCTTTGCAGTCGCTGGTCTCCCGTGAGACGGACCCGATGGACAACGCGGTTGTCAGCACCTGCGTGTTCCAGTCGGGCGATGCGTTCAACGTCATCCCGGATACGGCGCGGTTGGCCGGGACGGTGCGCACCTTCCAGAAAAACACGCGCGACATGATGGAGAAGCGGATCACCGAGGTGGCGCAGGGCGTCGCGGCGTCGATGGGAGCGACGGCCGAGGTCACGTACACGCGCGGGTATCCGGCGACGGTGAACGACGAGGCGATGACCGACCTTGCGCGGGAGGCCGCGATCGAGGCGGTCGGCGAGGAGAACGTCGTTGAGCTGCAGCCGAAGATGGGCGCCGAGGACTTTTCCTACTTCCTGGAGGAGCGGCCGGGCTCGTACTTCTTCGTTGGCAGCAACAACGAGGAGCGCGGGCTGACCTGGGGGCATCACCATCCGAAGTTCGACATCGACGAGGAGTCGATGGGGCACGGGCTGACGACGATGGCGATCAGCGTGATGAAGTACCTGACCCGTGACTAGCGCCGAGGCCGATCGACGCTCGCTCCATGACGAGGTCGAGGAGATCCTTCCCGGCGTCATTGCGGATCGTCGGCATTTGCACGAGCACCCCGAGCTGGCGTTCCAGGAATTCGAGACAGCGGAATTCGTTCGCCAGCGGCTTGAATCGCTGGGCGTCGAGGATATCCGGACCGGCATCGCGGTGACCGGCGTGACCGGGTTGATCCGGGGCGGGATGCCAGGCCCGGAGCGAACGGTGCTGCTGCGTGCTGATATGGATGCGTTACCGATCACGCAAGAGAGCGATGCCGAATATCGCTCCCGCAACGATGGTGTGATGCACGCCTGTGGGCATGACGCGCATACCGCGATCCTGCTCGGCGTCGCACGATTGCTCATGGACCGCCGGCACGAGTTCTCCGGGACGGTGAAGCTCTGCTTCCAGCCGGCAGAGGAGACGCCTCCCGGTGGCGCGATCCGGATGATTGAGGAAGGCGTGCTGGACGACCCGCCGGTTGATGCGGCGTTTGGCCTGCATGTCTCCAGCGGCGACCCGGTTGGCACAGTCCGCGTCGGGCCGGGGCCATTCATGGCCGGTGGCGACCTGTTCGTCCTCGAGGTGCAGGGCAAGGGCGGACATGGCGCTTCGCCGGACGAAGCCGTGGATCCGGTGGTCATCGGGGCGCAGATCGTGACGGCGCTGCAGACGCTTGTCTCGCGCGAAACGGATCCGATGGAGACCGTGGTCGTCTCGGTGGGGCAATTCCGGGGTGGTGAAGCGTTCAACGTGATTCCGGATTCCGTAAGGATCGGCGGCACGGTGCGCACGTTCGATCCGGACTTGCTGGAGCGGACCAACCGGAGGATCGGGGAGATCGCCAGCGGTATCGCGACGGCGATGGGTGGCTCGGCGCACGTCACGATCCCCAAGGGGTATCCACCGGTCGTGAATGATCCGGACATGGCGGAGGTGGTCCGGCAGGCAGCGGTGGACGTTGTTGGCGAGACGAAGGTGTTGCCGGCTGATCCGAAGATGGGCGGGGAGGACTTCGCGCATTTCCTGCGGAGCAAGCCGGGCGCGTATTTCAATGTCGGCTGCCGGAATGAGGAGCGCGACATCGTCTGGGGACATCATCATCCGCGCTTCGATATCGACGAGGAGTGCCTTGGTGTCGGGATAGAGACGATGGCGCGGGTGGCGATCGGGTATTTGGGCGGGGA
>CAZVAA010000401.1:0-1975 GCA_964624125.1 uncultured Sphaerobacteraceae bacterium | reverse complement strand
ATCATCGGCTTCGCGCCACCACCGTTCGCCTCCTCGGACGGCTGGAACAGCAGCTTGACGTTGCCCGAGAACTGGTCACGCCGGTCCATCAACAGCCGAGCCACGCCGAGGAGCATTGCCGTGTGGCCGTCATGTCCACACGCGTGCATCACCCCGTCGGTCTGCGACGCATAGTCCACATCGTTTTCCTCGGTGAGTGGCAATGCGTCCATATCTGCCCGCAGCAACACGGTCTTGCCCGGGCCTTCCGCTGTCCCCCGGATCAATCCGGTCACGCCCGTCTTCGCGATTCCGGTGCGGATGTCCTCCACCCCGAGCGACTCCAGTCGCTGTCGGACAAACTCGGCGGTCTTGGTCTCCTGGAATCCGAGTTCCGGGTTCTCATGCAACCACCGTCGGTCCGCCACCATTCCTGGCATGATCTCGTCGATGTCACTCGTCAACGTCTTGGCATCGCTCATACGAACTCCTTCATCCCATTCTGTGCCCGACCGGTTCCGTAGGGGCAGTCGGTCCGAAGGACTCGCTGTCCACCGACCGAAGGTCGATATCTGTTACCCCGCAAGGTTGGCCGACTCTTTCAAAAAATGCCGGTCATTCTGGGCGAAGCGAAGAACCCCGCAGCCGCGAGCGACGCGAAGCGGTGCTCCGGAACGAGCCCTCCGCCTGCAGTTGACGTTCCACCGCAAGGTCGGTCGGCCACGATCGACTCCGCTCAGTGCAAGCTCCGGCTCGCCGCCCCTCGTCCGCAGGTCGATCTACAGTAGCCGTATCAGGATGCGCCCTCACCACCCAGGTACTTCAACACCGTCGTCGTCATCGTCGCCACGCCGACGCCAAGAGACTCCTCATCGATGTCGAACTTCGGATGGTGATGCCCCCAAACGATGCCGCGCTCCTCGTTCCGGCTGCCGACGTTGAAGAACGATCCCGGCTTCTCGAGCAGGAAGTACGAGAAATCCTCCGCACCCATCGCCGGTTTGCGTTCCTTGACGTTCTCCTCGCCGACGACCTCGATTGCCGCCTGGCGCACCAGTTCGGTCATCTCGGGATCATTCACCGTCGCCGGGTAGCCCCGGTGGTATTCGACCTCAACCTCGCCACCCATCGAGGAGGCGATCCCGGTAGCGATCTCGGTAAGTCGCTCCTCGGCCAGGTCGCGCATCTCCGGAGTAAATGTCCGCACCGTGCCTTGCATCAGCGCCGTATCGGGGATCACATTCCCCGCCGACCCCGCCTGGAACACGCAATTGCTGACCACCAGCGAATCCATCGGGTCCGCATTCCGCGACACGATCGACTGGAGCGCCACGCCGATGTGCATCCCGATCAGCACCGGATCGATCGCCATCTGCGGCCGCGCGGCATGGCCGCCTCGCCCCTTGATCCTGATCTTGTACGAGTCGGCGGCGGCCATGATCGGACCCGCCCCGACACGGACCTCGCCGGTCGGATACCCGGAGGACATATGCAAGCCGAACACCGCGTCGATCGGCGGGTCGTTCAGCACACCCTCGCGGATCATCACGGTCGCGCCGCCCTCTCCCTGCTCCTCAGAGGGCTGGAACAGCACCTTCACCGTGCCGGAGAACTGGTCGCGACGCTCCATCAACATCCGTGTCACGCCCAGCAGGATCGCGGTATGCGCGTCATGCCCGCAGGCATGCATGACGCCATCCGTCTTCGACTTGTAATCGACCTCGTTCTCTTCCTGCAGCGGGAGTGCATCCATATCGGCCCGGACCAGCACATTCCGCCCCGGTCCGTCCGCGGTTCCGCGAATGAGCCCGGTCACGCCCGTCACGGCAATCCCGGTCCGGATGTCTTCAACCCCAAGGGTCTCCAGTCGCTGCCGAACGAACTCCGCCGTCTTGAATTCCTGGAAACCCAGTTCCGGATTCTCGTGCAGCCACCGCCGGTCAGCGATCAACCCGGGCAGGATCTCGTCTACGTCATGCTGTAACGTCGCTACCAT
>CAZVAA010000400.1:0-1982 GCA_964624125.1 uncultured Sphaerobacteraceae bacterium | reverse complement strand
ACGGTCAACGTGTCGGCGCTGCCGAACGTCGGTTCGGGACCGGGCGGTCAGGCCACGATGACACTGCTCGCGTTGGTGCTTGCCGGACTGGTGGCCGCCGCGGGCGCGGTTGTGGTGCGAAAGCGCGGCGTGATGTAGGTGAGGAAGGGTATGGTTACCGCAGGGTCAGGAAGATGACCGCCAAGGCATCATTCCTGCATTTCCCTGTCCGTGGGGCGTATGCCCCGCCGGGAAGGTCACCCCGCATCGTGACCCGGGACCCACCCCTCATCACCGGAGCAGACATCTTGACGGGTCTTCAACGTATATTGCCGCAATTCTTCCGTGATATCCGCACGGTTGCCTGGTGGCGCGACCACAAGGTCATGGTCGCGCCCTGGGTCGCTATCCTGCTCGTCATCCTCGCCGGCGTCGCCGTCTATTTCACGCACGGCGGCTTTCGCGCAGAGATCGACCATGCCTATGGGCTCGTCAGGTCCGGCGACCAGGAGCTGATTCGCGGGTACATCATGGGGTACGGCCCATGGGCGCCGGCTGTCTCCATCCTGTTGTTGATCGCCCAGGCGGTCATCGTCGGGATTCCCGCCAGCATCGTCATGTTCGCGAACGGCGTCGCCTTCGGCACGTCAAACGGGGCCGTGGTTAACATCATCGGCCGGATGGCCGGCGGGGCGATCGCCTTCGGCATCGCGCGGATGCTCGGCAAGGGCGCGGTGGAGAAGCTGGTCGGCCGGATAACGCACGCGAACACCTTCGAGACCTGGATGCAGCGGCGTGGTGGCCTGGCGGTGTTCGCAACGAGGGCCATCCCGGGCATGCCGTCGGACATGCTCTCGTATGTCGCCGGGTTCACCAATGTCTCCTGGCGCACTTACCTGGTCGCGACCCTCTTCGGCTTCCTTCCCCAGTCGATCGTGTTCGCGTGGTTCGGCGCGGAGGCCACCAGCTGGTTCTGGGTGGTCATGATGAGCGGGACGATCCTGACAGGCGTGCTGTCCGTGACCGTGATCATCGTGCAGTGGATACGCCGCAGGATGCGACGCAACGCACCAACGCCATCCGCATCCGTCGGCTGGATCAACCCTGGCCGCGGGAATGCCCCGTCGGACCTCAGGGCGGTCCCGGCAACGGCCAGCCACGGTGTCGGCGGCCCCGCACCGTGGCCTCAGGAGATGAGGTCCGACCGCCAGGCATGACGCAACCGACTGCGCCTACGATTCCTGCCTGATGGGGCCGAACCCCTGCGGGCCAAAGACGGCGTGGACGTAATCGGCGACATCCTGCCGCTCCTCGGTGCCGTCCAGCACCATGCATTCGAGGACATCAACGATATCGGGGTTGATATCATCGAGCTCCTTGATCACCTGACGCTCGTTTCGCTTCGGGGTCGGGTCGGTGACAAAGCCGTGCATGGCATCGGTCAGCTCATCGAGATCGACCTGGAGTTTGAAGAAGTGGGACATATTGGTAGTACCTCCGTTGGCCCTGGGGGGAACAGCGCTTCCTGCTCCACCCTGCGTACCTGCAAGCCCCGTTCCGGGAGTAGGATGATTACGGTGGATATGCACCGTACTGGATCGAGGTCCTGTGTTCGCTCTCCGTGATGTTCGCTTCAAGGATATTCTCACCATTCCACGGCTCGATATCGAGGCCGGGGTTGTGACGTGCATTGTGGGTCGCAGCGGCAGCGGCAAGTCGACGCTCATGCGGTTGCTCAACCGGATGATCAGCCCGGATGCGGGGACGATCCTGTTCCAGGGGGAATCGATCAGCGAGATCGACCCGGTGCAGCTACGGCGTCGCGTGGTGATGCTGCCACAGACGCCAGTGATGTTCGACGGCACGATTCGCGACAACCTGCTGATCGGGCTCTCGTTCTCGGATCGGGACCCCGTCGACGACGGGACGCTGCGACGAATCCTTGACGTCATGGAGCTCCAGAAGGACCTCGATGCGGACACGGCATCGCTCTCCGGCGGGGA
>CAZVAA010000399.1:0-1983 GCA_964624125.1 uncultured Sphaerobacteraceae bacterium | reverse complement strand
GGTATGGAAAGCGTCCTGATCGTCGGGGCCGGCTCGGGTGGGCAGGTCATGTCGATCGAGCTCCAGAACAACCCGCGTTGGAACCTCTGGCCCGTGGCCTTTGTCGATGATGACCGCCGGAAGATCGGCGCCGAGATCGGTGGAGTGCCTGTGCTCGGTGATACTGACGCCATCCAGGCGCTCGTCAAGAGCGAGCACATCGACGTCGTCATCATCGCTATTCCGTCAGCCTCGTCCAGCGAACACCAGCGCCTCATCGACAACGCGCAGGAGTCGGGTGCCCGAGTGCTCACGATGCCCGCGCTCGGATCTATCCTGCGTGGCGACATTCACGTTACTACCCTGAAATCCGTCCGCCCTGTCGACGTCTTGGGCCGCCCGATGGTTGATCCCGACCGCGACAGTTGCCTCCAGTTCGTCCGCGGACGAAGCATCCTCGTCACTGGTGCGGCGGGGTCCATCGGTTCCGAGCTCTCGTTGCAGATTGCCGATCTCTCGCCGTCGAGACTCGTCCTGCTCGACACCAACGAGACCGGCCTCCATGACCTGCTCACGGAGATCCAGCGGAAATACCCGAACGTGGAAGTCATTAGCCGCATCGTCTCAGTCACCGACGAGCGCCGTATCCGCAAGGTTTTCGAGGAGAACCGTCCGGAGATCGTCCTCCACGCAGCCGCCTACAAGCATGTGCCCGCGATGGAGGAGCAGCCCGACCAGGCGCTGGAGACCAATGTCGTCGGCACCCAGGTCGTCGTCCAGCACGCGGCCGAGTTCGGCGTCGACCGCTTCGTGCTTGTCTCCACAGACAAGGCCGTCCGGCCGACAAGCGTCATGGGCGCCACCAAGCGGCTCGCTGAGCTCATCGTCGCAGCGGTCGGCAAGCAAACTGACCTTTCTGTCTGCAGCGTCCGGTTCGGGAACGTCCTCGGAAGCCGCGGCAGCGTCATCCCGACCTTCGAGCGGCAGATTCGCGCCGGCGGACCGGTCACCGTCACCGACCCTCGCATGAAGCGCTACTTCATGACCATCCCCGAGGCCGTCAGCCTGATCATCCAGGCCGGCGCCTTCGGACACCGAAACGTGACCTACATCCTCGACATGGGCGAAGAGGTCTCCATCGTCGACCTCGCTCGCCGCGTTATCGAACTGCACGGACTCCGCGTCGGCGAGGACATCGACATCGTCTTCACCGGCATCCGCCCCGGCGAAAAACTCTTCGAAGAACTCACCCTCGACTTCGAAAGCGCCCACGACACCGGACATCCCAAGATTCGCATGATTGAGGGCCTGCCGGCTGCCATTGACCCGCGCGCATTTTCCGAGCGAATCTCCGACCTGACCGGCCGCATCGACGACCCGGCAGCCGAACTGAGCCACGCCGTACACTTGCTCATTGTAGATATCGATGGATCAAGTCCCGCCCTGGACTCCGAACGCCGAATCGCAGCGGCATCGAGCTAATCCAACGCCACAGAAACGAGACGTCCGAATGAGTGCTGAAATCTCCATGCAGGTGCCCCTGTCCCAGCCTTCTATCAACGATGACGATATCGAGGCCGTCCTTTCGGTCCTGAGAACGCCAACCCTGAGCATCGGCCCGAAGGTCGCGGCCTTTGAGCAGGCAGTCGCGGACTTCGTAGGCACGGCCCATGGTGTCGCAGTCAACAGCGGAACCAGCGGGCTTCACCTGTGCCTGGACGCCATAGGGGTGGGAGAGGGCGACGAGGTCATCACGTCGCCGTTTAGCTTTGTCGCGTCGGCCAACTGCATCATGTACGGCGGCGCGAAGCCGGTCTTCGCGGACATCGATCCCGACACCCTCGCGCTCGATCCGGCGAAAGTCGAGGCAGCGGTGACCGACCGCACCAAGGCGATGATCCCCGTCGATGTCTTCGGCCAGCCCTGCCCGATCGAAGACCTGCACGCCGTCGCCCAGCGTCACAACCTGCGCATTGTTCAGGACTCCTGCGAGGCGATCGGCGC
>CAZVAA010000398.1:0-2011 GCA_964624125.1 uncultured Sphaerobacteraceae bacterium | reverse complement strand
ACGTCCCGGCAGGTTGCCGGCGACAGAGAGGCATACTCACGGAGTTGTGCATGGCACTCGCGACTATTCCGGGCTACCCCCGGATCGGCAAGAACCGCGACCTGAAGAAAGCCCTCGAAGGGTTCTGGTCCGGCAAGATCGGGGAAGCCGATCTCCTCACCACCGCGCAGGAGATCCGCCAGTCCAACCGGGACGCCCAGCGCGCAGCGGGCATCGACCTCCTCCCGGCCAACGATTTCTCCTTCTATGACCAGGTACTGGACACCGTCGCCCTCGTCGGCGCGGTCCCGGAGCGATTCGGCTGGTCCGGAGACACCGTCGACCTCGCGACCTACTTCGCGATGGCACGCGGCACCGACGACGCCACGGCGATGGAGATGACCAAGTGGTTCGATACGAACTACCACTACATCGTCCCCGAGCTCGGGCCGGATACGACATTCCGCCTCTCCAGCAACAAGCCGTTCGAGGCGCTGGCCGAGGCGAAGAGCGCAGGCGGCTCCAGCAAGGTCGTGCTGGTGGGCCCGCTTACCTTCCTGCTGCTGGGCAAGTCGCAGGATGAATCCTTCGACCGCCTCTCGCTGCTGGACAAGCTGATCCCGGTCTACACCGAGGTCGTGCAACGACTGGCCACCGAGGGCGCGGAATGGATCCAGATCGACGAGCCGATCCTCGTGACCGGCGTTGACCAGAAGGCGCTCGATGCGCTGAAGCGCGCCTACACGGAGATCGCCGGCGCAAAGGGTCAGGCGAAGATCATCGTCCAGACCTATTTCGATCACGTCGGCGATGCCTACGAGACGTTGACCAACCTGCCCGTCGACGGCATCGGGCTCGATCTCGTGAGAGGCGCGAAGAACGTCGACCTCATCGCGAAGCACGGCTTCCCGAAGGACAAGGTCCTCGCCGCCGGCGTCATCGACGGCCGGAACATCTGGGCCGCCGACCTCAACACAGCGCTCGGCACCCTCAATGATGTGGCCGCGCACATCGACGCGGATCGCATCCACGTCAGCTCTTCCTGCTCGCTGCTGCATGTGCCGTATGACGTCGGGCAGGAGCAGGATCTCGATCCCGAGATTCGCGGCTGGCTGGCATTCGCGGAGCAGAAGCTCTCCGAGATCGCCACGCTGGCAAAGGGCCTGACCAAGGGACAGGACGCGATCGCGGACGAGCTCAAGGCCAGCTCCGACCGGGTCGCGCAAGCGGGACAGTCCCGCCGCCGACACAACCCCGCCGTGCAGGAACGCCTCGCAAACCTGCCACCGGACGCGGCGAGCCGTGGCGTGCCCTTCGCGGAGCGTGCGGCGTTGCAGGCCGAGCGGCTGCAGTTGCCGAAGCTGCCCACCACGACCATCGGGTCATTCCCGCAGAACCCGGATATCCGGAAAACGCGCCGGAAGTTCGAGAGAGGCGATATCTCCCGCGAGGAGTATGACGCCTTCATCGAGGGGCAGATCAAGGAGGTCATCGAGCATCAGGAATCGCTCGGCATCGACGTGCTGGTGCATGGCGAGCCGGAACGCAACGACATGGTGCAGTACTTCGGCGAGCAGCTGGACGGCTTCGCGTTCACCCGCAACGGCTGGGTGCAAAGCTACGGCTCGCGCTATGTCCGCCCGCCGATCATCTACGGCGATGTCTCCCGCCCAAACCCGATGACGGTGCGCTGGGCGACCTACGCGCAGTCGCTGAGCGACAAGCCGGTGAAGGGAATGCTGACCGGGCCGGTCACGATCCTCAACTGGTCGTTCGTGCGGGATGACCAGCCGCGCTCGGAGACATGCAAGCAGATCGCGCTCGCAATCCGGGACGAGGTTGCCGACCTCGACGAAGCCGGTATCCAGATGATCCAGATCGACGAGGCGGCGCTGCGCGAGGGACTTCCGCTGCGGCGGGAGGACTGGCAGGCCTACCTCGACTGGGCGATCGAGAGCTTCCGGATCACCGCCGCCGGTGCCCGGCCGGAGACCCAGGTGCATACGCACATGTGCTACTCCGAGTTCGGCGA
>CAZVAA010000397.1:0-2036 GCA_964624125.1 uncultured Sphaerobacteraceae bacterium | reverse complement strand
ACCAGGTTGCCGCCGCCTTCGAGGGCACGATGAACGGGATGGTCGCCAGGATGATCCTCAATCGCTCCGACCTCGACCTGGAAGAAACCACGGTCGATGACCTTGGCGAGCAGGCCCACCTCTACTCCGGCATTGGAGAAGGCAGCGACGAGCCGGAATACGCCAGCCTGCTCGCGGTGCAGGACGGCAACCTCGGCATCCTGGTCCAGGCATACAGCCCGGATCCGTCGCTGGAGGACACCATGATGGCGTTCGCCACCTACATGGTGGAGGCCGAGCCGGGCACCGGCGAGGTCACCATCACCGAAACCGGCGCCACCGGCGGCACGTTCGACATCATGCCCGGCGCGGAAGAGACCGATATCCTGAACGGCCTGGTCCCGATGTACGACTACGACCTGCTGCTGGACGGTGGCAGTCACCCGCTAGGGGACAACGGGCACGGTCACGACCATGACGGCACGCCGGAGGCATCGCCGGCGCCCTGATTCGACGGAACCGGTGGGACCGGTAGAATGCAGGGGTCGGATACGGACCCTGGAAAGGATCGATTCCCCATGCGCCGCCTGCTTCCCATGCTCCTCGCCTTGCTGGTCGCCGCGCCGCTCGCCCTCGCCCACGCGCAAGAGGGCGACATGACCTATTTCGAGGAGTTCGATGGCCTCGAGCGCATCATCGCCCGCTCGTGGATGGCCCCGGTCACCGCGCTGGCATCCACGAAGGCCGAAACGGTCGAGATCAACGAGCAGGGCACACCGGTCGTCGTCACCAGCACAGAATCGACCCCGGCCGCGACCCCGGAGCCGCCGGCCGCGATCGCCACGCTCTCGATCTTCGTCCACCTCTTCGATTCGGATGAACACGCCGCAACCGGGTTCGAGCGCATCGATGCAGAATTGCAGGAGCGACGGGAGCATGATTCCAGCGCCCCGATGCAGGAGGACCTCCCGCTGGACGGCATCGGCGACCAGGCGCGTGGGTACACGGGCGATATCCCCCATGGTGATGGCGCCATCACCTACACCTTCGCCACCGTGCAGGATGGCCCGTTCGTCTACTCCCTCACCGGCATGTTCAACGGCGGCGATGGGTCGGCGCTCACGGCCGGATACGCCGAATCGCTCATCGCCGCGCCGATGGATCGCATGGCCGAGCAGTATGACCCGGAGGGCGGATCGCGCGGCGGGCTGTGGTCCAAGCTCAACGCGGTCGAGCCGGAGATGCCGGAGGGCTCCACGGTCACCGACCTCATCATCTTCCCGATGGATATGGCGACGCCGCAGCCATCCCTGTTCGACCCGCCGGCGCTCGATCTCGATGATCCCGGGAGCATCGACGGGCTCGCCACGATCGACCACGCGAGCTTCGTCCAGCCTGATGGCGCCACGCCGGTCGCCGGCGAGGGCGGCGTCTTCCGGATCGATGCCTGGGTGCTGACGTTTGATACGACGGATGCAGCCGTCGACGCGGTGAGCCCGCTGGCGACAGCGCTGGGCGAGCCGTTCGCGATCTCCAGCGGTCGCGGCAGCGTGCAGGGCCATGGCGACACGACGGCCACGACCGATATCCGCGAGGGACGCATCAGCGACCGCTCACTCCCGGCGGGGAACGGGATCGTCTCGGTGTTGCAGAACGGCGAGGTGGTGTATGCGGTCGTGGTGTATGCGACCGACGGGAATCCCGACCCGGTCGCCGACCGGGTGATGCGCGGGATGACCGGGGCCTCCACGGTCCCGCCGCAGGAGCGGTTGCCGTCAACGGGCGATGATGCGCTGGAGAGGCTGGTGCCAGTGGAGACCGCGACACCGGTGGCGACGCCCGAGGGGTGATCGGGGCGCACATGCCACCCTCGTACCAAAAAGCGCCCGTCACCCTGAGCGCACGCGAAGGGCCCAAAGCCCTTTCATCCCGACCAAGCTGCCCTGCGCGAGCGCAGCGAGTCGAATGGGTGGAGGGACCTTTGCGCGCGGCGAACGGGTTGTCGGCCAGATGCAAAGATCCCTCGACACGGTTCGCCTCACTCCGTTCGTCTCACC
>CAZVAA010000396.1:0-2037 GCA_964624125.1 uncultured Sphaerobacteraceae bacterium | reverse complement strand
CTGCGCTGGCATTGCTGGCCGGTACTCTTGGCTTTGGCGGTGCATTGCATTAGGCGTCACCATGAGGATGCCTCGATACCATGAGGGTCATCAGTCCGCCGCCTCGGCCGCGACCTCGCGCTGGGCGCAAGGCAGTGCCGGACCAACGTACTCGAATGTCTGCATCATCCTCGTGTTCAGATTGCCGCCTCGCCATCGGCGCCCTGTAAGCCTGCCGCTTCTCGATGCGAGGATATCTCCCGCCTTCGCGACATTCACGCGCCGCCATAGGCTCGACTTTGCGCGGGAGTTGTTGACAGACGGATGCGTGCTAATCGATCGATAACGCCTTCCCTGAGCGCGGTACATCGATCCCATCCACGCGCTCAACGCGTTGCCGATCCCCACACCTTGATAATCAGGCAGACACACGAGGCGATGCTCCCGCATGATGTTCTTTGCCTTTGGGTGTGGAAATACGGACGCGGCAGCAAAAGCCACCGGGCGATCTTGCCAAAAGGCGACATAGCACTGCGCATTGCTCTGCAATGCCGTGTCTAGATAGTGATGCTTCCGGAATAGCTGCCACGCCGATCGATCAGCCCGACTGATTTCGAGATCAATTGGTGGTCGTTGCCGAAGACGCCCCCGTTCCAGATGGCCGGTATGTGGCTCGTACACCCAATCCGGCTCCAGCCAGTCGAGAATGTCGTAGTGGCACGACACGGCGATGAACTGCTGACCGCGACGACGCACCGTCTTGGCGACGGCGGCGCTGCCGATCTGCGCGACCGTGCGATCCACCACGCTCGTGAACTCGTCGACCACGGCAAGATCGGGCTTCTCTGCCAGCGTCCGAGCGAGATTGACGCGGAACTGTTCGCCGTTACTCAGCACATGAAACGGTCGCACCCACGATGGCGGCGACGAGAATCCGACCGACGACAACAGCGCGACGATATCCTTGATCGACATGTCGGCAGGGAACCCGTCAAGCACGCTTTTATCGCCCGGCCAGTCCCACGTATCGACCAGCGCATCGGCGAACAACTCGCGTGCGACGGTGCTCTTCCCCGCACCTGACGGGCCGACGATCACGCCGACGTTCCAGTCGTCCGGCAGGTCAAGGTCGACGGTCCATCGCTCTTCGCTGCGCTGTGACGGAGGCACGTCGAACATGCCCTCCATCTGCATCAGCCGCGGCGTCCGCACGATCGGCGTTGCCCTTACGAGGTCAATGCGCGGCACGTCAGCCCCTCCCCGCTCAGGCGTTCCAGCAGCGCCGCCTGCTCGCGCTCGCCGCTGCACTCGATCAAAATCATCCATTGCTCGGGTATGTCGTCGATGCCGCCGTCCTCATCGGCAAGCAGGTCGTCCGCCGCGCCTTCCCACAACGCGCTCAGCTCATCCTCGAACCAGAACTGATCGAGGTCGATGCCATCCTCGGCCAGCGCGGCCAGCACGTCGGCATCCCAGTCCAGCCCGGTTTCCGATGCCCGGTTATCAGCGATGGCGAGTTCTCTGGCGCGGGGATCGTCATAGTCCAGATCGGTCCGGCGAATGACGAACAGCGTCCGGCCGTCCGACTCGATCTCCTGTACCGGGATGCCGAGTTCCTGCGCCTTCTGGAAGGTTTTGTTTCCGGCGAGGATCACGCCGTCCTTGCTGGCGAGGATCGATCGGCCCGCGCCGTAGGATTGCAGGGACCGCTCGACCATGCCCTCGCCGCGTACGGTTCCACGATTTGCGTTGTTCGGGTCCAAGGTCAGCCTCGCCGCCATCACCACCTCGCTGTCCATCCTGACACTATCCTTCGTCCAGTATATCAGTCCTGTCCGGACATCGGTCGTCAGACGTCCGGCCGGTTGCGCCGGGCGCGGCGGCGTCAGGGTAGACACGATTCCACGCTTGAATCAGCCTTTGTAGCTCGTCGTCTGTCGCTCCTCGCCCCACGCACCCAAACGCCAATCGCCCGAAGTCGTCAAGCGCATCCGCCCGCGCGTTCGCCTCGTCACGCTCGGCAACGAGGGCGCGAAGGTGGTGTTGGAGATCATCGGC
>CAZVAA010000395.1:0-2043 GCA_964624125.1 uncultured Sphaerobacteraceae bacterium | reverse complement strand
GTACCGGCGACAGGTCGATGAAGACCGCCTCCTCGCCGGATTCCCGCGCGAGCCGATTCGCGACCTCCAGGGCAATCCGGGTCTTCCCGACGCCGCCCGGGCCAACCAGCGTGATGAGACGTGCCTCCCCGGCTTCGAGCAGTTGGGCGATTGCCTCGATCTCCGCTGTCCGGCCGATGAACGAGGTCACGGTACGCGGCAGCGCCGTCCATGCCCCTTCCGAACCATCGGCGGAAGGATCCGGCAGTGCGCCACGCGCGGCAAGAAGCGCCGCCCGGTCGGCATCGTCCAGGTCGAGGCCGTCAGCCAGCAGGCGCACTGTTTCCAGCCGGGGCGTTGTCCGGGCCCCACGCTCGAGGTCGCTGATACCGCGCGGACTCAGGCCCGCACGCTCGGCAAGTCGCTCCTGGGACAGCCCCGCTGCCTCGCGAAAACGTCGCAGCAACACGCCGAACATCGATGGACTGCCGGAGCCCATGACGACCTCCGTTTCCGTCGTGTTGAGATACCATGCCCCGTCCAAGAGTAGCAAAGCTCACCCCGACAGTGGTTGGCCGAGCCAAGTGAGGCGATGCGTGGGTATTGCGTGAGCATTGCGTGTGGAGACCGGAGGTCACTGTCGCCAGAATGAACGTGGGTTCAGGCCACAACTTCATATGTGCAGGGGTAAGGCTCGTCAGCGACTGTCAAGCATCTCCCCTCACCGGCGCGCCATAACCGGATCGTTGTTCACACAACCATGTGACGAAGGAGCCACATCATGTCCAATCCCATCGTTGAATTCCGGAGCGGAATGCAGGAACGAACGTCCCGACGGGCGATTCTTCGGGGATTCGCCGGTGGAGCGGCAACCGCCGCATTCCTGGCCGCCGGATGGACCGTCGAGGCCAGCGTTCCACCCGCAAAGACTATCGACGGCGCCAGCAATGGCTCGGTCGAGGGTGCCGTCGACATCGTCTTCCTCTTCGGCCAACCCAGCGACCCATCGGCATTCGAGGAGTACTACACGAAGACGCATCTCCCGATGGCCATGCGGATGCCGGTGCTCCAGCGACTGGAAAGCTGCCGGGCCCTGGGCAACGCTTCAGGCGGCGCACCGATCTTCCATCGCATGGCCGTGCTCCGCTTCGAGAGCCGCGCCCACATGGAAGCCGCCCTCAACTCATCGGAGGGGGTCGCCGCCTTCGCCGACATCACCAACTTCGCAACGGGCGGCGTGACCGCCACGATCGTCGAGGATCTCAAGGTCGTCGAGGTGGAACCGGTTGCGGAGTCCTCTGCCCAGGACGTCCCGGACCCCCGAACACCTGACTGAAGGAACGGGGCGAGAGTCGATCGACTCCCCCCCTCTCAGGCAGCATCAAGGAAGCAGAAGGCCGGCGCAATGCCGGCCTTCTGCATGTAATGGGCCCCGCTGACAAGGCGATTCTGGGCCGATGTCCACCGGCAAGAGCAGCAACGAGCCGCCCGGGAGCGCGTTGAACGTGGCCGACATCGCGTGGCAACATTGTGCGTTGCACCCTGTCGTATGCACGTGTGGAGTCTGCACCGAATGACCGACCAACAGGCGGCTGACACCATCACGCAACAGGTCGACGCCATCTACCGCGCCGACTCCCGCCGCGTCTACGCCACGCTGGTCCGGCTGCTGAACGGCGACTTCGACCTCGCCGAAGAAGCGATGCACGACGCCTTCGCCGTGGCGGTCGAGCGCTGGTCGACCAATGGCGTCCCGGACAATCCCTACGCATGGCTCGTATCCACCGGTCGCTTCAAGGCGATAGACACCATCCGGCGGCGCCAGCGTTTCTCGGACGCGATGGTCGAGATCTCCCGCGATCAGCCACAGGTCGACGAGTTCGTCGTCGATGGCGAACCGATCGAGGACGACCGGCTTCGGCTGATCTTTACCTGCTGCCATCCCGCGCTGGCGGAAGACGCCCGGGTCGCCCTGACGCTGCGGGAGGTCTGCGGTCTGACCACCGAGGAGATCGCCCGCGCCTATCTCGCCGCGCCGTCCACCCTCGCCCAGCGCATCGTCCG
>CAZVAA010000394.1:0-2047 GCA_964624125.1 uncultured Sphaerobacteraceae bacterium | reverse complement strand
GGGCGTGCGCGTGGCCGAATGGCCGGCGGACGACGACCCGATTCTTCAGAACAGCCCGTATGCGGACGGCATCCCGACAATGCTGATCCTCACCGGCGGATTGCAATCGGCGGAGGGTGGTGACGGGTAGCTCATCCGGCGCCTCCAATCCGTAGAGTGACGAGTCGAGCGGCTTCGGACGCATGTCCAGGGCCGCTCGGCCTTTACAGCATGGTGGATACGGCATCCCCGCATGTATCCCCTCTCGTGCAGTTGGAAATCTTGTGATTAGATGGTTATCCGGCGTATGTCCGGGACGATCCTCGCGATAAAAGGGGCTGTTGTTGAACGTCATCACGATCCTTTGTGACACCTTGCGCCGGGACCATTGCGGTCCCTATCACCAGGGGCGCCAACTGTCGGATATGGGCGATCCAACCCAGCCTGACTGGGTGGTGCCAACCCCGAATATGGATCGTCTCGCGGAGCGCGGAACGGTTTTCGAGAACGCATGGTGTGGGTCGAACCCCTGCATGCCCGCGCGTCGCGACATGTACACGGGGCGATATGAATTCCCGTTCCGGGGCTGGGGCCCGCTGGAAGACGATGACCTGGATCTCCCCACCCAGGTTTCCGGACCTCCGAACCACCCGGTGCTCAGTCGTGACGTGCGAGTGAGCCAACTGGTCACCGATCACTTCCACCTGTGGGAGCGGGGATCGGGCAATTACCACATGGGCTATTCGGGATTCGAGTTCGTTCGGGGCATCGAGGCCGATAACTGGAAGACCGAGCCGGCCACACTCGACCCCCGATGGGGACTTTACGAGGGAACCAAGCTCGAGCGGCATTTCCACAATGTCGCCGTGATGCGGGCGGGGATGGACCAGCCCGCCGAGGAAACCTACTTCCCGGTTCGAACCTTCTCGACCGCCGCGGAGTGGATTCACCGCAACCACGACCATGAGGGGTTCTACCTGCACATCGACAGCTTCCCGCCACACGAGCCGTGGGATCCGCCGGAGCGATTGGTCAAGCAGTTCGATGAGCGTGGGTACGACATGGACGAGGTGGTTTCCTCGCCTCCATACCAGTTGGTGGAAGATTCGGGCTACACACCGGACCAACTCCGGCATATCCAGGCGTTGTACGCAGCCAGCGTGGCGCATGTTGATGAATGCCTTGGCCTGATCTGGGACGCCATGGACCAGCATGATCTCTGGAAAGACACGCTGGTCATCCTGACGACCGATCATGGTACCTTCAACGGGTCCCGGCAGCGGACCGGCAAGGGGCAGACCCATCTCTTCGACCCCATCTCCCATATCCCGATGATCATCAGCCACCCCACCCAGGGGCACGGTGAGCGACGTAGCCAGCTTGTCCAGCTGGTCGACCTCTATACGACGACGCTCTCCGCGCTCGATCGCCCTATCCCGGAAGACCGGCACGGTGTCGATCTCTTGCCGGTCCTCGAATCTCATGACGCGCCAACCCGTGACTATGCGATCAACGGCCGGTTCGGGCAGAGCGTCTCGATCACCGACGGCGAGTGGATGCTTCATGTCGACCCGGTAGAAGGGAATGCACCCCTCTACTGGTACAGCCATCACCAGTCGCGCTTCATGCGCGATTACCGGCTGGGTCCGTATGAGTGCCTCCCGGGCGATACCGGACGGCGACCCGTTGACCACTCGGTGCCTGCGGCGGAGTACGAGCTTTGGCTCTCACACACCGGTGCCGATCCCATGGAGATGGACAACCTGGCTGAGCGCCATCCGGAGCAGGTCAGTCGTATGGCCCGGGCCCTCGCCTCGGAATTCGCGCGGATCGGTGCGCCAGCTGAACAGGTCGACCGTTTGGGTCTTGATCGCTATTGCGACCTTTCAACGGTGTAGGTGCTCACGGTCACTCGTTTGAGTGCGAAGTCCATGTCGCTATTTGAAGAATGAAGCCTTGAAACAGGAGGAAACCGGAGTAAGGGGCGGCGCCCCGATGAATTACCAGTGCGTAACGAACGGCTCAGATTCTCAGTAAGGAACACGACCATGTCATTGAAGAACGATGT
>CAZVAA010000393.1:0-2067 GCA_964624125.1 uncultured Sphaerobacteraceae bacterium | reverse complement strand
ACGCCGTCGTGATCTGCTCCGAGAACAGCCGCCACAGGGAGATGACCATCGCGGCCGCCGAGGCGGGCAAGCATGTCCTCTGCGAGAAGCCGCTTGCCACGACCGTCGAGGACGCCCAGGCGATGATCGACGCCTGCAAGAAGCATGGCGTGAAGCTGCAGACGGCCTTCCCGGTCCGCTTCACCAGTTCCGTCATCGCGATGAAGGACGCCATCAAGGCCGGCCGCATCGGCACGCCGCTGGCAATCGTCTCCCGTAACCCCGGAAGCTGTCCCCATAGCTGGTTCGTCGATCCCGAGCTCTCCGGTGGCGGCGCGGTGATGGATCACACCGTCCATGTCGTCGATGTGCTCCGCTGGGTATTCGAGGAGGAGATCACCGATGTTTTCGCCGAGGCAGAGACGCGGATGCATGACATTCCCGTCGAGGACACCGGGCTCTTGCTGATGAAGCTTGGCGGAACGATTCCGGTCAGCCTCGACACGAGCTGGTCACGGCCGAAGTCGGTTGCCGTCGGCGGCGTCGTGAGCATCGAGGTCATCGGGGAGAACGGCGTCCTCTTCGCCGACCCCTACGACGACACGCTGGAGCTCGCCATCGAGTCCACCGGCCAGCTGGCCCGCCCGGCGGTTGAAGCCAACGGCCATCCCGACATGATTCGCTCCTTCGTCGACGCGGTCATGCACGATACCGAGCCGCTGGTAACCGGCGAGGATGGGCTGCGGGCGCTGCAGGTCGCCCTCTGCGCCTACGAATCGATCCGGACGGGTGAGGTCGTCGAGGTTCCATCGCAGGCAATCGCCTGACGGCCCACCAGTTTGTCCAGCAGCAGGAAAAGGAGGGGAGCCGGCAAGCCGGCTCCCCTCCTTTCATTTGACGCATATCTCTTGCTGCGATACGCTAAGTTCACTCGCAAAACAAATGGGCGCAGGCAACGTGTCGACCGCCCGCGACAATCTACTTGCGGCTGGTGGGCACTCCCAGGGTGTCCGGGCCAAACGAAGGGACTCCAGATGACAGTTCGCACGAATCGGCGCCGGTTTATCGGCGGAGCGAGCGCATTGGCCGCGACAGGCATGATCTCGCCTGCCATGGCATCGACCGGTCACTCCCCGGCAACGCATCGTGTCCTGACGCAGGACGAAACCATCGAGGTGTCCGGGATCCGCTTTGTCTACAGTTCGCCCCCGCCCCTGGATGGTCGCGGCCTGGAGATGATCAACGAGCGGTTTAACTTCGACTACAAGCCGCAGCTGGTGCCGGTCGCGAGCTATACGGAACGGCTCTCAACCCAGATCGCCGGTGGCGATATCCCGGATATCATCGTCTTCCAGCGCGGCGACTCCAACTTCTATCGTTGGGCCGATGATGGAGCATTCATCGACCTGACCGACTACATCGGCGACTACGAAACCTTCGGCTATGTGAGCGACGCCGCATGGAATTTCGGACGGACATCCAACGGGTTGTTCGGCATTCCACAGTACTACCCGCCCTACGCACTCACCCCGTCAATCCGCAAGGACTGGCTGGACAACCTCGGCCTCGACATACCGACGAACTACGACGAGCTCCGTGAGGTCGCGCTGGCCTTCACTGAAGGCGACCCGACCGGACAGGGGCGCCGCACTTACGGGTTCGCGATGTCCCAGAACATCAACCCCAATTACGCGATGAATGCCTACTGGAACCCGAACTCCTGGTATCACCGCGACGACCAGGACCGGCTGGTTCCCGGCTGGGCGTCCGAAGCGCTCCGCGAACACATCACCTTCCTGACCGAGATGTTCGCCGCCGGTGCCGTCACCCGCGACTTCGCCGTGATGGACTGGGCCACGACGAACCGTGAGTTCTACAGTGGAAGCGCCGGCATCTTCATCGGTGGACCCCGGGGCATGTCACAGGAGTACTACGCGGGCCTCAAGGAGATCGACCCGGACGCCGTCTGCGTCCCGATCCCTCCGTTCGAGGCTCCCGATGGCACCCAACAGTTCGCCGCGGCTGCCGGAGCCGCCGCGCTCACGGCAATCTCGGTCGAGAACGCCGGGGATGAGGACCGGATTCGCC
>CAZVAA010000392.1:0-2073 GCA_964624125.1 uncultured Sphaerobacteraceae bacterium | reverse complement strand
CGGGCACTAGCCCCTCAAGCTAGCGCGTCTGCCGATTCCGCCACCTGGGCAGGTGCGTGCTGCAGCGGTCGATAGTATAGGAGGTTTGGGTATGCGGCGTCAATGTGAAATCGGGAAGCTCCGAAAGGGTTGAGTCGAGGTGCAATACTAGGCTATGGAACAGCAAGTGACCCGACCAGATGTCTACGAGATTCGAGCACTCCGGCGACCCCGGAGGTCGCTCCCTGACGCCCCGAGCGTATCCCGGACGCGGCTTGTGCAGCGGCTGGACGAAGCGGTGCGTTCACGCTTCGTGCTCCTGACCGCACCGGCGGGATGGGGGAAGTCCAGTGCGCTCGCGGATTGGGCGCATGCGACCGACCAGGCGGTCGCATGGGTGAGCTGCCAGATGAGCCATAACGAGCCGGGACGATTCTTCAAGGTGCTTGTCGAGGCAATCGAGGATGCCGGGTCTCGCGTCTCTTCCGACGTGGTGGCGATGTTGCGCTCGGCGCGACCGATGCCGGCTGATCAGGTGGTGTCGCTGGTGGCGGACGAGATCTCCGCGCAGCGGCGCCCGTTGGTACTCGTGCTCGATGACTTTCACCTGATCGAAGCGCCGGTCGTTCGAGAGGTGGTGTTCTCCCTTGCGACGCAGAGGACTGGTGGGTTGTCGGTGATCGTCTCTGGCCGGGATACGCCTGATTGGCCCCTGGCCCGCATGCGCGCGCACGGCCAGGTCGCGGAACTCGGCGTGGCTGACCTCGCGTTCAGCGCCGGGGAGATCGCGGCGCTGTTCGAAGGCAACGTTGACGCGTCATTCCCCGAAACGCTCGCAGAGCGTTCGGAGGGGTGGGCTGCCGGTATTCATCTCGCGAGCCTGTGGTTGCACCAGGACGGCGATGCGGACGGCGTGCTTCGGGCATTCCAGGGACATCACCGGGATATCGCGGATTACCTGGCAGAAGAGGTGGTCGGTGGGCTTGCGCGTGAGATTGAGGAGTTCCTGATTGCGACGTCGGTGCCGGATGCGTTCACCGCGTCGATGGCTGGCGAAGTCGCCGGTATCGAGGACCCGGATCGCCTGCTCAGGGAGATCGAGCGGAGAGGGCTTTTCCTCCTGCCGCTGGACCATGAGCGACGCTGGTATCGATATCACGGCGTCTTTCGCCAATTCCTGCTCAATCGTGCGAGGGAGCTCGGCGCATCCAAGTTGAGCCGGATCAACGGGAAGATTTCCCGCTGGTTCGAGCGGGAAGGGGACCTGGTTGAATCGGTGACTTATGCCCTCAGGGCCGGCGAGACGGACCGGGCGGCAGATCTCCTGGATGTCGTTGCGGAGCGCCTGCTCCTGCAACGGGGAGAGGCGCATACGCTTGTGCGGCTGGTGGAAGACCTGCCGGAAGAGGCGGTTGGCGAGCGGCCATCCCTGCGACAGTTCCATGCGTGGGCGCTTGTGCTGCTGGGACGACTAGGTGAGGCAGAAGCGATCGCCGACCGACTTGCCGCCACGCAAGCGGGGATGGATGCCGAGATCTCCGGGATCCGGGCAAGGATCGCCGCTTATCGTGGCGAGCATGAGGAGACGATCGCGCTGGCGGAGGCGGCCCTTTCCGATGACGGAGCGCGTACGCAATGGTTCCGGGCAGACACATTGTTGAGCCTCGGGTTCGCGTACCGGGTGGTCGGTCGGATCGATGACGCTCTCGATACGTTTGCCCGGGCAACGGCTGCGGGGTGGGATTGTGGCTTCGCGCATGGCGCGCTGTGGGGAACGCGTTACCAGGCGATCACCCTGATCTCGCAAGGGCGCTTGCGGGAAGCCTCCGACCTTATCGAGCACGGCATCGAACGGGCAACGCACGCAGGGCTCGATTGTGGCGCTGCGTTGGCCGCGCTGCTGATCAGTCGTGGTGAGATCCGGTATGAGCGAAATGAGCTCGAAGCGGCCCGTGAGGATCTGGAGCAAGCGCTGGGGATCGCCCAGGATGTCGGTGACGCGAAAATCCTGATGAATGCCTATGTCGCGATGTCGCTTTTGGAGCAGGCGGCTGGAAACGACGACATCGCGCGGAGGCATGCGCGACGGGCGAC
>CAZVAA010000391.1:0-2073 GCA_964624125.1 uncultured Sphaerobacteraceae bacterium | reverse complement strand
CCCGGCAGGACGCGGTGACCTGGATCGGGACACACCGGTCCGCCGCCGAGCTGGGCCGGGACCTGACCTGGGCGATCTGCCGCAAGGACGATGGTCTCCTCATGGGTGCATTCGGGATCGCGATCGACGCCTGGCACCAACGCGGGACGATCGGCTACTGGCTCGGCGTGCCCTGGTGGGGCCAGGGGTTCACCTCGGAGGCGGCGCAAGCGGTGGTGGAGTTCGGCTTCCGGGAGCTGGGGCTGCACCGGATCGAGGCCACGCACCTTCCCGACAACATCGGCTCCGCCCGCGTGATGGAGAAGGCGGGACTGGTCTACGAGGGCACCCTTCGCGGCTACTTCCGCAAGGGTGACCACTTCGTCGACGCCGCCATGCACGCCCGCCTCCGGGACGACTCGTCCATCTGAAGACAAACCCGGACACGGAGAGGCCGGCGAGCAATTTCGCCGGCCTCTCCGCATATCGGAACGGGCATCGATGCAGCCATGTCCCCCAGACTACTCACCCGTGTGTCAGGTTCATCGTGGTTGGGATAACGACGTTGATATCGTCTCCCTGGTTCCCGAGCACATTGCATGCCAGTACCTCCACTCGCCCGACGCCATTTGCCCCATCCGCCCACCCTTGGCAGAATGCGGAAAAGTCACCGTCACCCATGGAGAACCATATGCGCCCGGACCATCCCATCAGCGACCGCCCGAATGTGCTCCTGGTCTGCGTCGACCAATGGCGCGGCGACTGTCTCGGTATCGACGGGCATCCGGTCGTCGAGACGCCGACGCTCGACCAGCTCGCCCTGCGCGGCACCCGCTTCGCGAAGGCCTACACCGCGACGCCCTCCTGCGTGCCCGCCCGCGCGACACTCATGACCGGACTCTCACAGGAAAACCACGGCCGCGTCGGGTATGAAGACGGCGTGCCCTGGACCTACCCCACGACCCTCGCCGGCGAATTCTCCCGGCAGGGCTACCAGACCGAGGCGATCGGCAAGCTCCACGTCTACCCCGAGCGCAACCGCATCGGCTTCGACCACGTCCGCCTCCACGACGGCTATCTCCACAACGCCCGCCACTGGAGCCCCAACCACGCCACCATCGACGACTACCTGCCGTGGCTTCGCCGGGAGCTCGGCCCCGATGTCGACTACTTCGACCACGGCGTGAACTGCAACGGTGTCGTCGCCCGCCCGTGGGACAAGCCGGAATACACCCACCCCACCAACTGGGTCGTCTCCGAAGCCCTCAACTTCCTCGACCAGCGCGACCCGATGGCCCCATTCTTCCTTTATCTCGGCTTCCATCGCCCGCACCCGCCCTATGATCCGCCACAGTGGGCGTTCGACCAGTACCTGCGCGAGGACCTGCCAGACCCGGTCGTCGGCGACTGGGAAGCCTTCCTCGAACGCTGGCGCAACGATGCCGACAGTGAGTCCCCCGTCGCCATCTACCCCGAGCGCATCCGGCGGCGCGCCCAGGCCGGCTACTACGGCCACATGACCCACATCGACCACCAGCTCAACCGCCTCTTCGAGGTCATGCAGGAGCGCGGCGTCTTCAAGGACACATGGATCTGCTTTGTCTCTGATCACGGAGAGTTGATGGGCGATCACCACCTCTACCGCAAGAGCCTCCCCTACGAAGGCTCTGCCCGCGTGCCCCTGATCGTCTCCCCGCCACCGGGCATTGACGCGCCACGCGGCGCCCGCTCCGAAGCGCTGGTCGAGCTGCGCGACATCATGCCGACGCTGCTCGACGCCGCCGGGCTGGAGGTCCCGGACGGTCTGGATGGCCGCAGTCTGGTCGATGCCGTGCGCGGCGAACCGGATGCCGGCCACTCCCATATCCACGGCGAGCATCCATTCCTCGGGCAATCAGTCCAGTGGCTTACCGATGGTCATGAGAAGTACGTCTGGTGGAGCGAGGACGGTCGCGAGCAGCTCTTCGACCTCGACGAGGACCCCGACGAGCTCCACGACCTCGCGCAGGATGCCGACAGCGAGCACCTGCTCACCTCATGGCGCAACCTGCTCGTTCGCGAGCTTGCCGGCCGGGAGGATGGTTTGAGCAACGG
>CAZVAA010000390.1:0-2075 GCA_964624125.1 uncultured Sphaerobacteraceae bacterium | reverse complement strand
TGCGAGATACCCGCCCCGGTGGCGATACGCTCGGTCGAGCCGCCATGGAAGCCGAAGGCCGCGAACTCTTCGATCGCGATCCGGATGACCTCTTCCCGCCTTTCGTCGGCGGTTTTCCGCGAACGTGCCAAGATGATCAAGTTCCTTTCACTATAGGGTCCCGTAGTTAGTGAGTGTACACTAACTTAATTCGCTGTCAAGGGTTCGGCAGGCACGGTGGAAATACCTTGCGGGTTCCGGCCACCGTGCGAAGATGCGGGCAGCGCTATTCGTTTTTGTGTTCAGGAGAACGCCATGTCTCGTATCACCCCGTTCGGCAACGACACCGCCGCCCCGAAGGCCGAATGGCCGGTTGAGCGCCCTCGCTACGACTCGCTGCAGACCGCGATCCAGGGCGAAGCCTCCCGCTGGAATGTCCCGGGGATCGCCGCCGGTATCCTTCGCGACGGCGAGACCGAGATCCGCGTCACCGGCGCGACCAGCCTCGAGACCGGCTTCCCGGTCACCGAGAAGACGCTTTTCCAGATCGGCTCGATCTCGAAAGTCTTCACCGCCACGCTGGTCATGAAGCTCGTCGAGCAGGGCAAGCTCGACCTCGAAAGCCCGGTGACCACGTGGGTGCCCGACCTGCCGCTGGCCGACAAGGAGGCGCTGAAGGTCATCACCCTGCAGCACCTGCTCTCGCACACGTCCGGTTTCGAGGGCGACCGGTTCACGGACTATGGCCGCGGCGATGACTCGCTCAGCAAGTCCATCGCCGCCTTCGACACCCTGCGCCAGTGGTTCACCCCGGGCTCCCTCTGGAGCTACAATAACGCCGGCTTCTATCTCGCCGGCTACATCATCGAGAAGGTCACCGGCAAGACGTTCGAGGCGGCGATGGAGGAAGAGATCTTCACGCCCCTCAAGCTCGAGCGCACGGTGCTCCTGCCCGAATACGCGATGACGTATGCCCATGCCGTCGGGCACGACATCAACGAGCGCGACAAGGGCCCGGAAATCGTCCGCCCCTTCACCTACTCCCGCCACATCGCGGCAGCCGGGGCGATCATCTCCTGCGCCTCCGACATGCTGCGCTTTGCCCAGATGCACCTCAACGACGGAGAACTGGACGGCGAGCGGATCATCAGCGCGGCATCGGCGCAGAAGATGCGCGAGTTCGTGACGAAGTCGGACAACAGCGGCGACATCCTCGGTCACTCCTATGGGACAGGTTGGGCTCGCTGGGACTACGGCGACACCCTCTCCGTCGGGCACGGCGGCGCGATCGCCGGTTTCCGCGCCCAGCTCTGGCTGGTCCCGGACAAGCAGTGGGCGATGGTGCTGCTGACGAACTGCTCGACCGGGCTGCGCGCGATGAGCGAGCTCAAGGAGTGGGCGTTCGAGCAGGAGATCGGTCTCGTGCAGCCGGAGCCGGAGACGGTGAAGCTCTCCGACAAGCAGCTTGAGGCGCATGCCGGCGTCTACACCCGCCACGATGGCCGGCGAACGGTCACCATCGGTGACGGCGGCCTGAACATGCATGCCGAATCGATCAACGAGGACACCGGCGAGGTGAGCGAGCGCACGGTCGACTACTTCATGGAGCCGGTTGCCGAGGACCGCTTCCGCATCACCTCGAACGACGCCCATGGCGCGACGGTGGAATTCTTCTCGCATCCGGCGCCGGACGGTTCCCCGCAGTACCTGATGCGGATGGGTGGCCGCCTTGCCGCCCGCGAGGACAAGAAGTAGGGCGATGAAGCGCGACGACATTCCCGCCATCTCCGGCGCGACAATGGCGGGGATCGACCGGACCATGATGGAGGAGCTGGGCGTCGATACGCTCCAGTTGATGGAGCTCGCCGGGTATGGCGTGGCCGACATGGCCCGTCGTCACTGCGGGCTCGACCTCACGAACCGTCCACGTATCGTCGCGCTAGCAGGCACGGGTGGCAACGGTGGCGACGCCATGGTTGCTGCCCGGCTCCTGCACGCATGGGGCGCCGGGGTGACGGTCGTGCTGGGCAAACCACGCACCGGATTTTCCGGCGTGGCCGCGCACCAGCTGGCGATCCTCGACGCCATGGGCATCC
>CAZVAA010000389.1:0-2076 GCA_964624125.1 uncultured Sphaerobacteraceae bacterium | reverse complement strand
GAATCCATCGTCTTACCGTTGTTAATTGTAGCCGTCGCGTCGAATCCTGACCTCCTGGCTCGTGATTCGACTGTGATACATTGAAAGTACACTGAGCAAACCAACAATGAAGGGACGGAACAATGGCGTTTCAGCGATTCCGGTGGCTCATCGTACTCCTCGTCGCACTCATCGCGGCACCCGCACCCCTGCTCGCCCTGCAACCCAGCCCCACATCAGGGGACACGCAGCTCTACATCGGCCACTCGGCCAAATTGACCGCGCAAATCCCGGCGGATTGGGAGATGATGCCGGAGGCCGGCGTCGCTTACGGTGACCGGGACGGTATGTTCGCCAGCATGATGACATTCGGCTCGACGCTGCAGGAAGCCTGCGACGTCACAATGCTGGGCTTCGGGACCGGCGAGGACTGGACGACCACCGAGACAACGTGGAACGGTGATCCCGCATGCGAGATCGATGCGCCCACAACGTCCCTCGGCATCCCACTCTCGTGGATGGTGATCCCGCATCCGGAGCCGTACACCATCCAGGGCTCGACGGTCACCTGGGTCGCCGTCTACGGCACCCCAGAGCATCTGGACGACATCTTGTCGACGGTGTCGTTCGACCTCTCCGATCTCACCGGCCCACAGATCGCTCACGATGTCCTCGACATCGCCGAGGCAAACGCCCTGTACGGCGACGAGATCGACTGGGCGGCTCTCCGCGAGGCGGCGGATGACGTAGAATCTCCGAATGATGTGTCCACATTCCTATCCCGCGATCTCGTCCTCGCACTCAATGACGCAGGCGACAACCATTCCTTCCTGTGGCCGCCCGTCACCGGGGAGGTCAGCACCGGGCCGTTCTCCGTCGCCGTGCCCACCGGCGCCATGCGGGGTCAACTGGGGTATATCAACATTCCCGCTGGCACGACACCGGATAACCAGGAGGCGTATGTGGACGCGGGACTCTCCATCATCGCGGACCTTGATGCGGCCGGAGCTTGCGGATGGATCGTCGACCTGCGGGACAACACTGGCGGCCAGCCCGCCGTCATGTTCCAGTCACTCCTCCCGTTCTTCCCGAAGGGATCGCTCGCCGGCATCCTCGACGCGTCCGGAGAGACGACGTGGATCGCGCGGTACGGCGACCTGCTGGTGCTCGACCACAATGAGGTGTCCATCCCCTACACCCGGCGAACTGGTGACGCGCTTCCGGTAGTCACCAACCCCGATGCGCCGATCGCCGTACTCATCAGCAGGGACACCAGCAGCGCCGCCGAATACACTCTGCTCGCGCTCATGACCCGCTCCACCACACGCACCTTCGGCCAGCCAACCGGCGGATTCACCACCGGCACGACCGTCTACCCGATGCTGGATGGCTCCACACTCGCGCTCACGTCATCCATGCTGGTCGATATTAACGGAACAAAGCACACGGGACCGATCCAGCCCGACGAACGCATCATCAGCCAGGCGCGAAGCGGCCATGACGGCATCGACGACACCATCACGACCGCCGAGGCGTGGCTCCTGGAACAACCCGCCTGCCAGGACGCCGCCACTGCGGCACCATAATGGAGGCCTATTCGAACGCCTCCATATACGCATCCAGCGCCTCGCCGACCTCGGGGCTGAACGGGAGGTCCTGGTTCGGGTAGTCGAGCGCGGCGTTGGGCTCGCCCTCGATCACCTGGAAGATATGGTTGGCGTCGGCGATGTCCACTCGCGTCACATCCGCATGCCCGGCATCGAGGAACGCCTGCTCCACCCGGTCGACATGCTCGACGGTGACCTGCTCGTCCTTCTCGCCGTGAATGATCAGCACCGGCATCTCCGCCGGGATGTTCGCCGCCAGCCCGGCGGGATCACGCTGGTCCGCCTGGGAGAGGAAATCGATATTGGCGGGATTGAAAAGCCCCGCCATCGCCGGATGGGAGAGCGTCGTGGTCAGCTCGCCGGTCTCGCGAATCTCGGCGATTGCGGCGTCCAGCTCCTCGAGCGCCTCCTCCGCCTCGGCTTCCGCCGACGGCTGGAGCGCGACGTACTGGTCGAGCGCGTTGCCGACCTGCTCGCGCAGCAGGTCGCG
>CAZVAA010000388.1:0-2085 GCA_964624125.1 uncultured Sphaerobacteraceae bacterium | reverse complement strand
GCTCGTCGCGCACATGCGCCCCGAGGCGGCCCATCAGGCCCAGTTGCCCGAGAACGAGGTTGACCACCTGCAGCGCGTAGTAGTCCTCATGGCCTCGCGGAATCGTTGGGTAGCCGATCGAGACGTCTGCCTGGCTTCGTCCGGGCACGGTGATGGCACTCCGCGTCGTTCGGCTCACCGGGTCGATCGCCTCGACCTCCTGCGGGGCCGGGATATCGACGCTCCACGATCCGAGGACGCGCTCGATTCGGCGAACGGCTTCTTCAAGGTTGTCGATCCCGCCGACCAGCGCGATGGTGGTCGCGGCCGGACCAATGTGCGCCTTGTGGTAGGCGGCGAGATCCTCCCGGTTGATCGCTTCCACGGAGGCGATCTCGCCGCTGGTCGGGATGCGGTACGGGTGGCCCTCCGGGTACATCAGTTCACGCAGTGCCTTCCCGGCCATCGCGCCGGTGTCGTGCTCCTGCTCCCTCAGCCCGGTGATCGCCTGTCCGCGAATCTTCTCCAGCTCGTCCTCGGGGAACGTCGGGTTCAGGATGATATCGGCGGCGATATCCAGCACGCGATCGAGATCCTCGGCAAGCGAATGCCACCCGACTTCCATGCTGCTGCGCGACGTCGAGACGCCGAGCATCGCACCGAGCGAATCAACCTCCTCGTTGTATTGCTCGAAGGTCCGGTTTTCCGTGCCACGGTTCAACATCGTGCCCGTCAACGAGGCCAGCCCGGGCGTCGTTTCACCCGTCGCGCCATGCCCGGCCCGGATCCGGATCGATCCGTCGATCGCCTGGTCGCCGGGACGGGGTTGCGCCAGCACCACGATGCCGTTCGGCAGCTCGGTCCGCACGAACCCGTGAGAAGAGACTTCCTCGCCGGTGTAGTTGAACACGGTTGGCGCGAATGCCTCGGCAACCGCTTCCGCCGGGATATCAGCGCCCGCGCTGGTGACATCATCCTCCGGGAGCTGCCAGCCGACCGTGCGGCTTTCGGGCACCAGCCAGGTGCGAACGACCCGCTGGACATCCTCCGGGGTGACGGCGGCCATCTCGGCTTCCAGCGATTCGACGCGTGCCGCGTGGTCCACGATCTCCATCTGCCCGAGCCAGAATGCCTGGCCGGTTACGCTCTCTTGCGAGTAGATGTACTGCGCGCGGCTTTGCTTGCGGGCCTTGAGGAACTCCTCTTCGCTGGCCAGTTCGTTTTTCAGGCGCTCGATCTCCGCCTCGATCGCGGCCTCGATCGCCTCCGGCTCGACGCCCGGCATCGCGGTCGCATTGAAGCTCCAGAGGTAGGGATCCTTCTGCAACCCGGCCGAGGAGCCAGCCGATCTGGCAAGACCGGTGGAGACGAGCGCGCGATAGAGACGGGAGGACCGTCCCATGCCGCCACCACCGCCAAGACCCATCGCCTTCGCGCCCGAGAGAAGCGCATCCGCGACGAGGATCGCCGGCATGTCCGGGTGCTTCGCATCCGGAAGCTTGTAGCCCATCATCATGTACGCCGCAGCCGACGGCTTGCGAATGGTTACGCGACGCTCACCGTATTGCGGCGCGGCGGGGGGCACGTCGCGAAGTTCTCCGGGAGTATTCTCGATCCCGCCGAACGACTCGCGAATTTTCTCGAGCAGCTCGTCGGCATCATAATCGCCCACGGCGGTGATGAAGGCGTTGTTCGGCCGGTAATAGTGCTGGTAGTGGCTGTACAGGTCGTCCCGGGTGATCCGGCGCAGGTCCTGCTCGTAGCCGATCACGGAATGGCTATAGGCGTGGCCCTGGAACGCCGCGCCGATGACCTCTTCGTAGAGGTGATACGTCGGGCGGTTCTCCGCCCCTTGGCGCTCCGAGAGGATGACCGTGCGCTCCGACTCGGTCTCTTCGGGGTCGTAGAGGGAATTGACCATGCGGTCGGACTCGATGCGAAGGGAGAGCTCCAGTGCGTTGGCGGGTAGCGTTTCGTAATACGCGGTCCAGTCCATGGACGTCATGGCGTTGAGTTGGCCGCCCACGCGCGAGACATCGCGGAATATCGAGCCCTTGGCGATCGACGGCGTGCCCTTGAACTGCATGTGCTCGACCCAGTGCGAGA
>CAZVAA010000387.1:0-2086 GCA_964624125.1 uncultured Sphaerobacteraceae bacterium | reverse complement strand
ATCTCCGCAGCGCTCACGGCGCGCACGCTCTCAAACCTGGGAGTCACCGCCCGGGGCCTCAATCAACTTGATCGTGCGATCGAATGGCACGAACGGGCAATGGAGATCAACCGCGAGCACGGTTTTACCCTGGGCATGATCCGCGCGTTGTATGACCGGGGCGAAACGTCGTCGGACCAGGGCGATCACACGGCAGCGCTGGGGTATTTCCAGGAGTGCCTCTCGCTGCTCGGGAACGAGGGTGACCGCCGCGTGATCGTGGATGTCCTGAAACGCTCGGCATACATCGCCGCGGCATGGCATCAACCAAAGACATCGCTCCGGATGCTTGGCGCGGCAGACGCGCTCAGCAGTCAATATGGAGGCTTTGCCCCGACCGAGCCGGACATGCGCGTTCGCGAGCGGACACTCGACCTCGTGCATGCCCATCTCTCAAGACGCGAGGCGAAACGGTACCTCGCGGAGGGGCGTACGCTTTCGCCCGATGCCGCGATTAGCCTGGTCCACGGCCTTGTACGGCAGGATGACTCCGCCGGTGCCGATCAACGGGACCGCCGTCAGCTATCGAGCCGGGAGTTGGATGTGCTCCGGATGCTGGTCGACGGCGCGAGCAATCGCGAGATCGCGGACGCGCTCTTCGTCAGCGTCCGGACCGTGGAAGCGCACGTGAAACGCATCCGGCTCAAACTCGGAGCGAGGTCGCGGACCGACGCCGTCGTGAGGGCGATCGCATCCGGGTTGGCGCTACCGGATTCGTCCGGCACCACCCCGATGAAAACTACGTAGGTAATCCATGCGCGCTGGATTAGGGGTTTTCACGAATAGATTTCCGCACACGACGTTATCAGGATAGATACGGGTCCTCGGAAAACCGGCGTTCGTGAACGGAAATGACATGCATCATCGCAGCTCGTATGACGAACCCTACTACTACGTTTCAGACCAGCATTTGCGAAACACCGCCCGCCGCCGTGCGATCGAGCAGGCTCGACTTGGGCAACCTGCCCGTCAATCGACTCTCCTGGCAAGCGTGCGCAGGGCGACGGCCAACGCCCTGATCGGGATGGGGAAACGCATCGAGCCACGAAACCTCGCCCTGCCGGAGCTGGCGATCAGGCAAGAGGCCACATCGGATTAGGCTCGGTGGCGCGTGCTGTCCTCTAGTCCGTTCTGTTGGCCACGCGACCGATAAACCGCGGGCTCTCGTATTCGTCGGGATCACAAACACAAGAAAGGCGGGCCTGTTGCAGGAGCAACAAGCCCGCCCTTCATGCGTTGCATTCGAGGTCAGTAGCGGCGAGTTTACTCTAGGGACCGCCCCTTCTCTTTCCACTCGTTCATGCCGCCGGCCATCGACTTCACATCGTCGAAACCAGCCGACTTGAGGATGTCGACCGCCTCCAGGCTCCGCCCACCACTTCGGCAGACGGTGATGATGCGGTCGTCCTTCGACAGTTCGCCCGAGCGCTGCGCGAGGTCGCCAAGTGGGATGTGCTTCGCGTTCGGCATATGCCCCGAGGCCCATTCATCCGGCTCACGGACATCGACGAAGGTCGCGCCCGACTGGTCGTAGACGTCAGAGGCATCATCGTTGGTGATCTCGCGCGGATCAGGCGTGTTCCCAAACAGGTTCTTCAGCATGAATGTGTCCTTCCCTACCCGCCGGATACGACCGGCAGGTTCGCTTCGTTCCAGGCGGTGATCCCGCCGTCGACATTGATCAGGTTTGTGTATCCGCGCGCCTGCAATATGCTGGCCGCGATGGTCGAACGATATCCCGACCCACACATGATTGCGATCGCATCGTCCTTCCGGAGTTCGGTGGGAACCGGAGCGCCGTGCATCAGGTCGCCGAGAAACCGGTGAACCGCGCCCGGCACATGACCATCCGCCCACTCATCATCGCCCCGCACATCAAGGACCGGCAACTCACCTCGGTCAGCGAGCTCGGAGGGAGCTACTTGCGGTAGATGCTCGAGATCGCCCTTCCATGAGGCCATTCCGCCGTCGAGGTAGCCGGCCACCCGGTCGAGCCCGATCTGGCGCAAGGCGGTCACAACATCGCCAACGGGCGCATTGTCACCGG
>CAZVAA010000386.1:0-2090 GCA_964624125.1 uncultured Sphaerobacteraceae bacterium | reverse complement strand
GGAACCGGCACGCTGACCGTGTTCGGTCGGCAGATGCGATTCGACCTCGCCCGTGGCTTCCCGGCGATGACCACGAAAAAGCTCTACATGAAGAGCGTCATCCATGAGCTCCTCTGGTTCCTCTCCGGAAGCACCAATATCAAGTATCTCGTCGACCACAACGTCCGCATCTGGAACGAGTGGCCGTTCCGGTCGTGGCTCATGCAAACCGGTCAACCGGTGCCGGACGTCAATAGCGACGAATGGAAGGCGCAGCTCAAGGAATTCGTATCCCGGGTGAAGACGGACGACGCGTTCGCCGCCCGGTATGGCGAGCTTGGACCGGTGTACGGCAAGCAATGGCGACGATGGGAGACGCCGGATGGCCGGGAGATCGACCAGATCGCGCAAGCGGTCGATTTGCTAAAGACGAATCCGGATTCACGTCGCATCATCGTCAACGCCTGGAATGTCGCGGACATCGAGGAGATGGCGGTGAGCGGTCTGCCGCCCTGCCACACGATGTTCCAGTTCCAGGTGATCGGGGGCAGGCTGAACTGCCAGCTTTACCAGCGCAGCGCGGATGTCTTCCTCGGGGTGCCCTTCAATATCGCGTCATACGCGTTGCTGACGCAGATGATGGCGCAGGTGACAGGCCTGGAGCCGGGCGAGTTCGTCCACACCATCGGGGATGCCCACGTCTACCTGAACCACCTGGACCAGGTGGAAGAGCAGCTGACTCGCGAGCCGCGACCGTTGCCACTCATGCAGCTCAACCCGGAAATTCGCTCGATCGACGGGTTCAGCTACGAGGATTTCTCACTTGTTGAGTATCATCCCTGGCCGCCGATCAAGGCCCCGATCGCCGTATAGAGATCGCCTCGCCCGACGGTCTTCCCGGGAAGGGATGCAGGGGCGCTGGTCTGCGATGAGCAAACAGCCCCGGTCGCGAAAGCGACCGGGGCTGTTTCGTTGAATGGACTGTCGCTACTTCGCGGCCTCGATGTCGGGCAGCTCCTGGAACCAGCCAGCCGCCTGCTCATACGCGTGAGCAATGCCGATGAGGCGTGCCTCGTCGAAGTTCTTGCCGAGGAACTGCATGCCGACCGGCACACCATCACTAAAGCCGCACGGCACCGAAATGCCCGGGATACCGGCCATGTTCGCCGGGATCGTGAAGACGTCCGCCAGGTACATCTCGTACGGATCATCCGTGCGGGCGCCGATACCGAACGCGACGGTCGGGGACGTGGGCGCCACAATCGCGTCGCAGGATTTGAACGCTTCTTCGAAGTCCTGCTTGATGAGCGTCCGGACCTTCTGTGCCTTCAGGTAGTAGGCGTCGTAGTACCCGCTGCTGAGTGCGTACGTGCCAAGCATGATCCGGCGCTTGACTTCAGCCCCGAACCCGGCGCCACGCGTCTTCATATAGGTGTCCAGCAGGTCCTCACCTTCGACGCGGTTCCCGTAGCGAACGCCGTCGTAGCGCGCGAGGTTGGCGCTCGCTTCCGCCGGCGCGGTGATGTAATAGGTCGCCAGCGCGTACTTGGTGTGCGGAAGCGAGACCTCGACGGTCTCCGCCCCGAGCTCCTGCAGCTTCTTGACGGCTTCCTGCACGGCGGCATCGACCCCGGCCTGGAGGCCGCCGATCGTGTATTCCTTCGCGACGCCGATCTTCATGCCCGTCAGGTCGCCCGTCAGGCCGGACGTATAGTCGCTAACCTCGACCGGAGACGAGGTCGAGTCGAGCGCATCCCTGCCAGCGATCGCGCGCAGCATCAACGCGGCGTCCTCGACGGTCCGGGCGAATGGCCCGATCTGGTCGAGGCTGCTTGCGAACGGCAGGAGGCCATAGCGGGATACACGGCCGTAGGTCGGCTTCAGCCCGACAACGCCACAGAAGCCGGCGGGCTGGCGGATCGAGCCGCCGGTGTCGGAGCCGAGCGCGATGCTCGCGGTCCGCGCGGCCACTGCGGCCGAGGAGCCACCGGAGGAGCCTCCCGGCACGCGGGACGTATCCCACGGGTTTCGGGTAGGGCCGAATGCGGACGTCTCTGTCGAGGAGCCCATCGCGAACTCGTCGGTGTTGGTCTTTCCGAGGAAGACGGCTC
>CAZVAA010000385.1:0-2094 GCA_964624125.1 uncultured Sphaerobacteraceae bacterium | reverse complement strand
GGCGAGACGTCCGCGCCACTGACCGCGGTGAACTTCATCGCTTTCGTTGTGCACGACTGTGCCGGCCGTGTGTCAGACCCAAACCTCACTGAGTCCGAGTACGAGCGCGCCTGTCTGGGGAGCCACTCCGAGGTCGAGTTCGTCGCCGAATACGGTGGTAGGTCATGGACCAACTCGTCAAACAGCCGTGGCCAGGTAGGGTGGTATAACGTTCCCGCTGGTCCGTGGATTGTGCAGGAGACGATCCCCCCGCGCTACAGCGATCCTGTGGTGTTCTGCGGCTCCGAATCAGGCGGCGATCTCGTGCCGGTGGATGCGTCCGGAGGTCGCATCAGCGGCACCTTCGCCACGACCGGTGAGATGATCTTCTGCGACTGGTACAGCCTGCGTCCTCCTCGGCCAACGCACGATCAACAATTGACGATCTTCAAGCGCACTTGTCCGCTCGGAACCGATCGCACGCTTGACATCGAGTCGCTAATGGTGGCGTGCCAGATCACACCAGATGCGGAGTTCTTCGCTTCGCAGGGATCGCCGCAGCTCGAGCAGCGCACCAATGGGAGGAACGGCGGCGTCACCTGGAGGTCAATGTTCTCGGGGCCGTGGTGGGTTGAGGAGACGCCATTGCCGGGCACTGGTGTGCCGAAGGTCATCTGCGGCTATCGGGATGAATCGACAGGCGCCCCGACCTGGACCGAAGTTCCCGTCACCGGCACACGGCTCGAAGGCACGTTCGAACCCGGTGCCGATCCCTACGAGTGCTACTGGTTCAACTTCCGCACCGAGCCGACGATCGCCAGCAATCAGATCGTGATCCTGCCGTTCCGTTGCCCGGAAGGGACCGATACGGAACTTTCGTTCGCGGAGCTCCTCGGCACCGCACCCTGTCCGGTCGAAACCGAAGCGATATTCACGCTCGTTCATGGAACGCCAGAAATTTGGTCGGGCAAGTCGGTGAACCTGGCTGGCGAGGTCATGTGGACCGACGTCCCACCCGCCCGATGGGAAGTGCGACAGACGCTCGTGCCCGGCTTCGGCGCAACCAGTGTGTACTGCTCGATCAATGGGGACCGGCCGTTCGATCCCGTCCCCTCGGCCGGCGCCAGCATCGACGGACGTTTTGAATCGACCGACGAGCGGATCCTGTGCTACTGGTACAACTTCGCCGGCATCGCCGCCGAAGTCGTTCCGCCCGCCGTCACAGCGGACACAGCCATACCGCCTCCGATAGTGATCGAGGCGGTGAAGCACACCTGTCCAGCAGGAACCGATGAATCGCTTCCGCTGGCGGATCTGACGGCAGCGTGTCCCGTGACGCCCGGTGTCGACTTCGTCCTGGAGTATGGCGGCTCGGCATCGCACCAGGTCACGGACGCCTCCGGGACCGTGCGCTGGACCGATGTCCCCCAGGTAGAGTGGTCGCTGTACGAAGGCATCCCGCCGGGATTCGGCGAACCGTTCGCCTCCTGCGGGGCGATCGGCGAGGCGTCCCCCAGCGTCTTCCAAACCGTACGCGGCAGTTGGACCGGCTTCCCGGCTTCGGCTGGCGTGCACTGTGACTGGTTCAATTTCCCCACCGACGAGACACAACTGAACACCATCGCGATGTACCCCTACGCCTGCCCGGAGGGGGCAGATCCCAGCCTTGACATCACCGTGTTGCTGATGGAATGCGCGCCCATACCCGATGTCGAGTTCACGGCCACGATCGGCGGAAGCTCCGAAAGCCACCGGACCGGCAGCGAAGGGTGGGCGTTTTGGCACGACGTTCCCACCGGACCGTGGTCGATGCGCGAAACCGTGCCCGACGGCTATCCGGATCCCCTGGTGGTGTGCTCGCCGCTGGGCTACCCGTATGACCACCCGACGTTGACGACAACCAGCAGCGTGATCGAAGAGAATTTCCTGGGTACAGGCGCCGAGATGCGCTGCGCATTGTTCCACTTCACCGGCGGGAGTGACACCTCCACCGAGCCGGGCGACGATGGCCACACCATCGAGATCGACAAGTACGACTGCCCGGTGGGCGTGGACGCGTCCGCCGGCCGTGAGTACCTGCTCGAGATGTGCCTGCCGTTCCCTGACATCGAGTTC
>CAZVAA010000384.1:0-2103 GCA_964624125.1 uncultured Sphaerobacteraceae bacterium | reverse complement strand
TTCGGTACAATTGTGAATAAGAGCACGAACAACGCCTGAAAGGTGTTGACGACATGTGCGAATCATCGTCAGGGCCCCGACCGCTGGAGATCTGTCCTCCCTCGCGCGGATTGTGAGGGCAAGTGTCCCGGGAAGAACATGGCAAACAACTCCTCCAGAACGTATGGTCGGGCACGAACGGCATCCCAGATGCTTGAATCCTCGCCGGGCAACATGCTCTCGACCTCCGATCGTGATGAGGGCGACGCGCAGGCGATCCCCGATATCGTCATTCGGCGGCTGCCTATCTATGTCCGCACGCTCAAGAGCCTCACCGATCGCGACATCACCTCCGTCTCGTCCGATGAGCTTGCCGACCTGATCGGGGTGACCGCGGCGCAGATTCGCCGTGACCTCTCGTATTTCGGGAAGTTCGGCAAGCAGGGCAAGGGGTATGACATCCGGTTCCTCGCCGACGAGATTGACCGCATCCTGCGACTTGATCGCCAGTGGCCGGTCGTGCTCTGCGGCATGGGCAAGCTCGGACATGCGATCGCGAACTATCGCGGGTTCAGCCCGTCGTCATTCGTGATCACGGGTCTTTTCGATCGCAATCATGAGCGGTTCGGCGAGACGGTCAATGACCTCGAGATTCGCCCGATCAGCGAGATGGTGGAGACCATGCAGCAGGAGGGGATCAAGATCGGCATTATCTCCACGCCGAAGATCCTCGCGCAAGAGACAGCCGAGTTGATGGTCGAGGGTGGGGTCGAGGCGATCCTGAACTACGCGCCGGTCATCCTCAAGGTGCCGGAAAACGTCACGGTTCGGGAGATCGACCCGGTTTCCGCGCTCCAGAGCATGACCTACTACATCGGGAGGGACGAGTGATCGGCCGGATCCATCATGTCCAGGTCGCCATGCCGCGTGACGAGGAAGCGGCGGCGCGTGCCTTCTACGGCGACTTGCTCGGTTTCGAGGAGATCGCGAAGCCGGAGAACCTGGCGAAGCGGGGCGGTGCGTGGTTCCAGACCGGTAATCTCCAACTGCACCTCGGGGTGGATGCCGATTTCACGCCCGCGAAGAAGGCCCATGTCGCGTATGAAGTGAGCGATCTTGCCGCCGTGCGCGAGCGCCTCAGCTCCGCTGGCGTCGCGATCGTGGAGGATGATGAACTCCCGGGCTTCGAGCGCTTCTATGTCGCCGATCCCTTTGGCAATCGCGTCGAGATCCTCCAGCCCTTGTAGGCTGATCTCGTCACAACTCCACATGATTCCCTGGACGACCGGCCCTGATGGCCGGTCTTTTGTGTGGTTGCATCATCATGGAGGCCGCGAGAAGAAGCGAGGCCCGGGGTTAGGGGAGGGGCGGCCCCGACGGCGGGCAGATATCGCCCTGCGGGCGACCCATTCGACTCCGCTCAGTGCGCCGACACTGCTTCGCAGGTACGGCCCCTACGGAATGCGAGCTGACACTGCTTCGCGGGTGCGGCCCCGTCGGCGCGCGGGCCGGCAGTGGTGCGCAGGGACGGCCCCACCAGTGGGTCGTTCCTGCGATCACCGAACCAAGGGTCAAAGCGGACAAGTCCTGGCGCCATCCATCGTTATGATGCGGGTAAAGGAGGATACGAATGACCGAGGAAGTTATGACGAAATCCGAACTGCAGGCCGCGCTCGACCGTGCGTGGATCGACCTGCAGCGCGTTATCGATTCGGCGAACCCGGATGACATGATGACGAAGACCGATGCCGCTGGATGGAACGTCCGCGACCACATTGCCCATCTTGCGGTGTGGGCGTACGGCGTGATCGGCATGGCGCGAGACGGTCGCCCGCAATGGGAGGGCCTGGGGCTCTCACGGGAACGGTTCGGCTTCGACAGGCTGGACGCGATGAACGAAGAGATCCGGCAGCGAACGATCGACTGGCCGCTTGACCGGGCGCGGGAACACCTCGCCGGGAAGCATGCCGAGTTGAAGCAGGTCGTCGACGGCATGTCGGAGGAGGAACTCCAGCGGCCCTGTTCCGCTTTCGTACCGGAGGGTCAGGATTTCGCGATCATCCATAAACTGGACGGTAATGGGCCACACCACTATGACGAGCATCGCCCATGGATCGAGCGCAT
>CAZVAA010000383.1:0-2115 GCA_964624125.1 uncultured Sphaerobacteraceae bacterium | reverse complement strand
GAATGTGCCGAAGTTCGGTGCGTAGAGCGCGTATTTCATGTTGAGCCCCTCCTGTGCAGCGCATTTCCATCATTGTCGTCCAGAACGTCGCGAGGTGCTGCCGGTGGCATGGTTTCTGTTCTTCTTCCGATCCATCGAGGAGGCGACATCATGGCCAGGGAATATACGCGGACACTCCCGCGGAAGGTTTTCGATCGAATCCTGATGGCGGCCCTTCGTGCCGGTATCGGGCCGCCCTCGACCTACCTGCTCACCGTCAGGGGGCGGAAGAGCGGCACCAAATACTCGACGCCGGTGCGGTTGATCGAGGAGCCCGACGGCGGCTGGTGGCTCGTCGCGCCCTATGGCGAGGTCAGCTGGGTGAAGAATGCGCGGGCGGCGGGCAAGGTGACGCTGTCCCGGGGGCAGGACCGGGAGACACTCCGGATCGAGGAGCCTGGGCCGGAGGATGCCGCGCCGATCCTCAAGCGCTACCTGGATGAGGTCCCGGTCGTCCGACCCTATTTCGATGTCACCAGGGATGCATCGCTGGACCAGATTGCCGCCGAAGCACCACGGCACCCGGTTTTCCGGTTGGTTGATTGACCTGTCCTCCGGGGAGTGTTGGTTTGGGAGGCGGCACGGACGGCGAAGGTCCCGGACTCAGGGAGCCAGTTGGGACAGGCGCCTGGATGCGTCCCGGTATGCGAGGGCGCAGGCCAGCGCGCTTGCGGTGATGGTGGCGATGACGGCGACAGGCCACGGGAGGGCGATGATCGTCATTGCCATGCCGATGGCGAGCGCGAGCGCCGCACCGATGATCGCGAGCCGGCGGGGACTGGCCGGAACATGCTCGACAAGGATCGCCTGCGCGCCACCCTCGACGGGCTGGTCAAGGTCGATGTCGCGCGCGCTGAGGCAGGTCATGACGAAGCCCGCCGTGGCGACACCAAGCGTGGAAATCGCGGCGTATCCCAGCATCGGAATCGGCGACGGTCGCTGCCAGAACGTGATCGCGAGCATGATGATCCACGCCTGGGCGACGAGTGGGGCGATGACGGCGACTGCCTTGCCGGCGATGAGCGATCCGGCGTCTGGGGCGGCCATCATGGCCAGGGAGAGGCGGTTGCCCTCGCCGCCGAAGGGGGACGGCGTGGTCTCGATCGCGCAGTAGACGCTGAGCAGCAGTGCCCACGCAGCGATCAACCGGGTGGTGTCAATGTCCGCAAGGGCCGGGATGCCGCTGATGGCGAGGTAGAGTGGCGGCGCGGCGAGCATCACGGCGATGCGCAGCAGCAGGAAGACGTCGCGTGCCTGCACCCGGAGCTCCTTGAGGGCGATCGCCGCCCAGGGCGTGCGAGACCGGGAGAGCAGGGCGCCGAGGACGCGGGAAAGCGGGCCCAGGTAATCCCGGGCGCGGGTTGGCGCGGCGTGAAGCTCCTGCGCCAGCGCGAGATACCACCGGCCGAGGCGCCGGGCACCGATGCCCACCACGACCACGGGGATGAGGAGCGCGTCGGGCACCATCACGAGCGGCGTCGTGATCGGCTCCGGATTTCCGATCGCCTGCGAGAGTCCAGTGGCCAGCAGGATCGGGATGGCGAGGGTAATCGCGATCGCGCGACGACGTGGCGCGCCGTTGCCGACCAGCCAGGCGATGAACAGCGGAAGCAGGACGCCGAGGCATATCGCCGCGGGAAGCAGGAGTAGCGAGACCACGCCCCAGGTGTTGCCGAAGCGGGCGAGGATGATCGCGGTGACCAGCGGACCGCCGACGCCGAGCAATCCGAACGATGATGCAACGCGCAGGAGCACTAGTCGCCAGCGGGCGGCATGGTCGGTCGGCATCGGAAGCATGACGCCGATCTCGTTTTTGTTCAGCGCGGTCTGGAGCGTCGCGAGTGCCGCGATAACCAGCGAAGGCAGCCAGGCGCCAAGCATCAGGAGCCACAGGCGGGGGACACGGTCGGCGTCGGGCAGCATATGCCACGGCTCGGTGAGCATGTGGAGCCGCACGGCAACCGCGACCAGGATGAGAAGCCGCGCGGCCAGCGAGACATGACGTAGCTTGCCGGCCTGAGCGGTGTCTTCCTGCCGGTGGAGGCGGGCGACCGCACGGAATTGCAGGGTGCTGGC
>CAZVAA010000382.1:0-2147 GCA_964624125.1 uncultured Sphaerobacteraceae bacterium | reverse complement strand
TCGTAACCGTCGTGGTCGACGAAGATGAAGATCGCCCGTATGAAGCATGGATCGATGCGGCGGCCGAGTTGATCGGCAGGGAACAGCCACAGGTCGTGCTCGCCTCGGGCACCGCGTTCGGGTTGGACTATGCGCCCCGAATCGCCGCGCGGCTCGAATTGCCGCTCGCGACCTTCGTCACGTCGGTTGCGGTCGACGATGGCGGAATCGTCGTGACGCGCGACGTCCTTGGGGGACGCGCGGAGACGTCGATTCGCTGCGACCCGGAAACGACGATGATCATCGCGCTCGAACCGGGAATGGTCGATCCCTCTCCGATCGGCGATATCGAGGCGATTACGTTGCAGGAGGTCTTCGCCGAGTTGGCGCCGTCCACCGGCGGGGAGGACTCCGCCCCGAAGGGGCGCCGCCTGCAGGATGCCGACCGTGTGGTTTCCGGTGGCCGTGGCATGATGGGAGAGAAGGGTGTTGCCCTGATCGAGGAACTTGCCGAGACGCTCGATGCCGCATTCGGTTCGTCTGGCGCGGCGGTGATGCAGGGCATGGTGCCGCACGATACGCAAGTTGGCTCGTCAGGCGTCGTCATTCGTCCGAAGCTGTATCTCGCGGTGGGCCTCAGCGGAACGCCGCAGCATACGTATGGCATGCGTGACAGCCAGTACATCGTGGCGATCAACAAGGACCCGAACGCGCCCATCTTCCAGCTCGCCGATTTTGGAGTGGTTGGTGATTTGTTCGAGATTGTCCCGGCGCTGATCGACGCGTTGAAGAACCCCTCCTAAACCGATGAGCGAGGTGATTGGCCGGTACGATGTCCTGGTGCTCGGTTCCGGGTTGGGCGCAACGCCTGTCACCCGGCGCCTCGCGGAGGCGGGAAAGCGCGTCGCATTCCTGCCGGGCGTCGGCCGATCCCGCTCACTGGATTCCGACGGCGGGCTTGTCAGCGAGGATGTTGTCTCCAGGGCATTCGGGGCGGGAGCGCCCCTGGGAGCGGAGATCTCCCGCCGCCAGGCGTTCATCGCCCCCACAGTTGAGTCGCTGCCCAACGATGGAAGCATGGAGGCGATGCCTGCGCGGCGCGTCTATCGCAGGTTGGAGCTCGAGAAGTGGGCGACAGGACGCGCGACCGATGCGGGCGCCGACTATCTGGATGACTTCATCGAGGGCAAGTTGCTTCCCGGACCCGAAAACCGCCTTCGATTGACCGAGGAGGGAGGCGACCGGGCGGTAGAGGCGACGACCGTTTGTCTCTGTGAAGGGAGTGATCCGCGCATCGCAATGCGGTTGGGATTACGGCCGGACTATGGCCCCGAGGAGCAGGTGCATTTCGCGCGCACGGTCATCGCCCGTCCCCGGGCCGACGACGTGGTGCTGACCGGCGACACGCGGACACGTTGGGGGATGCCGATCCGGGTGATGGTTTTCCCGTTCGGTTCGGAGACGCTTGTCTCGGTGGTGGCGCGCATCGAGAACATCATGCGTAGCTCGCATTCATCACGGGACGCGCTTGAGGACCTGCTCGCGTCTCCGCTCGGCGTGCACCTGGGGCTTGAGGGGCCGCGGATGCATACCGGTATGGAACTGGTGGCGCTTCGGCGACACGACCAGAACCTGGTGATTTCCTATGGCGATGTCCTTCTTGGCCTTGATGCTTCTGGCCTGCTGGATCCGCGTGAGATCAGCCGGGTAGACATGGCGGTAGAGAGTGGGATCGGCCTGGCAACCTGCCTGCTGGACGACTCTTGTGCCTGGGATGCATCGGGGCGATCTCTGGCTAGTCAACTTGCCAGATCTGAGCGCGGCTGGCACGACGCAAGGTCCACGGGGTTCCTGGAGGAAGGCGATGGGCCAGGCATCCTGAATGCGATTGGACGATTAGGACGGCGCGTTCGGCGACGCAGCGAACAATCAGGATCGGAGTGACATGGGCGTTTATCGACTGCAACACACCAGCATCCCGATGCCGGAGGGCGGTAACGACACAGCGCGGAGCTTCTATACCGGTGTCCTTGGGCTCAAGGAGATTCCTACACCGGTCACGCTGCGGCAGGACCGGCTCGTATGGTTCTCATTGAGCGATGACGGCGATGAATTGCATCTGCTGGTACAGGATGACTTTGAGCCGAATCTGAACGGGCAGCACCTCT
>CAZVAA010000381.1:0-2150 GCA_964624125.1 uncultured Sphaerobacteraceae bacterium | reverse complement strand
AGCATCCGTGCAGCCCTCGTGAAAGGCCACCCCAATGCTCCGACCGCAACAAAACGCAATCCGCAACACGCTTGATCTCTCCGGGCTCTGGGACTTCCAGATCGACCCCGATGCCATCGGCGAATCGGAACGCTGGTTCGATGGCATCCCGGACCGGCGGCAAATCGCAGTTCCGGGAAGCTGGAATGAGCAGTTCACCGACACCGATCTCTACCTGGGCCACGCCTGGTATGGTCGCGTCACCCATATCCCCGCCGCCTGGCGAAATGGACGCGTCCTCGTCCACGTCGGGTCGGCGAACTACGCCGCTCGCGTCTGGATCAATGGCACCCGCGTTGGCGAGCACATCGGCGGTCACCTGCCGTTCGCCTTCGACATCACCGATGTCATCGACTGGGACGGCCCCAACCGAATCGCCATCCAGGTCGAGAACGAGTTGCGGCCGGATCGTGTCCCGCCCGGCAACATGCAGGGCGTGGGCATGCCCGCCGGCTTCGCCAACAACAACCCGCCGACCTCGTTCGATTTCTTCCCTTATGCCGGCATCCACCGCCCGGTCACGCTGGTCAGCATCCCCCGCCAGCATCTTGCGGACATCGCTGTCACCACGGAGATCGACGGCGCGGATGGCGTCGTCCATGTCCGCGCGACCGCCAGCGACGGATGGACCGGCGACGGCATCGCCGAGCTCGCCACCCCGGAGGCCAACCGCATCGGCGAGCTGGTGTTCGAGGGCGGCGAGGCGACCGCCACCATCCGCGTGCCGGATGCGCGGCTGTGGAGCCCGGACGATCCCCATCTCTACCCGTTGACCGTCTCCCTGCTCGGCGATGGCGGGGTAACGGACACCTATCACCTCGACATCGGCATCCGTACCGTCGCGGTTGAGGGTGACCGGATCCTGCTCAACGGCGAGCCGATCGAGCTGCGCGGCTTCGGCAAGCACGAGGACTCCCCCGCCTTCGGGCGCGGCCTGAACATGCCGCAGATGACGCAGGACGCCTCGCTGATGCGCTGGATCGGCGCGAACAGCTACCGCACCTCGCACTACCCCTACGCCGAGGAGGCGCTGGACCTCGCCGATCGCCTCGGATTCCTCGTGATCGACGAGATTCCTGCCGTCGGGCTCTCGTTTAGTGACGGGGAAGAGAACATCAGCGCCCGACTCGACCAGTGCAAGCGGCATACGAGCGAACTGATCGCGCGGGACCGCAACCACCCGAGCGTGATCGCGTGGAGCGTCGCCAACGAGCCGATCCCGAACAACATGCGCGGCCTGCTCGGGTTGGAAGAGGACGATTCGGTCGAAGACGCGACGGGCGGGAACGCCTTCTTCGAGGAGTTGACCTCTCACGCCAGGTCGCTGGACGCCACGCGCCCGGTGATCATCGTCGGGGTCATGGGCGGGTCACCGAAGAGCTGGATGGCGATGTCCGATTTCATCGCCATCAACCGCTACTACGGCTGGTACGTGATGAGCGACAAACTCGACGAGGCGCGGCGGGCGCTGGACGCCGAGGTCGATGCCCTGCACGAGACGCACGGCAAGCCGGTGGTGATGACCGAGTTCGGCGCCGACACCATCGCCGGTCGGCACGGCGTTGATCCCCAACTCTTCACCGAGGAATACCAGCGCGACTGCCTGCGGATCTACCTCGACTCCGCCGCGGAACGCCCCTGGTTTTGTGGCCTGCACGTCTGGAACTTCGCCGATTTCCGCACCGCGCAGGGCATCAGTCGCATGGGCGGCTTCAACCTCAAGGGCGTCTTCACGCGAGATCGCCAGCCCAAGCTCGCCGCGCATTTCCTGCGCGAGCGCTGGACTGGCCCGGATGCCGATGCTGGAGGTTGGCCAAAGGGCTGATGCGGCGGGATCACGGCGTGGGACGGGACGTCACCAGTGACCCCGAACGCAACGGGCGCAACCATCTCCCGGGAAGATCCTGTCCGTGGGAAATCAATGCGACTCCGCGTGTCCTATAGTGAACGGGGACTGCATTAACCTGAATCCACGACCTGCCCGGGAGGCACGCCATGTGTCCGTCGCGACCGTTTCGCTTCGGGGTCCTGGGGGATGTACCGGCTCACGAGTGGATCGCGCACGCCGCCCGCGCTGAGGCGCTCGGCTACGATGTGCTTTCCGTCGGCGA
>CAZVAA010000380.1:0-2181 GCA_964624125.1 uncultured Sphaerobacteraceae bacterium | reverse complement strand
ACCGGGAAGCCGGGAGCAGGGGAGACCCCACCCACCTACGAGGTTCGCGACCTTGCAGAGCTCCAGGCGAGCCTCGCTGCCCGATCGCGTTGAAGAACCGCGCCGCCGCACGTCCCACGCGGAAGCTCCTCCGGTCACCTCTGCTACGATGAAGCCACATCACCAGACGCCCATCCAGCGAGGAGGATCCCCGATGCCCACCATCCCCATCCTCCACACCGACCGCCTCATCCTCCGGCCTCACACCGAAGCGGATGCCCCGGCCATCCAGCCGCTGCTCTCCGTGCCCGGCATCTCCACCCACACCCTCAGCTTCCCGTACCCCTTCCCCGAAGGCGGCGCCCTCGCCTGGCTCCGGCGTGATGCCGCCCGCATCGCCGGGGGCCGCGCCTTCCAGTGGGCCATCACCCTCCCCGGCGATGAGATCGTCGGCTCCATCGGCATGGTGCTCGACAACGACGACGCATCCCACCTCGGCTACTGGATCGCCGTCCACGCCTGGAACCGTGGCTACGCCACCGAAGCCACCCGCGCCGTCATCGCCTGCGCGTTCGACCACCTCGGCCTGCGCCGCATCGAGGCCTCCTGCTTCCCCGAGAACGCCGCCTCAGCCCGCGTCCTCGTCAAGTCCGGCATGACCTTCGAGCGCATCCTCCCCGCACACGTCGAGAAGGACGGCGTCCTGCGTGACGTCGACGTCTACGCTATCGATCGGCGCAACCTCACAACGCGATGACCAGACTCGCGACCGTCAGCCCACAAACCCGCCTCAGCGAACCGCGCCATTGCGGTCCGCACGAGCCCTCCCTATACTGGCGCTCGGGTCTCAAGACACATTCCGGGCAATGACCGGGGCGCGAGACGGCGCCACGCGGAGGACTGCCGATGTCGTTCCAGGCGTATCTCGATAATATCGAGGACAAAACCGGCCTCACCCCACGCCAGTTCATCGAGCAGGCCCGGGAGAAGGGGTTCGACCAACCCGGCACGAAGGCCGGCGTCATCGTCGACTGGCTCAAGGAGGACTACGGGCTCGGGCGCGGCCACGCCATGGCGCTCGTCCATGTCATCAAAAACGGCCCGAAGATCGACGCGAAGCACGTCGGCTCCACCGGCACCCATCGCGACGAATCGGACACGCTCTGGCTCGACGGCAAGGCCACCCGTCCCCGATAGCCGCAAGCTCCCCGCGGGCGCCTGCCAACCCGGATGATGACCGCCCACGGTGTCGTGCGTGATACGATGCGTTCCGTTCCGTCTCACCGGAAGGGGGCACCACGAATGACCTCGCACGTCACCCAAACCGATATCACCGCCGGGCTCCGCGCCCTCGGCCTGGATCGCGACGCAACCGTCGTCGTTCACTCGTCGTTGCGCGCCTTTGGCCACGTCGACGGCGGTGCGGAGGCCGTCTGCCGTGCGCTCACCACCATCTGCGGCACCGTCCTCATGCCCGCCTTTACCTTCGACACGACCGGCATCGACGGTGCCCCGCCAGGGCACGATCGGCCCCACAACGCCTTCTTCAACGCGGAGAGGTGGGAGGCCTTCGATGCCGCCGTGCGCGAGCGTTCGCCGCTGACGCCCGACACCCCGGTCGATGACGATATCGGCGCCATCCCCGAAGCCTTTCGCCAGATGCCCGGTGTCCGCCGGTCCCGCCATCCGCTGCTCTCATGGGTCGCCACCTGTGATCACGCGGATGACCTGCTGGACGCCCAGACGATGACGAACCCGCTCGCGCCGCTGCAGGCCCTTGCCGATCGCGATGGCCATGTCCTGCTCCTCGGCGTCGGCCACTGGTCGAACACGACCATCCACCTCGCCGAGCAGCGCTGCGGCCGCTCCCGTTTCTGGCGCTTTGCGGTTATCGATCACGGCATCTGGGTCGAGCTCCCCAACATCCCCGGAGACAGCAGCGCCTTCGGCCGGCTCGATGACGTCCTGCCACCGGCCAGCGAGTCGACGATCGGTGCCTGCCATGCCCGTCGTTATCGCGCGCGGGAGATTATCCGAACCGTCGAATCGCTGATCGCGGCCGATCCCGCCGCGCTACTCGATCTCGAACACCCCGGCGATGAGCGCACCGGCGCCGCCTACCGGCAGCGACTTGCCTGGGTCGACCAACGCCAATAACCCCCCGGGAGCCGCGTAACCCCCACCCAGGTGGCGCACTTTTGC
>CAZVAA010000379.1:0-2189 GCA_964624125.1 uncultured Sphaerobacteraceae bacterium | reverse complement strand
CCCGGTGTGCATCGGCGCGTTTCCCGTCGTCCTCGACCGCATCGAGAAAGGCCGATACGTCGTCCGTTGTGGGCCTGGTCTTGTTGTCGCTCATCGGATCCTGGTTCCTTCCGCATCTGGCGCCAGCAATCGCTGGAACAATTCGACCTGAAGCTGTGCCGTGGTGGCCAGTGTATCCCGGTCGAGCTCGTTTATGTGCGTGACGGACCACTCGTCCAGAGCTTGCGCGATACCCCTGGTAAGGGCGATCAGCAGCGACCGTGGAAGGTCGTCCCGGATCGCCCCGACGCGCTGTCCGGTATCAATGATGTCCTCGAGCCAATGGTCGATGACGGACGTGAATTGCTTCAGCGCCGGGCTTTCCTCGACCGGGGCGTCGGGAAGATAGATGAGCTTGCCCATATCGACGTACCACGGCTTCTGCGTGGACAACTCTGCGAGCCGATGGCCCAGCCGGCCAATGTGGTCCCAGAATTCACCTCCGTCAACGGTGTCAGCGTCGGGAAGGTCGAGGTCGAGGTCGTGTGCCAGGGCGCGTCCGCCGTGCTGGATGACGGCATCGAAGAGGTCTGCCTTGGAACTCGCGAAGTGGTAAAAGGAGCTCTTGCTCATGCCGCAGGCGCGCAGGATCCGGTTGAGGGACGCACCGTTGTACCCATGCGCGGCGAACTCCGCTGCGGCGGTTTCCAGGAGCTTCTGGCGGCGTGCGTCCGCCATGTCGGGAATACGATGCGTCGACATGCGAGCAGGATAGCACCGGTGGACCAGGTGGTCCACTCGTGATAGTGTGGAAGGCGAGTGGACCATCTGGTCCAGTAAGGAGCCGTCCATGCATCAACCACAATCGCCAGCTCAACAGATCGCCAGTCTCGGGAGGGATGACCTGCGCATCCTGGTATCCGGTATGGGTGTCGCCGGGGCGACGCTTGTCCGAATCCTCAGGCAGCGAGGCTTCCATCCGGTCGTGATCGAGCGCAACCAGCCGGACGCCGGGGACGGATACATGTTGGGGTTGATGCCGCTGGTCCTGCCGGTGCTTCGTGCGGCCGGAGTGGAGGAGCCGTACCGGGCAGCCAGCGTCGAGGTCTCGCGCTACGGTCTGCGCGGGCGGCACGGTCAGCTTTTGCGGGAATACGGACTGGATTCGCTGGTCTCGACGTTCGGTGACTATCGGGGCATTTCCCGGGGCGCGTTGCTCGATGTGCTGTCGGCCGGGGAGAGCCCGGTGGCCTTCGGCGTGTCGATCGAGTCAATCGAGCAGGGAGAGGAAGATGTCCGCGTCCGGTTCACCTCCGGAGATGAAGCGACCTTCGATGCGGTGGTGATCGCGGAGGGTATGCACTCGACGAGCCGGGATCTCGTGCTGTCGACAGGTGAAGTATCAACGTACGACCCGCATTGGGGCGGATGGGTTGCATGGAGTGAACCCGACCCTAACCCCGATCTCTACGAAGAGGTGTGGGGCGACGGGTTCTTCGTCGGCACCTACCCGGTGGATGACCGGATCGGGGTATTCGTCGGTGGGGATCGCTCAGATACACGAGTTGGTGCCGACGCATTTGTCGAGCGAATCCGGGGTGAACTGGGGCACGTCGAACCCCGAACCGACTCGGCGCTGCGTGCCGTCGCCGATACGGATGACGCTTACTACTGGTCGTTGTCGGATGTGCGTTCGGATCGTTGGGCGGTGGGACGTGTGGTGTTGCTCGGGGATGCAGCGGCCGGGTTCCTCCCGACCGCGGGGGTTGGGGCCGGGATGGCCATGGAATCCGCCGGTCAGCTGGCCGTGCGATTGGCGGGGACCTCCCGGAGCGAGATCCCGCGGGCGCTTGCGGCATTCGAGCGAACGCAGCGGCCCCGGGTGGAATCGGCGCAGTCGAACTCGCGGATGCTGGCTCGGCTGATGTTCCGGCAGAACCGGGCGTTCGCTATCTTTCGCGACGGATTGGCGCGTTGCCTGACGCTGAACATGGCGCTGGGACCGATCCGCAGGTTGCTGGAGACAGCGCCACCCGTGGCATAGCGGCGCCGCTCACGGTGCGAGGCGCTGGAGGACGTTCTCCGGGCGCATCGCGGAGATGCGTGTCTCGAATTGGGGCGATTCGGTGGGTTCCGCGCCGCGGCAGGAGCCGAGCATCGTGACGGTGCCGGTCGGGGTGAGCTCGATGTCGATCTCGCCGCTGCCGGCG
>CAZVAA010000378.1:0-2193 GCA_964624125.1 uncultured Sphaerobacteraceae bacterium | reverse complement strand
AGTTCCTGGACGAGTTGCTGACTGACATCCCAGCCAACATCGGCCTGGATGAGGAGCATCTCGAGGTCTTCATACAGCTCTTCGTCGAGCTCGGAGCGGTCGAACAGCTTCGTGATCTCGTCGAATACCCCTTTCCGGGTTTTCTCGAGACCTTTCTCGACCTGGACGTCAGGCTCCGCCTGCCGCCGGAACAATCGTCGGAATACCAATGGAGGGACTCCTGTCGTTGACTGCCGCGGGCCCGCTTGCGTTTCGGACGGGCGATGATGGGGACGGGTGCTCCGCGGGAAGGGGTTGCCGAATACATAGCGCAGCCTGAAAATGGCCAGCATTGCGGCCCAAACTGCGTGCCAGAAGTATACACCGCGGGTCGACCATCACCCGGTACCGGGCGTGGTTTGGTACGATCGCCCGGCCGGGGTGCGCGTCGTTCGGCACGAGCACTCCGTATGGGGGAGAAGTACGGTCCATGCGGCAATCCGAGCTTACACTCGCGGTCTATCTGCCAACGGCACTCCTGGCGCTCGCGCAGGGATTGTTGTTGGCGACGTTGCCGCTCTACGCGAATGACCTGGGCGTTGGCTATACGATGGTCAGCGTCATCACCGCCGCTGCGGCGATGGGAACGCTGGTGACGGATGTGCCGGCGGGAGCACTGCTGCACCGGATCGGGCTGCGGCGGGCGATGCTGATCGGCTGTGCGCTGGTGGTGTTCGGGACGGTGGGTCTCACGCTGGAGCTCAGCCCTGGCGCGATCGTCGTCCTTCGTATCTTTGCCGGCATCGGGACCGCTCTGTGGGGCCTGAGCCGGCACGCCTTTATCGCGCAAGCCATCCCGGCCTGGAAGCGCGGCAGCGCGATCGCCCTTTTCGGCGGTATCAATCGGGTCGGGCTGTTTGGCGGGCCAGCCGTGGGCGGCATCATCGCGACGGCGTTCGGGATGCATGCGGCGTTCCTCGTCGCCGGTGCGCTTGGTAGCCTCGCGTGGATCGCTGGCGCGATGTTCATTCCGCGCGAGGATCCGGGGCCCGCCGTGCCGCGCCGGGGTGGCAGCCGCGAGCGCTGGAAGGTCGTCCGCCGGACGATTCGCGACAATGCCGCCGACCTGGGCGCGGCCGGTATCGCCCAGCTCTTTGCGCAGATGATCCGGCAGGGCCGGCAATTGATCATTCCCCTTATCGGTGCCGAGACGCTGGGCCTCAACGCGGCGGAGGTCGGCACGGTGATGACCGTGTCGGCGATCGTCGATATGTCCATGTTCTTCCCGGCCGGGTTCATCATGGATCGGTATGGACGGAAGTTCGCTTCGGTGCCCTGTTTCGCGATCATGGCGATTGGCATTGGGCTGATCCCCTTCGCGGATAGCTTCGCCACACTGATGGGTGCTGCGGTGGTTGTCGGGCTCGGGAACGGGCTTGGTTCCGGCTCGATGATGACGTTGGGAGCGGATCTCGCCCCGCCTGAAGCGACGGGTGAGTTTCTCGGTATCTGGCGCCTGATCGGCGACGTCGGCATGGTCGTCGGGCCGCTCGCGGTGGGGCTGATCGCCGGGGCCCTGAGCCTGGATGGCTCCGCCTTTGTCCTGATGTTTGCCGGATTCGCCGCATCGCTTACACTGGCATTCCTGGTCAAGGAAACACGAATGGTCCCCGATCCGGAAGGTGACGACGGCGGCATGTCGCCCGAATCTGCCTGACCCGGCTTCGGGCTGAGTCGGGTGAGGGAAGGCATGGTCGAGGTCGAACAGGGTCCGTATCGTCTGATGATCCGTGAGATGGCGCAGGATGAACGTCCGCGGGAGCGGATGATGCAATCCGGCGCAGCTGCACTGGGCAATGCCGAGTTGTTGGCGATCCTGCTCAACACCGGTGTACGGGGCGAATCCGTCATGACCATGGCGCACCGCTTGCTCAACGAGCACGGTGGCCTGGTGGGGTTGAACCGCCTTGATGTGCGGCAACTCTCTGCCCTGCACGGTGTCGGGCTCTCCAAGGCGACGAAGGTGAAAGCCGGATTCGAGTTGGGAAGGCGGCTGATCGCGATCTCGAACGACGATTCGGTACGGATCGAGTCGCCCGAGGACATCGTCAACCTGGTCGGGATCGAGATGGCCGCGCTGGAGCAGGAGCAACTCCGGGCGGTGATCGTCGATACCAAGCACCGGGTCATCACGACGAAGATGGTCTATCAGGG
>CAZVAA010000377.1:0-2198 GCA_964624125.1 uncultured Sphaerobacteraceae bacterium | reverse complement strand
AGCGATGGAAGCGTCGAGAGCAGCGTGCCCTCGTTCAGGTGCTCCTTCAGTTGTTCAAGGTAGGCAGCCGCTTCGCCCGCCTTGGGGTTCCCCTTCATCTCCTTTTGCAGCCGTGCCAGCCGGCTGTCGATGGTCTGGATGTCGGCGAGGCAGATTTCGGTGTTGATAACCTCGATATCGTCCTGCGGGCTCACCCTGTTGCTGACATGGATGATGTCATCGTTTTCAAACGCGCGAACGATATGCGCGATCGCCTGTGTGTTCCGGATATTGGCGAGGAACTTGTTGCCCAAACCCTCACCCTTGCTGGCGCCGGCCACCAGGCCCGCGATATCCACGAAGGTCACGGTGGCTGGCAGGATGCGCTCGCTGCCGAAGATTTCCGCCAGCTTGGGCATGCGATCGTCCGGAACCGGCACGATCCCGGTGTTCGGCTCGATTGTGGCGAAGGGGTAGTTTGCGGCGACGATGTCATTATCCGTCAGCGCATTGAACAGGGTGGATTTGCCGACATTCGGCAATCCGACGATTCCAATAGAGAGGCTCATGTAATCAATCCACAGGGTGTGTGAGGCGAAATGTCGGTGATCGATGCGTGGCGGCCGTCAATCGGGTGTCCGATGTCGTGATAGCGGTGATATCCGGGGGCTCGCACGCAGAAGTCGCCCGGGGATGAACCCCCGGGCGCAAGTGAGACTGCCTGAACATTACGCGACGGTAATGCTTACCTTCAATGTCTCGCCGCTCACAGACACATCGGTGCCATCGGTGAGGTTGTCGACGCGTTCCAGCGAGGTGGCAAGCACCTCTTTGGCGATCCAGTCGTGGCGGTCGGCGATGACCTCGGCCATGTCGCCGGTGATCTCGTAACGCACCGCGATCCGGTCATCGATATTCAGCTCAAGCTGCTTCCGCAGGTCCTGGAGGACGCGGACAACATCGCGCGCCTTGCCTTCGGCGATCAGGTCCGGCGTCAGCTCCGTATCGAGCACGACGGTCGCTTCCTCGGACTGGGCGGCGGCGAAACCTTCCCGCTTCTGCATCCCCACCAGGACCTCGTCCGGCAGGAGTTCGACGGTGGTCCCGTCCGGCAGGTCAAGCGGCACGTTCTGCCCGCTGTTGACCTTCGCAGCGACGTCATTGGCGTCCAGCATTCCGAGCGCGTTCCGGATGGCGCCAAGCTGCTTGCCGTATTTCGGCCCAAGCACCGGCAGGTTGGGCTTGACGTCATACGTGAGCACATCGCCCAGTTCGGTCAGGGCGCGGACGTCCTTGACGTTCAGCTCGTCGAGGATCAGGTCCTTCATGTGGACGACCGCGTTTGCATCGGCCGGGTCCGGGGTATGGACAAGGATCGCCGGCAGCGGCTGCCGGACCTTGATGTTGGCTTCCGACCGGGCGGCACGGCCCAGCTTCACGACCGCGATCACCGCCGACATTTCCCGCGAGAGCTGCGAATCGATCAGTGACTCGTCCGCTTCCGGGAAGTCGGTCAGGTGGACCGAGATCGGGGCGTCGGCATCCAGCGTCGTGACCAGGTTGCGATAGATCTCGTCAGCCATGAACGGCAATGTTGGCCCGATTAGCTTGGCGACGGTGACGAGCGCATCGTAGAGCGTCTCGTACGCGGCCGACTTGTCCGCGTCGCTTTCAGGCTTCCAGAACCGGCGTCGGTTGCGGCGGATATACCAGTTGGAGAGCTCTTCAACCACGAAGTGCTCGATCGCGCGGCTGCCGGTGGTGACGTCATATCGTTCGAAGCTGTCGCGGACCGTTTTCGCCAGCTCGTTGGCGCGGGAGATGATCCAGCGGTCGAGCAATGTCCGCTCGCTCATCGGTGTCGGTGTCGCCGGGGGCGTCCATCCGTCAAGGTTCGCGTAGGTTACGAAGAACGAGTAGGAGTTCCACAGCGGCAGGATGAACCGTCGGCGGACGTCGCTGACGACATGCGGCCCAAAGTTCAGGTTGTGGCTCGGGTTGACGGTCGCGAACAGCCACCGCATGGCATCCACGCCGAACTCTTCGGCGGCATCGTCGAACCAGATCGCGTTGCCCTGCGATTTGTGCATCTCCTCGCCCTTCTCATCTCGCATGAGGGCGTAGGTGTATACGTTCCGGAACGGCGCGCGGCCGGTGACGGCGACACTCTCGGCGATGAGCGCATAGAACCAGTTGCGGAACTGGCCCGGGAAGCTCTC
>CAZVAA010000376.1:0-2198 GCA_964624125.1 uncultured Sphaerobacteraceae bacterium | reverse complement strand
GCGTTCACCACGCCGATCGCGATCATCACGTTCCCCAGCGAGTTCCCCAGCATCGCCATCAACGCGATCGCCAGCAGGATCGTTGGGAACGCGAACAGCACGTCCATCAACAACGAGATCACGTTGTCCAGCCAGCCGCCGAAATACCCGGCGACCAGCCCCAGCAACACGCCGATCACGGCGGAGATTCCCACGGCGATGATGCCGACCTGGAACGAGATCCTCGCTCCATAGAGCAACCGGCTCAGGATATCCCGGCCAAACTCGTCGTTCCCGAACGGATGCTCCAGGCTGGGCCCCGTCAGCCGCAGCGCGCTGATCTGCTCGGTCGGTCCAAATGGCGCGAAGATCGGCCCGATCAGCGCGACCAGCAGGAAGAACCCGACGATGATCGCGCCCGCCAGCGCCAGCTTCTGTTTGAAGAGCGCGTGCCACCACGGCTTGCGGCCGCTCGACCGTGAGGGAGCCGCATCGGCGGCTTTCGCCAGCCCGGCCGCGCCACGCGGCGTCTTGGTTGTCGATGTGTTGACGTCACTCATTGAATCGCTGGTCCTTGCCGCTACCGGTTCCGCAAACGCGGATCAAGCGCCGCGTACAGCACATCGACAACGAGGCTGACGAACACGAAGATCGTCGCCATCACGAGCGTCACGCTCTGGACAACCGGATAGTCGCGGTTCGAGATCGCCTCGTAGATATAGCGGCCAACGCCGGGCAGCGCGAAGATCTGCTCGACGATCACGGTCCCGCCAAGCAGCGACGCCACCTGAATACCGGCAATCGTCAGCACCGGGATTCCGGCATTCGGCAAGACGTGCCGGAAAATCACCTTCCTCTGCGCCAGGCCCTTGGCCCGCGCGACCCGCACATACTCCTGCCCCATCACTTCGAGGACAGAAGAGCGCGTGAATCGCATGATGACGGCCATAAACGGCAACGCGAGACTCAGCGACGGCAGGATCATGAGCTTGAGGTTATCCAGCGGCGCATCGGTAAACGGCTGGTACCCGACGTTCGGCAGCCATCGCAGGTGAAACGAGAACACCAGCACCAGCAACGTCGCGAGGAAGAAGTTCGGCAGCGAGATTCCCGCCAGCGCGATCAGGGTCGTGAGCCAGTCCGCCTTGGTATTTCGCCTCAGCGCCGCCACGACGCCGAAGAACACTGCCGGTACCATCCCGAGAATGGCCGCGAAGGCAGTCAGCTGGGCGGTCACCGGCAGGCGCATCCCGAGCTCCTGCGTCAGCGGTCGCCCGGTACGCAACGAGTTCCCAAGGTCTCCGGTCAGCACATGACCGAGCCACCGGATGTACTGCACCGGCAACGATTGGTCGAGGCCGTAGGCCCGCCGGATGTTCTCGATCTGCTCTGGCGTCGACCGGGCATCCGCGCCCAGCAACACCCGGACAGGGTCGCCGGGAATCGAGCGCACGATGATGAACGTCACCAGGGACACGCCCAGCAGGATCGGGATCATCAGCAGGATTCGCCGGATAATGTATTTCAGCATCGTCTCATCCGAGGGCGTTCCTTCGGGTCATCTTCTGGCTTGCCCGGGCATCATGGAGAACCAGTCATCGTGTCCGGTGTGCGCTGCGAATGCTCCGGCCATGAGGGGCAGTCCTATCCCTCGATCCACGTTTCCCGCAGCGCATGGAAACTCCCGCTCAGGCTATGCACAAAGCCCCTCACGTTCGCCTTCATCCCCTCGAACGTGTTCGAGGTGTAGAGCATGATCCAGGGGGCCTCCTCGATGATCAGCTCCTGGGCGCGCTGGTAAATCTCATTGCGCTTTTCCTGGTCCTGCTCGCGAAGTCCTTCCTCCAGGAGTTGGTCAAACTCCTCGTTGGAGAATCCGGCGGCATTGGACGGACCATCCGTGCCCAGCGACTGCTGGATGAAATCGTTCGGGTCGATGTATCCACCAGCGCCCATCACCGCGATATCGAAATCGCCGCCAAAATAGCGCTCGAGGTAGATCGCGTTCTCCTGCGGGTCGATCTCACCCGTGATTCCCATGTTCCGCAGCTGTTCCTGCACCACCACTGACGTCCGCGAGAGGAAGTCGTATTCACCCCACGTCAGAATCCCGGGGTTGAACCCTTCCGGGAACGCCACCTCGGAGATCGCCTCGGCCGCCCCATCCGGATCCGGCTCGGGAATCTCACCCTCGTACCCGGCCCAGTAATCGGGCGGAT
>CAZVAA010000375.1:0-2198 GCA_964624125.1 uncultured Sphaerobacteraceae bacterium | reverse complement strand
TTGTCCACTATTCCGACATCCGCCAGTTCGGATGGTGGCGAATCTTGCCGACAGAAGATGTGCAGGCCGCCTCCGATGCGTTCGGGTTCGGCCCTGAGGGGGTCGGTGCGCCGCTGGACACGGTCGCGCTCTCGGCGAAGATGGCGACACGTGGTATTCCGGTCAAGACGCTCTTGCTCGACCAGTCGTTCATCGCCGGATTAGGCAACATCTACGTTGACGAAGTGCTGCACAAGGCCAGGGTGAATCCCGCCTCCCCGGCGAAAATGGTCTCGGCCCAAAAGCGCAAGGCGATGTTCGAAGCGATTCCCTGGGCGCTGGAGGAGGGGATCAAGCAGGGCGGCGCGAAGATCGTCAACTCCGTCGCATACCCGATCGATAACTTCCCGGCGGTTCATGGCCGCGAAGGGGAGCAATGTTTCACCTGCGGCACGACGATCCTGAAAACGCGCGTCGGCCAACGAGGAACATATTACTGCCCCAAATGCCAGCGAATGCCGCGTCAGCCCGCGTCGGCGACCAAAGAGGCGGTGAAAAAGGACCGGCTCGCGTAGAGCCGGTCCTTTGAGTATTTCTGGAGTTGTGACTACGGCCGGAAATCACTCTCCGGCGTCACGCCCCTGATGAACTCGGCGATCACCTTCGCGGCCGATTCAAGGTCCGTCAGGCTGACCATCTCGCTCGGGCTGTGCATGTAGCGATTCGGGATCGAGATCAGCCCCACGGCGATGTTTGCGCCGGAGCGGATGATATTGTCGGCGTCCGTGCCCGTGCGCAGGCCGCTCGCCTGCACCGGCGTTTGGATGTCGAGTGACTTGCCAGCCTCACGGAGACCCGCGAAGACGCGAGGGTTGACCGAAGAGCCCCGGCCAAGGACCGGGCCACCGCCGAGCTTGATGTCGTTGTCACCCTTCTTGTTTGCACCCGGGTAATCGGTCGCGTGCGTGACATCGATCGCGATGGCTACTTGCGGCTTGATCTGCCATGAGAGCGTGGTCGCCCCGACAAGCCCGATCTCTTCCTGAACGGCGGCCACCGAGACCACGTTGACATTGGGGCGATCACCGGCGAGGAGCTGCGCTGCGCGAAGGGCGACATAGGCGCCGGTGCGGTTGTCCATCGAGCGGGAGGCCCAGAGGTCATCGCCGAGCTCGACCGGCGCGCCATCGATCACCGCGGCGTCGCCCACGGCGACCTTCTCCATCGCCTCATCGCGGTTCTTCGCACCGATGTCGATCCAGAGGTCCTTGAACTTCGATGGCTTGTCCCGATCAGAAGGAGCCATCAGGTGCGGTGCCTTCTTGCCGATGACACCGACCACTTCGCCGTTCTCGCCCGCGACGCGAATGCGCTGGCCGACGGCGACCTGCTCGTCCCAGCCGCCAATCCGGTCGAACCAGAGGAAGCCGTCATCATCGATATAGGTGATGATGAAGCCAATCTCGTCGATGTGGCCTTCGACAACGACGGTGTAATCGGTCTCGGTGGCGGCCTTCACCCAGGCGTAGGAGTTTCCGAGATTGTCCCAGTCGACTTCGTCGGCGAAGGACTTCGCTTCCTCGCGCCAGACCTTCGCCGGCGCCTGCTCAAAGCCGGACGGGCCGGGTGTCGAGATGAGGGAGCGGAAGAAATCGCGTTGTGCCTGATCCATGTTCTTCTCCGGAGCGGGACGGCAACGTCCCCGAGTAACGGTACTGGTATACCGCTCGCTGCTTGACACCGGCAAGGCGTGTGGCGTACTGTGCAGCCAGCATCAATATGCCGAAAGGCGTTGAACGGAACGAGTACGCATCGTCCGGTGGATGGCAGCGAGTCGGGGAAGGTGAGAGCCCGATCTGAAGCCGATGCGGAATGGATCCGGGAGCTGTGCCCCAAACCGCGCGAGCGAAGTAGACGGCACCGGTGTCTCCACCGTTATCAGGAGCCGCGTATCGGATGCCGAATGGCGTCCCGTACGACAGAGTGGACGATGATCGGTCATCGTCAACGAGGGTGGCACCGCGGTCGGCTATGAGCCTCCGTCCCTTTTTTGGGATGGGGGTTTTTTGTATTCCCCGCGTGCCGGTACAGGAAGGAATTGATCCCATGGGATCGAACGCCGTAGTGGAACCGCAACAACGAACTGCCGATGTCGTGCCGTCGCTTGAAGAAGTACGCCAGCGGGCGTCGCGTGCAGCGTCGGATATCCGGACGATCCC
>CAZVAA010000374.1:0-2210 GCA_964624125.1 uncultured Sphaerobacteraceae bacterium | reverse complement strand
CAGGTGGACGGCATCACCGAAGCGGCGATCCAGGCGTGCATCCATGACCGGTCGCAACGTGGCGCGGTGGTGACGATCGCGCACCGGTTGTCGACGGTGATCGACGCTGACCGGATCGTGATCCTTGAAGAGGGCCGGATCCGGGATCAGGGCACGCACGAGGAGCTGTTGCTTCGGGACGACCTCTACCGAGACCTTGTCGAGGCATTGCGCATCGCGGGATCGGTGGAAACGGCGGCCTGACGCGGATACCTGCATGAAACGGGGCGGACATGATTGTCCGCCCCGTTTCACATTAATCGTCCATCGGCGTGAGCACGAATACCGGGATCTCCCGATCGGTTTTCTTCTGGTACTCCTCGTAATCGGGATAGGCCGCGACGCAGCGTTCCCACCAGACCGCCTTCTCATCGCCGGTAATCTCGCGGGCGATGTAGTCGCGCTTGACGGGCCCGTCCTGCAGCTCGACGTGCGGGTTGGCCACGACGTTGTGGTACCAGGTCGGGTGCTTTGGCGCGCCGCCCATCGAGGCGACGATTGCGTATTCACCATCGTGCTCAACGCGCATCAGCGGCGTCTTGCGGAGCTTGCCGCTCTTCGCGCCGACGGTGGTGAGCAAGATGATGGGCATGCCGCGAAGCGTGTTTGCCTTCGTGCCACCTGACTCCTCGAATTGTTCGGCCTGCTTCCGGGCCCAATCAGACGGACTCGGCGCGTATTCTCCAACCAATGGCATTGTTCTGTGATCTCCTGAAGCTCGTTTTCTGACCAGGACGCCTCCGGCAGACTCAGGGGGCGTCTCGTGATGCAAGGATCGGTCCTCGAAATGGATGACGCTAGGCCTCGAGCGTCTCCAGCGATGCCAGCTCGCCCTCGATGAGCGCGACGAGCTCGGACATGCCAGCTTCATCGAAGATCAGGCGGGCACCGGCGGCGCCGAAGAGCTCGGGCAGCGGCTTCGATCCACCGAGCGCGAGGGCCTTGCGGTAGTCGTCGACGGCCTTGGCCTGGTCCTGCAGGGCGTTGCGCCAGACCTGAAGGGCACCGAGCTGCGCGATGGCGTACTCGATGTAATAGAAGGGGTACAGGAAGATATGGAGCTGCTTGTACCAGCGCGCAACGCGCTCCTGCCGGAGGCCGGTCCAATCGGTGTTGGGGTCGAAGCGCGCCCATGTCTCGATCCACTTCGCGTCCCGCGCATCGCGGTCGGTGGCGGCCGGGTCGGTGTAGACCCATTGCTGGAAGGCGTCGACCGTGGCGACCCATGTCAGGAGTGAGATGATCCCCTCGAGGTGCTCGATCCGGGCGCGGGCGTAATCGGCGTCGTCGTAGTAGCCGCCGTCTTCCTTCCGGAGATAGGGCGATGCGAGCAACTCCATCGACATCGACGCGACCTCGGCCATCTCGCTCCCGTAGAAGCGCTGGTGGATGAACGGCAGGTCGGATGAGGCGAAACCGTGGAAGGCGTGTCCCGCCTCGTGGAGCAGGGTCCGGATATCGCTGCCGACGCCGGAGGCGTTCATGAAGATGAACGGCCGCTTGCGGTGCGGGAAGCTGGTGCAGAACCCGCCCGGGCGCTTGCCCTTGCGGCTTTCAAGGTCGAGGAGCTCTTCCTCGCGCATGATGCCGAATTGCTCGCCGAGAACCGGGTCGACCCTGGCAAAGATGTCCTTCGCGGTCGCCGTCATCTCCTCGATATCGTCATAGGGGCGCAGTGCGGGGCGGCCCAGCGGGTCGCCGGAGAGATCCCACGGTCGCAACGTGTCCAGCCCCAGCAATTCCCTGCGTCGCTCATGGCGCCGGGCAACGGCGGGGACGAACGTCTTCTCGACCGCGTCGTGGAAGGCGAAGCAGTCCTCCGGCGTGTAGTCGTAGCGGTATTTGTCGGCGAAGATGTAGTCCCGGTAGTTCTCGAATCCGGCGTTCCTGGCGATCTTCTGACGGGTCTCCAGTTGCTTGTCGAAGATATCGGCGAGCTGGTCGCGCTTCTCGATATAGGGCTGGAACTGGAGCCGCCACGCCTTCTCGCGGGTGTCGCGATCGGGGTCGAGGAGGAAGGGGCTCAGGCGGGGGATCGGGATCTCCTCGCCGTCCCAATTCACCGTCATGCTGCCGCAGATCTTGTTGTACTCGTTGTTGAGTTTCGAGATCGCCTGCTGGAGCGGGATGTTCTCTTCCCGGAAGAGGTCGCGATCGGTGCGGAAACGGCG
>CAZVAA010000373.1:0-2211 GCA_964624125.1 uncultured Sphaerobacteraceae bacterium | reverse complement strand
CGATCTCGGCACCGTCCTCGTTGTGCTGCTGGGGCTCGAAGTCGAGCGGCAGGCCATTGGCGACGATGTGCCACAGCTCGCCGTTCTCCATGCCGCCGCCGTGCAACTCGGCGCCGAAGAGCGTCGTGAAATGCTCATCTCGGAACGCAGAGGTATCCGTCACTGGCCAGTCGAAGCGACTCATGTAGTGATCGGTGATGGAGACGAAGTCGTACCCCGCGTCACGATAGACCTTGATGCCCTCCTCTGGCGTTTTCAGGCCATCGGAGTTGGTCGAATGCATGTGGAGGTTGCCCTTGTAGAACTCACCGGGCTTGTCGAAAGGAAAATTGCGCACGGAACTTCGTCCCTTCATCGGCATGGAAACAGGCGGGCTCGCGTTGCGATACCCGCCTGATACCTTACCCGAAAACCGGGACTTTCGGGGCGCCCGCGCTACCCCGCTTTCGACGCGATTGGCCTCGCGGGGACATACGTGCCAAAGCTCCAGCCGTTCCCGTCGAGGTCACGAACTCCGTACTCGCGCGAACCGTAGGGCGTGTCGTCAGGGCCGTATACGATCTCGGCCCCGGCCGCGATGGCGCGCTCGCAATGTGCATCCGGGTCATCAACGGTCACGTAGATGCCGAAGTCCTGCGTCGGCTCCTGGCCTTCCGCGTCCGACTTCCCGAACATCATGTTGCTGTCGCCGTGCCACATCTCCGCATGGGCGACGACGCCATCCGGATCACGGGAGACCTCGCCCGGTTCAAGGCCAAAGGCCTCCTGCAGCCACGCGAGCGCCTTGTCTGGATCGCGATATTTCAGGGCCGGAATGATCATCGACATGGGTATGTGCCTCCTTCGGTTAGATCGGATCATCATGCCCATCCTGCCGATTACCATGCCGGGCGTCTTGTACGAATGTTTCTTCCTACGTTTCGGCGCTATCCCCTTGCGGTTTCCCGCCACAGCACCACCACCGCTGCCACGCCGGGAAGACATGGCAACAGTTGCAGCCACCCGAGCATCGGAGCGAGGCCGACATCTCCGGATGTATCTCGCACAGTGAGGAAAGAGATGGCGACGAAGATGCCGATCACCAGCATCCCGGTGGCAAGCCAGGGCGCCGAACGTTTGCCCTTCCGCAACGCCAGATGCGTACTCCCCCACCCGACGAGCCCGAAGATGCCGACGACCGAGAGGATCGCCAGCCAGGCGGTGACAGCGTTGTCGATTTCGGATGAATCGTAGGACGGGTATCCGCTTGCGATGTGATCCGCAAGCACCGTTGCCGTCGCGCGATCGATAAACGGGATGACGGTCGCGAGGATAGTCAATCCCATGCCGAGCAACAGCCAGGGCTGCGCTTTCCGGTTTTGTTGATGTAGCGCCACGTTCGTCATGGCTCGTGTCCTTCCCGAGACGACATGGACCGGCGTGAACCGGTCGTTGGTGATCGTTGGGTGATATCCCATGTGTCGACTGAGACCCGAAAAGAGACAGTCACTGTCTCCAGGCAGTGACTCTATCAACCACGATACTGAAAGTCAATGCCAACAGACAGTGACTCGCAGAAAGCGGGAGGTCTTGATACACTGTGGACATGAGCGGATTACGCGAACGCTGGCGACTAAAGGCCATGCAAACAATCCAGGAACGTGCTCTCGACCTGTTCGATGAGAAGGGCTTCGACACCGTGACGATCGAAGAGATCGCGGCTGCAGCAGAGGTATCTCCGTCGTCGGTGTATCGCTACTTCGGCACGAAAGAGGGAATCCTTGTTGCCGATGGCTTCGACTTTATGGGGCGAGATGAACTCGGCGATATCTTCGGCCCGGGGAACCCCGTCGACGGACTCCTGCGCGTGGTACAGGCCTATGAATCAGCACCGGAGTCCGAGCATGAAGAAATCTCGCCTGGGCGCGACTCCAAGGGCCCCTGGCGGAGGGTTCGCTATTTCTTCAGCGAGCCGTCCGTGCGGATGGCTATCCTCGCCAACCTCGACCGGGTAAGCCAGAGGCTCGCTCCTCTCCTGGCAGAGCGGGACGGAATGAGCGAATCGCAGGCGCGGGTGGTCACCAACGCCCTCGCGTATGGCTATTTCGCTGCGCTCGAGCAGTGGTACCTCGATGAGGGCAAGCAGTCGATCGCCAGCTACGTCGAAGAAGGGATGCAGCCATTGCGGCGCATCTGGCAGCCGGTCGCTTCGGACTAGTCGCCCAACTCCCG
>CAZVAA010000372.1:0-2234 GCA_964624125.1 uncultured Sphaerobacteraceae bacterium | reverse complement strand
GGCGCAGCAGCGCACGCTCCTGCTCTTCACGCGAGATCGCGTCACCTTCCCAGAATCCCGGCGCGACGCGATCGGGGAGATCGAAGTAGCGGGCGAACCCCCGATCGCGTTGGTGGATCATCAGGTCGCCACGAATCCAGAGGCTCGACAGCGCGCGGCGCTCCGGCTTGTTGCCCCACCATTCCCATAACCCGGCCCGTTCGGCTCCCTCGGGCGTCTCGAAGTCCCGGGAGGACATCGGCCCAGCCTCGGAGATACGATCCACCACGGCGCGCATGATTGCCTGGCTGTCCGGCTCGGCCCCCCATCCCCTGGTCGCGGCTCGCGCCTTCTCCATGTAGGGGCGGAAGAGCGGCAGGAGCTCGGTGGGGAGGATAGACGCGGCATGCGCGAGGTATTCGGTCAGCGCGTTCCCCGGCGCATAGAGCGCCGGCAGGATATCCCTGTCATACGGTCCCAGCCGGCTCCACAGCACCGTCTCGTGCGAGCGCGAGATCACCGAGATGGTGTCGAGCTGGATCGTGCCGAGATGGCGGAAGACATCGAGGATATCCTCGCCCGTCGGCTTGCGACGAAACGGCCGCCGGTCAAGCCGCTGGGCAATCACGGCCAGCCCCTGGGCCTCGTTCCTGGTGAGCTCGAGCATGAGTGGATTCACTCCCTCCCCGCATACGACCGGCATGGAGCCGACCGGGGCGACATCGCCTGTTGTCGTGATGGTACCCGAGTCCACGGACAACCCCTGTCCGCGTTATGCTTGCTGGCGACGTATCTGGCTGGCCGGAAGGACATCGACACCTCATGCGCGTCGCGCTCGTACATGACTACCTGACCCAATATGGCGGCGCCGAGCGCGTGCTTGAAGTGCTTCACGAGCATTTCGAGGACGCGACCGTCTACACCTCGATATTCGATCCGGACCAGTTCCCTCCATCGTTCCGGGAGTGGGATGTCCGCCTCAGCCCGCTGGCCCACCTGCCCGGCGCGACGGTCTCCCACCGGATGTGGACGCCGTTCTACCCGGCGGTCTTCGGCCATATCGGCCGCAACATGATCAGGGACGCCGACGTTATCATCGCCGACACGAGCGCCTGGTCGCATCATGTTCGTCCGGCAGTCGATACACCGGTAATCGCCTACTGCCACTCACCCGCCCGCTTCCTGTACGGTGACCCGAACTATCTTGGCGCGACCCGCATCCCTGGATTCGCCAAGCCGTTTGTCAATGCCGTCTTCGGCACCATGCGTCGACTTGACCGCAACGCGGCACAACACCTGACGCGCGTGGTCGCGAACTCGAACGCCGTCAAGGAGCGCATCGCGGAGCACTGGGGCGTTGACGCGACCGTCATTCACCCGCCAGTGGATGTCGAGCGATTCCGACCGAAGCAGCCGGTCGAGCCGGAGGACTGGTACCTCGTCGTTTCGCGGCTGGTGCCCCACAAGTGGATCGACCGCGCGGTGCGGGCCTGCACCCATTCCGGGATGCCGCTGAAGGTTATCGGAGGCGGCCGGGCCGAAGCGGAGCTGCGCTGGATGGCGGGCCCGAGCGTCGAGTTCCTCGGCGAATTACCGGACGAGGATGTCGTCGATCACATGCAGCGCTGCCGCGCGCTCGTGTTACCAGGAATCGAGGATTTCGGCATGACCGCTGTCGAGGCGCAGGCGGCCGGTCGGCCGGTCATCGCGGCACGTGGTGGTGGTGCGCTGGAGACGGTGATCGACGGCAAGACCGGATTCCTTTTCGATCCCGAAGACCAGATGGACCTTATGTCGCTGCTCATCCTCAACCGTGAATGGGATAGCGAGGCGATCCAGGCACATGCGCAGAAGTTCAGCAGGGAGACATTCCTGTCGAAGATGGATGCGCTGGTCGACGACGTGCTCTCCGAACGTTGATTTGATTCCGGATGCAGGCATTTTCGTAGAACCGGCCCTTGTGGCCGGTTTTGTTCGATATGAAAGACCGGCCACTGCCCGCAACTGCGAGGGCCGGTCGTACATGTGAGTCATGTCCATGAGATAGGTGTGCGGTCCCTACCACGGTCTTCCGAGGAGCCGGCGGATCCGCATCGGCCAGACCATGACGGCGGCCTCCACCACGACCCGGCGCGACAGCTTGGACGCGCCGGCGATGCGGTCGGTGAAGGTGATCGGCACCTGCTCGATGGCGTGTTTCCGCGTCAGGGCGCGGTAGGTCGTCTCGGCCTGGAAGCTGTAGCCGTCGGAATGGA
>CAZVAA010000371.1:0-2261 GCA_964624125.1 uncultured Sphaerobacteraceae bacterium | reverse complement strand
GCATCGAGCTTCTGCGCGCCGCCGCGTCGCTCCTCACGGTATCGCTCCAGCAGGACCAGGGAGTAGTCGATACCGAGCGCGAGCCCGATCATGGTCACCAGCATCGTGCCGGATTCGTCCATGACGGTGAACCCGCCGATGATGGAGGCGATCCCGGTTGCCGTGACGATGGTGACGATACCGAGAACCAGCGAGACGCCCGCCGCCAGCAGCGCCCCGAAGACCACGACCAGCACGACCGCCGCGATCGGCAAGCCGATAGAGATCTCCTTCGACATGTCATCGTTGACGACGCGGTTGATCTCCTCGGCGGTGATCGAACCAGCGGAATGGATCTCGATGCCCTCGACGTCGGATGCGGCCAGCACATCGCTGTACTCGTCGTAGCGATCGATGTATTCATCCTGCTCGCCAACGAAGGTGATGCTCATCATCAGCACGTGGCCATCGTTGGCAACGAGCGGCTGCACTTCCGGGGCATCGGGCGCATCGTAGTAGTTCACGACCTGCGCGATATCGCCCTCAAAGCCGGAGAGGTTCGCGAGGAAGCCCTCGACCGCGCCCTGGAACTCCGGATCATCGACCGTATATGTCGACGACTCGAAGATGATCGTCTCGCTTGCCTGGCCGTCCTCGCCGAAGTGCTTGTCGATCAGGTTCTGGCCGGCCTGCGACTCGATCGCCGTCGTGAAGTCGTCCTCGTATTCCTTTTGGGTTACGGCCCCGCCAACACCGACCAGGACGGCGGCAACCACCACCCAGAGCAGCATCGTGATCCACGGGTGACGCGCGCTCTTGCCCGCCAGGCCTCCCGGGGAAAATCCACCAAACTTCATCGCTCGCTCCTTCAGCAGAGTCTTTCTCTCCGGCGCCCCAATGCACCGGGTTGTTCATCGTGGTCCCTGTGGGGTCGCGATGGCGGATGAGGTCCGTCCCGCGACCATTTCGAGTGTGTGCTGTGGCGGTGATTGTCGCGATCACGCTCTCGGGAGAATCGGGGGTGAGGTTATCCCCCACCTTGGAAAATCGATGCGTACCCGGCGCGACCGCCGACGGCCACCGGAACGAGCCTAGCGAGGGGGAATGTCATTCCTGTTTCCTGAATGTGTCGGAACTGCGACGAGGGAGTTCGGTGCGTGAACTGGCCACCAAGGGCTCTGGCGGGCCGGATCTTGCTGGAACGGGAATCGGGTCAGATTCCGGAACAACCTGTTGGCATCCGCCGCGCGCACGTGGTGGATACGTCGGAGAAACGGAGGCACGTTCCATGTTGTATCGTTCGTCTCGTCAGCAATCCGATCGCGTTCTTGGCCGCCGCGCATTCCTCGCCGGCGCAACCGCCCTGGCCGGTGCGGCGGCGGTCGCGCCGCTCGCCCGGAGCGCCCAGCCGGACCGCGATTACGGGCCGGAAGCCTCGCCCGTGCACTACCCGGACCAGGACATCGTCGCGGTCACCCCGGCGTTCGAGCCGTACATCATCGGGAACACGCCGATCCAGCGTCTGTGGACTGGCGGTCTCTGGGTCGAGGGGCCGGCCTGGAACGCCGTAGGGCGGTATTTCCTCTGGAGCGATATCCCGAACAATATCCAGTACCGCTGGCTGGAGGAGGACGGGCATGTCAGCGTGTTCCGGAACCCGTCGGGCAACAGCAACGGCAACACCTTTGACTGGGAGGGGCGCCAGATATCCTGCCAGCACGGTCCGCGCCGGGTGGTGCGCTACGAGCATGACGGAACGGAGACGGTGTTGGCAGAGGAATTCGAGGGGCAGCCGCTGAATTCACCAAACGATGCGGTCGTGCATCCCGACGGCGGGATCTGGTTCACCGATCCTCCCTATGGCACGCAGCTGGTGAGTGGGTATGAGGGCGACCATGGAGAGCTGTATCATCCGAACGCTGTGTATCGCATCGACCCATCCGGGACGATCGACCGGGTGACCGATGAGCTGGGCGCGCCCAACGGGCTCTGCTTCTCGCCGGACTACACGCAGCTCTATATCGTTGATACCGGAGACGACCAAAACATCAAGGTGTTCGACGTCGTGGACGAGACCACGCTGGGGCCTGGCCAACCATTCGCGCAGATCGAGGTGAACGGGACCGTGGTTGGACCCGACGCGGTGCGGGCCGATATCGACGGCAACATCTGGGCCTCCGGCGGTTGGGTCGGGTATGGCTACGACGGCGTGCATTGCTTCAGCCCGGAGGGCGAGCGGATCGGGCATATCATGCTGCCGGAGACGACCTCGAACTTCACCT
>CAZVAA010000370.1:0-2263 GCA_964624125.1 uncultured Sphaerobacteraceae bacterium | reverse complement strand
GGCCGTTGCTATGGTCGCACGACCAACGTACCCCGAAAACACCTCAAGGCAATATTCACCAATTGGTGAAATCGAGACGCATGCCCCGCGCTGCGAGATTTGCGGCGCCCAGCAGGGCGTTGTCGGTGTCCACAACATCCACGGTCACTGGTTCAGCCTGCTGGCCATCATGGATGTTGCCGGCGGCTTCGCCTTTGACGAGCACGGACCACGCTACCGCGCGCACTTCGGCGAGGTGATGCCCGAGCCGACCGAGCTGGACGATGGCAGGTGCCAGTGGTGCCGGAAGGGCAGGGCGTAGCCGTGGCGTGGATCGAGTCTCACCAGGGCCTTGGACGGCACCCAAAGACCAAGCAAGCCGCGCGAGCGCTCGGCATCAGCCGCGTTCAGCTCGTGGGACACCTGCATTACCTGTGGTGGTGGGCGCTCGATTTCGCCGAGGACGGCAACCTGGCGGGGATCGACCCGAACGACATCGCCGAAGAAGCGATGTGGGAGGGCGACGCGTCTACGTTCATCGACGCGCTCACTGCTGCCGGGTTCCTGACTGACGATCTCCATATCAACGATTGGGACGACTACACCGGGCGGCTCATCGCGCAACGCGAGTCGAATCGCGAGCGACAGCGGCGATTTCGGGAGCGCCGGCGTTCCGAAAACGGCCCCGAAAACGTGACGGATTCGTTACCTAACGAGGGCGTAACCGTTACATCACCGTTACGTAACGACGCTACCGTACCTAACCCAACCAAACCTAACCGTACCGAACCTGTTGTTGACGGCGCTGACGCGCCAAAACCAAAAGCCAAGCGGGCAACCGCGCTGCCGGACGACTTCGAGCTCACGGACCAGATGCGCAAGTTCGCCAGCGATCGGGACTTCACCGAGGCGGATATCGATCTTGAGTTCCAGAAGTTTGTCGCCTACTGGCAGGGCGAGGGCCGCACGAAGAAAGACTGGCCGGCGACGTGGCGGTCCTGGATTCTCAACGCCGTCGATCGTCGCCCACGCCGGCCCGCGAATGTGACGAAGTTCCAAGGCTCCAAGAAGCAAGACGGTGGGTGGTCCCCGTATGACATTGCCGCCTATGCCACCGAACTCGAAAGGCAAGGACAGTGAACAAAAGCGAAACCGCCAAATTGCTGGCGCTGCTGAAAGAGCACGCCGACCACAAGGACGTCACGCCGGCGACCGTCGAGTACTGGCACCTGGCGATGGACGATATCCCGTACGAGGCGGCGATGGTCGCCTACCGGCTCTGGATTCGGCGCAAGAAGTGGATGCCGAAGCCGTCCGAGATGCGTGACCTCGTTGACGAACACGTGTTCGGGATTCCGACGGCCGAATCCGCCCGCGCGCAGGTCGAGCGGTCGCTGAAAGAAAACAAGGGGCCGGGCCACCCGGTGACGTACACGCCGGATGCGATCGTCGTGAAGGCGCTGCGCGAAACCGGCGGGTCATCGGTGTTTCGCAACGCGCAGAGCGGGCGGGAACTGGAGTCGCTCTGGCAGCGGTTCGCGTTCGTCTACGGCGAGCTGCGGGCCGAGCGGCTCGACACGATCGACTACGCCGCCGAGTACGCGCAGCTCACGTCCGGTGAAAGGCCACATATCCACGCGCTCGCTGACACGAATCGGAGGACAGCATGACGGAGACCATGCAACGCCTCGATGCCATGTTCGGTGTCGCCGACCGCACGGATTGGGCCACGCCGCCTGCGTTCTTCGCTGGCCTCGACAAAGAGTTCGGGTTCACGCTCGACGTGGCCGCCAGCCCGCACAACGCGAAATGCGCGCGGTACTTCACTCGCGAGGATGACGGCATCCATCAGGACTGGTCTGGTGAGGTGTGTTGGTGCAACCCACCGTACGGGCGCGAGATCCCGAAGTGGGTCCGCAAGGCGGCTGAGGAGGCGCGGCGGGGCGTGACCACGGTGATGCTGATTCCGGCGCGGACCGATACGTCATGGTGGCATGACTACATCGACGGCAAAGCCGAGGTGCGATTCGTTCGCGGACGTATCACGTTCGTCGGCGCGGAACACCCCGCGCCCTTCCCGAGCGCCGTTGTGATTTTCCGCCCGGAGGTGGCGTCATGACGGTCGACTTCGCCGCCCTCGCGGATACCCTGCCGGTGGAAAAAGAGATTGGCCCCGAGCTCGAGGCGGTGATCGAAGACGTGTTGCAGGTCGCTGATGCCTGGCGTGCCGGCGAGCTGCCGTTGGGCGAGGCGATCTCGCTGGTCCTTGCCGAGCCGCGGGCGA
>CAZVAA010000369.1:0-2266 GCA_964624125.1 uncultured Sphaerobacteraceae bacterium | reverse complement strand
CCGCAATCCGGCGCGGCGGAGGCCATGCGCCTGCTTCGCACCAATCTTGAATTCGCCTCGGCGACCGATCCCATCAAGACGCTGACGGTCACCAGCTCCGGTCCCGGTGAGGGCAAGAGCACCAGCGCGGCCAATCTCGGTGTGGTGATGGCGCAGTCCGGCATGACGACGGCGATCATCGATGCCGATCTCCGCAAGCCGACCCAGGCCCGGATCTTCGGGGTCGAGAACCACGCCGGCCTGACGACACTGCTCACCCACCCGGATGAGCCCTGGGAGACGGTCGCCCGGAAGGTGGCCCTGCAGGGGCTCTATCTCATCCCGAGCGGTCCGATCCCGCCGAACCCGACCGACCTGCTTCGCTCGGATCGGTTCGCCAAGCTGATCGACGCGATCAAGGCGGATGTCGACATGATCATCATCGACTCCCCTCCCCTGCTTTCCGCCAGTGACGCGCTCGTTACCGCCCGGCAGACCGATGGCATCGCGATCATTGCCCACTCCGGCAAAACCCGGATCGATGCCCTGCGTCATGCCGCGCACGGCGTGCACCAGGCTGGCTTGCGCCTGGTCGGCGTCATCCTCAACCGGCAGAAGGGTCAGCGCGGCGCGTCATACTATGGCGATTATTACGGCGCAGTCCAGTCGACGCCCTCGTCGCAACCTGCCTCGACACCGGGAGACTGATCCAAATGGAATCGCACATTGCCGCGCTCGATCGCCTCATCCTGATCCGGGTTGAACCCGGCGAGGACCTGCTGGATGCGCTCCAGCGGGCCGTCGATGAGAAGCGCGTCCGGAACGGCACCTTCGTCTCTGGTGCGGGTTCGTTGTCGGCCTACCATTTCCATGTCGTCAGCAGCACCGAACTCCCGCCGGAGAACGCCTTCATCAAGGGCGAGGGCGCCTACGACATCCTTGCGGTTACCGGCTTCGTGCTGGACGGCCGCGTCCATGCGCATATCACCTTCTCCGACGACAAGGTCGCCATGGGCGGCCACCTCGAGCCCGGATGCACCGTCCTCACCTTCGCGATGGTCGCACTGGCCGAAACCGCCGGCGTCGACATGGCCGACTGGGACCGCGTGCCCGGCCGCCATTGACCCCAAGCGCGTTTTCGTCCCATCTAATAACGAGACAACATCCCTATTGACAATTCAGCGAATAGGTCTATGATGATTTGGGATTTATAGGCCATCACAATCGAATCGCCGGGCACATCGCAGCAGTGTTTTCGCGATTGGAGAACATCATGCGGAGTACCTCATTTCTTTCCGCGGTTCTCTCTGCCATCCTTGTTCCTGGAATGGCGTTATTTCCCCGCTGACCAGACCAGCAGCCCATCTGCCACAGAGGAGGGCTTCGTGGGCGCCTGGCACCTAACCTCCGTAATCCCGTTTGGGGATTCCCGGAGCGTGGCCACCTTCATGGCAGACGGCTCGGGCCCCTCACGGACCGGCCATTCCGGCCGGGAGCACCGACTCCCCCGTTACCTTCATCAGCACCGCTCAGGGTGCTTGGCAAGAGACCGGGCCCACGACCGCTACAGCCACCGTCGCCGAGTTGGCACCGACGGTGGGGGAACGTCCTCGCGGTCGTCTCCAACAGTTTCGAGATGACGCTTGGCTTTACTGGCAACTTCCTTAACGGGCAGTTCAGCAGTACATCAACCGATCCGTCAGGAACCGTCCTCTTCGTGGACGGCGGAACGGTGCCAGGTAGTCGCATCAGAGTCCAGCCGGTGGCTTCGCCCACCACTTAACGCTGCGGCAACTCGAGCCGGCGAACCGATGGTGTCTCACCTGTCGTGGTAACGACCGGTGTCGCGCAAAGGAACTCTCATGGACGCGACGAGACGGATTGCGTTTGTTGCGGGACTCCTCTTTGTCATCACCTTCATCACCTCGATTCCGGCGCTGCTCCTTTTCGACCCGGTGATCAACGATGCCGACTACATCGTTGGCCCAGGCGCGGATAACCAGATCTTCACCGGCGCATTCCTCGAGCTGGTCCTGATAATCGCCAACATCGGCACCGCGCTGGTGCTGTTCCCTATCCTGAAGCGGCAGAGTGAGATTTTCGCGCTCGGCTTTGTTGCGGCCCGTATCGTCGAGTGCGTCTTTATCGCGATCGGCGTTCTGAGTGTTCTCTCGGTTGTCACACTGCGGCATGATTTCGCGGGAGTCGCCAACAGCGACTCCGCGGCATTGATGGTCGTCGGCGGATCGCTTGTTGCGATCAAGGACTGGACGTTCCTGTTCGGGCC
>CAZVAA010000368.1:0-2289 GCA_964624125.1 uncultured Sphaerobacteraceae bacterium | reverse complement strand
CACGCGCTCAGCACCCTCACCAGCCTGGTCGGCGATGTGCCCGGCACCGTCGCGAGCAACGAGACCCCCGCCCAAAAGCAGGCGCGGGAGCACGCCCGGCAATCTCTCGAGGCGCTGCCGCCCGAGCGCTTCCCGCGCCTCATCGAGGCTGCGGGTCCGCTCAGCGAATGCGAGGACCCCGACGCCTATTTCACGTTCGGGCTCGACCTGCTCGTGGCCGGCATCGAGGCAATGGCACCCCGTGAGGCATCCGTATGAAGCGCGCGACCCATCTCATGCTCGGCGCGGCGATCGCGATGCCGATCGCGGTGCCGCTCTCGCCGGGACTTGCGCTTGGCGCGGTCTGGTGGGGGACGGTCGGCGGCGGCTTCCCCGACTGGTTCGATCTCCGCTCAGACCTGCGAAAACCGCTCCGCCTGCGTCATCGCGGCGCGTCGCACGGGCTCCCGTTCGCTGCGCTGATGACCGCCGGGGTCTGGTTCATCTTCCGCGTACTGCACGAGACCCCGCTCGTCGTTGGCGCTGTCGATCTCCAGCTCCCGGCATCCGCCATCGAGCCATGGACGCTCGCCTTCGCCCTCGGCGTGCTGTCGCACCTGCTCAGCGATGCCTGGACCCACGCCGGGATCCGTCCATTACTGCCGTTTTCCGCCTGGCGTTTCTGGATGGTCCCGAAGCTGCTCCGTGGCAAATCGAACGGGCCGATCGATTTCCTCGCCCGATTCATCGCCATGCTCGGCATCCTCGCCGGAGTCGTGGCCTTTGCCGTGACGCAGGCATAACGGCGGACTATCGCCGTCGTTGCCGCGCGCTCCGGAAGGGCGAGTTGCGTCCGGAAAGGACGTTGAGCACCACCGTCGCGATCGCGACGTTCATAATGCCGAACGCGAACCCGCCGGCGACATCCGTCGCCCAGTGCGCCCCGGATTGCACCCGGCTCCATCCCACCGCTAATCCGCCCGCCACCAGGACGATGACGGTCAGCCGCGCCAGCCGACGCGAGGGGAGGTAGCGCCATGCCAGGACGGAGAGTCCCAGCGCCAGGGTCGCCGCCGTCAGCGCGTGCCCGCTCGGATAGCCGTAGTCCATATCCCGCGTACCGGCGATCTGCACCAGCTCGTCCGTCGGGCGCGGGCTGTCAAAAATCGGTTTGAGGAATCCTCCCGCCATACGGAGCGCGGCCAGGGTGAGGAAATAGAACGCCACAGGCCACCAGCGAGCGATGACCGAGAGGAGCGTGCCCAGGAAAAGGAACCGGATCGCCCAGGTCGTTGAGCCGAACTCATGGATGACCGATGCCAACACATCCGGGGCGGATCCCGTTCTTATCTGGAGCAGGCGGGAGATATCGACGTCCCCCGGAACCACGGCCTTGCCGGTTCCGGCGATACCAAGGCCGATCGCGACCACCGACGCGGTGGCGAACACGCCAATCGCCACGGGAGTGGGTATGGAAGGGCGCGCGGGAAGAAGCATGTGCCAACCTCATTGAGCGTGGTTCATCGGATGTGATGTCGCTCATGTTCCAGACCGGTGCGCCAAACGCCAGCTCGCCGTGAAACGGCCAGCTGCGCTCGTGCCTGTTGTCTTGTCGAGCCAATCATTAAGGACCCAACACCTAGATTAGCAGTTCCTTCGAAGAGATGATTGCTGCGGGCGATGAGTTTTGCTCGAATGGCCGATCGGAGGAGGCAACAGCATGCCAGTATCCCCAAAGATGCGTCATCTCTGGGCATCCGTGGCTGTCAGCCGGTTCAGGACGACGATGCTGACCGTTACGATCGCAATGCCAAACAGCCACCCACCCAGCACATCCGTTGGCCAGTGTGCACCGGAATACACACGCGCCCATCCGATTACCAGTGCGACGAGCACCAGTAACCCGACCGCCGCTGTTGCCAGCGGACGCGAGGGGATGTGCCGCCACGCAAGCACCGCCAACCCCAGCGCCATCGTGGCGCCGGTCATCGCGTGACCGCTCGGATACCCGGTTCCGTCATGGATGCCGGTCACCAGCACGAGGTCATCGGTTGGTCGAGGGCTGTCGAATATCGGCTTGAGCTGCGTCCCCGCGAGGCGAAGCACCAGCAGGATCGCGAGATAGGCCATCTGTGGCCATGCCCGAAGCGCCGCGGCGGCCAGAAGCGCCAGGCTGATCAGGATCGCCGCAGTCAGGGTCGCTCCGACCGTGTTGCCGAATGTCGCCAGGGCGTCCAGCACCGCGCCCTCGATCTCTTGCACGGCGATCGTGATGTCGAGATCCCACGCAAGCACGTTATCTCCCGCTGC
>CAZVAA010000367.1:0-2292 GCA_964624125.1 uncultured Sphaerobacteraceae bacterium | reverse complement strand
TCCTGCAGAAGTGGGCCGAGGACGACCTGACGGCGATCGCGCCGTCGTGGCCGACCTTCCAGTGGCGAACGCCGGTGATCGCGGCGACGATGATCCTTTCGGGTGAGGAAGTCCCGTCCGAGTGGATCCTGCCGCAGCCGGCGATTACCTCGGAGAACGTGGACGACTACGTCCAGACGGACATGCCGCCGCAGCACTATGCGCTGTGTGGCTGCGAGAACATGCCGGGGTATCCGGAGCGTTGGGGCGGCGAATAACCGGCTCGCGTTGACGGGGACGTCACAATGGCGTGGCGTCCCCTGCACCAGCGTGTACGTTGGAGCCCCGGGTCTCGTGCCCCGGGGCTCTCCACGAGACGAGGCCCTCATCATGACCACCCCGCCGTTTGGCGCCAACCTGTGGATATGGGATTCACCCGTCACGACCGACGTCATCCGTGAGCGCGCGCCGCAGGTGGCGACGATGGGATTCGATGCGATCGAGCTTCCCATCGAGAATCCGCAGGACTGGAATGCGGTCGAGGTGCGACGGATCCTCGAGGAGACGGGGTTGAAGGCCGGCGTCTGCGCAGCGATGGGCCCCGGTCGGGATTTGACATCCACCGATGCGGAGATTGTTGGCAAGACGCAGGCCTACCTGCATTCCTGCATCGACCAGGCGGCGGAGGTTGGCGCGGGGATCCTGGCCGGGCCAATGTACTCCCCTACCGGGCAGACCGGTGCGATCGAGTTTTTCCGACGTGAACGCATCCTCAACACACTGATCGACAACCTGACCCCGGTCATCGCGCATGCCGAGGTGAGCGGTGTGCGGCTCGCGGTCGAGCCGCTGAACCGGTTCGAGACCAGCCTCTTCAACACCGTCGAGCAGGCGATGCAACTGGTCGAAATGGTCGATCATCCATCGCTGGGGCTGCTCCTCGACACCTTCCATATGAATATCGAGGAGCGGGATCTAGGCGCGGCAATCCGGCGTGCCGGACAGCGGCTGTTCCACTTTCATGCCTGCGGGAACGACCGGGGCGCCCCGGGGAACGACGGGATCGACTGGATCGCGGTCCGTGATGCGCTGCGGGATGCGGGCTATGAGGGAGCCATCGCCATCGAGTCGTTCACGAGCGCGAACAAGACGATCGCGACGGCCGCATCGATCTGGCGTCCGCTGGCGGAGAGCCAGGACGCCCTCGCGGAGGACGGCCTGGCATTCCTTCGGGAGTTGTTTGCGTAGGACGGCCCCGACGAGGGCGACGGAATCCTGAATGGAGAGACCGGCCACAAGGGCCGGTCGTACGTTAACGTCGCTCCACGGTCCGGGAGAAGCCCTTGATGATGATGGCGCCGGCGAAGGCGTGCATCACGGAGAGGACGACCCTGGCGCCGTCGTTCTCCGCGCTGATCGGGCCAAGGAAGGAGATGACGAGGACGACGAGCGCGATGTTGCGCCAGATGGTCCAGGCGTTGCCGGTGCGACGCTCCAGGAGGGCGAGCAGGCCCCAGCCGACGAGGCCAGGCACGATCGTGCCCACGATGATCATCCCTGGACCGATCGTCCGGCCGGTATTCTCTACCAGGTCGACGTCCCCGATAAAGGTCGAGACCAGGTAGATGATGAACGTGGCGAGCGTTGCGCCGAGGATGGTCGCGGCGCGCGGCAAGATGCATGAGAGGTCGCCTAGCCAGGAGCGGCCGGACATCGTGTTGGTTGCCATGTGGATTCCCCCATCGGGATTGTGTGGTTGGATTGCTCCCCGCGCTGGATGCGACGGGGACCGTCACGGAGGCGAGGCACCACCCTCGTTCCGTGACATAGGGTCCCTCCCGGGGCCTTGCCCGGGTGATTGCACGCTCAAGACGGAGAGCGCGGCATCGTGTACCGGTGCGCTTTCGGCGTGCAATACGGTTGTATTTTACCGGCGGTCCGGTATCCTGTCAATACAAGTGTATTGTAGGGAGGCATGGTGAGGAAACGGCTCGATCCGGAAACCCGGCGGAAGATGATCGCGGAGGCGGTGCTGCGGCTTGTCGCACGCGAGGGGCTGGAGGCGGCGACGGTACGGGAGGTCGCCGCCCAGGCCGGGGTGTCCGCCGGAATGGTGCAGCATCATTTCCGGACGCGGGACGAGATGTTGCAGTTCGCCTGCGAGTTCATGCTGGAGCGCACGCGGGACCGGATCGGCGCATTGATCGCCGCCTTGCCCGAGCCGAAATCGCCACGGATGATCCTTGGGGCGATGTTCCGGGAGATGCAGCCGCTGGATGCGTCGAAGCGCGACGGGGTGCGGGTCTGGATGGC
>CAZVAA010000366.1:0-2298 GCA_964624125.1 uncultured Sphaerobacteraceae bacterium | reverse complement strand
CGCATCAGGACTGGACCGGCTCCAGCGGGCACATCCACGCCAGCCTCTGGCGCGACGGCACAAGCGCCTTCCCGGCGAGCAACAACGCGGAGATGTCGGAGACGATGCGCTGGTTCCTCGGCGGGATCATCGCCGGCGCGCGAGAGCTGTCGTTGCTGATGGCGAGCACCGTGAACGCCTACAAGCGCTTCGCGGCGGCCTCGTGGGCACCGGTCAACATCGTCTGGGGACGTGACAACCGGACCTGCGGCTTTCGGGTAGTCGGCAGCGGAAACGCCCTGCGTATCGAAAACCGGCTGCCGGGGGCGGACAGCAACCCCTACCTGGCCTTCGCGGCGATGCTCGGCGCGGGGCTGACCGGCATCGAGCGGAAGACCGATCCGCCCGCCGAGTTCCGAGGCAACGGCTACCTGGCATCGGACGCGCCCCAGATCCCCGCGGCGCTCTACCGGGCGATCGACCTGTGGGCATGCAGCGATCTTGCCCGAGATATCTTCGGCGAAGCGGTCCACGCGCATTACCTGAACGCCGCCCGGGTCGAGCAGGAGCTCTACGACCGTGCCGTCACCGATTGGGAGCGCCGACGCTACCTGGAACGCGGGTGATATCCGCCCCCTGCCTGGTCACAGGCGCCGCTCATGCCGCCCATACGCAGGGCAGGGAACAACTCTCCATAAATGAAGATACGCAACCTGCAGTGAGGTTGGCATTGTAAGGCATGGTGGGCGTGGAAACTCAATCGGATTCCAAACGAGACCGCGACAGCATGTGCGACTGCAAGTCACAGACACCCAAGAGGTCTGATATCTATCCTCGTGAGCCTTGGCTGATTTTGAGAAACTATACCCCGATCACCTCGCATAAATATCTAAAAACTGAATCTGATCCCTCCTTGAAATAGAGACAGGTTATGAGCGCTCTCAAGCGTATTTGACAACACGACCTTCGCGCGACTATCGTAAGCGCGGGCAAATTATCAAAGTGCCGGAGATCGTTAATCGCGACGCGAGCTGAAAAACTCGCGCAGTGGCAATAAAAAAGCATCAGCGGGGCGCCACGCCAATGACTTCCCCGCCAATGCTTCTCGTACTGGAAGCCGGTTCGTGGCTCCCTGTTGGTTGCAGTGTATCACGCCGCCATTGGCGCGCTGTGCTCGCACGAGTCATGAACCGAGCCTCCCAGGTGTCACTACGGACAGGGTGTCCGTACCAGGGGAGGGATCAGCATGTCCTTGCGGGCTCACGACCGTGCCGATCTGTCACGTCTTGCCATATCCGTCGAGCCGGTTTCGCCGACTCGGCCTGCCGCCCTCGAATCGTCCATCCCAATCCAGCTTTCGTCAGCCCGAACCAGGCCCGAAGGAGCATCTCCGCTCCTCCGGCGGCTGTCGTGGTATGCGGTCGTGGGCGTCATCTCCACCCTCGTTCAGGGCGTCCTGCTCTTTTCGCTGACACGAACGGGCATGAGCGTGCCGCAGGCAACGCCAATCGCGGTATTGCTCTCGGGCTTCGTCAACTTCTCGCTCAATTACACCATCACCTGGCGTGACCGCTTCGCCACGCTGAGCCGCGCCCAGCGCCGCAGATGGTTCCTGCCGCTGTTCACCGTGTTCGCGATCACCACGCCCACGCTCTGGCTGGAGATCGCTGGTATCACAGCGGCCCAGCGCCTGATCGGCGGCCCGCTCCTGCTCACCTGGATCGCGGTGAAATCCATCGGTTCAATCGTCGCCTTCGTTGGCGCCGATCGTCTTGCGTTCGGCGTGATGGCACGCGTTGCCCGTCACGCCGCCTCGCCGTCGACAGAGATCGGTCGGATCGTGGCTGCGTGGCGGGCAATGCGGCCGGAACAGTGGCTAAAGAACGTCTTCGCCAACATCCTGGCTATGCCTCTCCTGACCACGCCTCGAGCAATGCGAGCTGCGGCGTATCCCAGTGGCGCGCAATGTGGCACCTCAACCAATGCGGAACATCGGGCTCGCGTCATCGCGCTTGTTCCTGCCTGTAATGAGGAGGAGTTGATTGCCCAGACGATCGAGTCGCTCCTCGTACAAACCCACAGCCTCGACCACATTGTCGTGATCGCGAACAACTGTACTGACAGAACCGTGGAGATCGCGCTGGAGTACGCAGCGCAACATGACGCCATCCATGTAATGGAGATCAAGGAGAACAAGGGCAAGAAGGCAGGCGCGCTCAACCAGGCGCTGGCCCGGCTTGATCCAGGCCAATGGGATTTCGTCCTGCAGATGGATGCCGACACACAGCTGGACTCTCGGCTTGTGGAGGAAGGCCTGCT
>CAZVAA010000365.1:0-2302 GCA_964624125.1 uncultured Sphaerobacteraceae bacterium | reverse complement strand
GAGGGGATCGCGAGTCTCCTGGCGCTGGACACCCCGGTCGTATTTGCTCCCGTCATGGTGGGGGCGTAGATGGACGCCACACTTGCATCCCTGCTGCTGGTCGCGCAGGTCATTGTCATCTTCGGCAGTAGCGTCGCCCTTGTCCATTTCGGTCTCATGATCATCGCGGGGGCGTCCCGGCGCGACGAGCGGGCGCAAACTGCGGACTCCAACCTGCATTTCGCGTTCATGGTTCCCTGCCTGAACGAGGAGTTGGTCGTCGACGCGACGATCCGGCGATTGCTGGCGCATGGGGCGAACGCCACGGTCTACGTTATCGATGACGGCTCCGACGATGCGACCGCGGAGATCGCCGGCGCCCATGCCGAGCGGAACGAACGCGTCCGGGTGTTCCGGCGCACGCTGCCGAATGCGCAACAGGGCAAGGGCGAGGCCCTGAACGCCTGTTACCGGCAGGTGGTCCGGGATTATGCCGGTGCGGGCATCAGCCCTGACGATGTGGTGATCTGCATCATGGATGCGGATGGCTTGCTGGACGCGCATGCGCTGGAGGCGGTGGCCCCATGGTTCGCTGACCCGAAGATGGGTGGCGTACAGATCGCGGTCCGGATCATCAATCGCAACGATTGGCGCGCGCTGTTGCAGGATGTCGACTTCTTCGTTTTCGGCCATATCACGCAACGCGGCCGGAACCTGATCGGTTCGGTCGGACTCGGAGGCAACGGCCAGTTCACGCGACTCTCGGCCATGATGGAACTCGGCGACCGGCCGTGGACAGACTGCCTGACCGAGGATCTCGACCTCGGCCTGCAACTGCTGGCGCACGGGTGGAAAAATGCCTTCACCTCCGCCGCCGCGGTGCATCAGCAGGGCCTGGTGGATGTTGGGCGGCTGGTGCGGCAGCGGGCCCGATGGATCCAGGGACAGTTCCAGTGCTGGGCGCGCATTCCGTCCCTGGTGACGATGCGAGCCCGCTGGTACACGAAGGTGGACCTGGTGTTCCACCTCACGTGGCCGGTGATGTCGTGCCTGCTCTTCCCGGTGGCCGTCCTGACCGCCTGGCCGTTGTCGGTCTACCGGGTGGTCACGGGAACGGGCGACGGATGGACGTGGGCGTTGGCGGCGTGGCTGGCCTATGCGATTGCGTTCGGTCCCAACCTGCTGGTGGCGTTCTGGTACCGGTCGAAATCAGCGGATGTGACGTGGCAGCGGACGTTGCTCCTGGCGCATGTGATGCCGGTCTTCCAGTTCATGCTGCTGGTGGCGGGATGGCGTGCGGTCGGGCGGATCGCGTCCGGAAAGAAGGGCTGGGCGAAAACGGAGCGCCTGGCGCTTCCCGAGCCAACGTCGCTCGAGGACGCGCGCTCGGGCAAGGAGCTCTCCGGCGCGGCGGCGTAATCTCCATGCCTATCTGTGGTCCGGGCCCCATGTGCCCATGACTTGCCGGAGAATGGCGAATTCACCGAGATGATGGTGGTTATGGGCGGCGATGATCATGATCGAGCGCAGCAGGGTGTGTTCCGGGTTGGTCGGGATCGGGGCGTTGAGGTCCTGTGACTCGTCTTCCACAATCGCGACGAATGCCGCGAGATCGGCGCGGAACTGCTCGATGGTGGCGTTCCAGCCAGCGACGTCGGTGGTCGCATCGCGGTCGGGCCAGAACGATGCCGGCCAATCCGGAGCGGTGTAGCCGGCGTCACGCATGTAGTCGAGGGAGTCGCGCTGGGTGACGCGCATATGCTCCAGCAGGTGCCATGGCGTGTAGGGCACGTTCGGCGGCTTCTCGTTCATGCGCTCGGGCGGGAAATCCTTCACCGCCTCGTCGAATCCCATGTGGGCGTGCCCGTTGCCGAGCAGCATGAGCAGGTTGGCGCGGAGGGGGTCGGTGGTGGCCATGGTCGTCTCCTGGTCGTGGGCCGGTATGGCGCGGGTTTCCATGCTTGACCTGTCGCAATCAGTGGGCCAGTATGGGGTGAATCTTCCGTAAACCCAACTTGCTTGCCGGGCTGTGGCCCCGGCGCTGCCCTGCGTTGAGGAGGTCCCGAATGCCTGACCCTGGTCCTCGTCCCCTTCGTCGTTCTGAGCCGGTGCGTGTCCGTCCCACCTCTCCGTTCAGGGAGCGTATCGAGGATGCGCTCCGGGACAGCCCCATCCGGCGACCGATTGACCTGACCCGGGATTACGTCGATGGAGTGTTTGAGGGCGGCGGGACGCTGGGCACCGCCTATATCGGGGCGCTCCTTGCGTTGGATATGCACCGGATCTGGTTCCGGCGCGTGGCGGGAACGTCCGCCGGGGCGAT
>CAZVAA010000364.1:0-2338 GCA_964624125.1 uncultured Sphaerobacteraceae bacterium | reverse complement strand
GCCGGCATCTCGCGGATGCATGGCTCGCACCATGATCCCCAGAAGTTGACGACCACGACCTCGCCCCGGTGATCGGAGAGGGTGAACGGCTCGCCCTCGAAGGTCTGCAGGGTGAAGTCCGGCGCGTCCTCGCCGACGCGGGCATAGCCGTAGTTGCCGTCATCACCATCGCCATCATCGCTCCCGATGGCGGTGTAGATGCCGATCGCGGCGAGAACCAGCACCAGCGACAGACCGAGCATCCAGGAGGATTTACGCTCGTTCGGGCCGTAGCCGATGCGGCCACGCTCGTCCTGCGAGTCGTCATCGTCGGCGAGCGATGCCGCGGGTCGCTCCTCGTCGGGAAGCTCGTCCGGAGTCTGGTCAGGCCGGTTGGAATCGTGATCGTTGGTCATGGAAGGTGCACCTGCGGGATGGAATTGTGCCGGGCCATCATGATCAGCCCGTCCAGTGGAATCGTGAAAACGCTATGGAAGCGACTCGATGACATCGCGAACGGTGTCGACCAATTCGTCATCCCCACCGACGAGGATGGCAATCACGTTGCTCCCCTCGAAGATGTGGACCTCCTCACCCTCATTTAACGGCCGCTCGGCGGATCTGGATCGCAGCTCGATCGTATCCGGATCGAGATCGGCGGCGTCTGCCTGGCGGTCCGCAACGGCGACCTCGCCGCTGGCGTCCGGATAAATGAAGACGAAGAGATTGTGACCCCCGACCTCGATGGTCTGCCCCGGCTGCTCAAGCTGGTTCGCCTCGGCGCTATAGCGTCCTGGCTGCGCATCGAGCCCAGCGTCGTTCAACCCGCCAACGACGTGGGCGAATTCATTCCGCCCCACCTCGGCGGGCGGCCGTTCGGGGCCGGAAGGTGAATCGTCCTGCGTCATATAGAGGTAGACGGCTGCGGCGGCAAACGCGATGGCCGCGATGAACAGCACGGTACTCAGCAGATGCGCCCATCGGCGCGTTGGCGGTTGTGCGTTTACGGTCGGGGCATCGGGCATGATCACCACACAGGTATCGGATCGGGTGACGGGCGTCGAAACCGCCCTGCTGCCACATATGTAGCACATTGCGAACGGGGCGCGTCAGCCCTGCGGAGGAGCGAATCACGAACTCATAACAATATGCTCATGGAGTGTTGATATTTCATCGCGATATCGGTATAATGATATACAGCAAGAGGGGAATGGCTCCTCGGTCACCAACGACGTTGACAGCGAAAGAGGTATTCCATGAACGTCATCCGCCGCATCTTTGGCCGCACAGCTCGCCCGCAGGGCACCCGTTTCGATCGCTACTACGGCCGCGTCCTTCGCTCCGGCACCGGTTACCCGACCGCCGACGAAGCTCGCCGCGACCTGACCGCACACGACCGCACGATCATGCCGTTCGGCTGGCCGCACTAGCGGGAAACTCCCCGATCATCACGGGCGTTTTCCCGCGGTGATCGGCTGACGGCACGGGCCGCTTCACCTACGGTGGGGCGCGCTCGCGCCAGGTAACAATCCCGGTCGCGTGGCCGCGTCACATCCTTCACATCGTGACGCCATCGTTCGCCTGCCGACCTACCCGGGCACAATGGTGTGACCCCCTGTTGAAGCCCGCGACCAATCCAGAAACCCCACGACGCCCCGGTGATGGATCCATCACCGGGGCGTCGTTTTGTTAACCCCGCGCTATCACCAAACCGGCATAACCTTCGCTGCCCAGGCCACACGATCCCCTCCGCTTGTTCAGGGAATCACAAACTTGCCAAAGCAGAACGGACTCGCTAGAGTGCGGCTAATACGCATTAGCTAAATCGCATCAGCACTCGAGCAGTGGCAGGAGCATGCCGGTGAAACGGTCGTCCCGTCCTACCCAGATCGACATCGCCAATGCTGCGGGCGTCTCGCCCGCGGTCGTGTCGCTGGTGATCAACGGACGCGCCAACGGCAAGATCAAGATCTCCAAGGCGACCCAGGCCCGGGTGCGCGCCGCCATCCGCGAGCTGGGATACGTGCCGAACCTCGCGGCCCGCCAGCTGGCCGGCGGCGCGACCCATGTCATCGGCGTCTTCACCTTCGATGCGATCTTCCCGATGAGCCCGAGCAGCTTCTACCAACCCTTCCTCGTCGGGATCGAAGAGCAGGCGGCGGTGGACGACTTCAACCTGCTGCTCTTCACGCGGGGCGGCACATCCAGCCAGCGGAAGATCTATGTCGACGGCGTCAACCAGCTCCTCGCCACGGAAGGCGCGATCCTGCTCGGCGTGAATGAGGACCGGGACGAGCTGGCGCGTCTCCGCCAGGATGGCTTCCCGTTCGTCTTCGTCGGCCGCCGGGAGAACAACGGC
>CAZVAA010000363.1:1278-2342 GCA_964624125.1 uncultured Sphaerobacteraceae bacterium | reverse complement strand
GACGCCGAAGGCTGGCGTTTTGAAATCCCGGACTACCCGGACCTGACCAGGGTTTCCGGGCAAACTGCCCGGGACGGCCGCCCGGGCGATTTCTACTCGCAACAGGACTATGCGGAGATCCTGGAATACGCGGCAGACCGGTTCATAACGGTCGTGCCGGAGTTCGATTCGCCAGGCCACACCGCGAGCGTGCTACGCGCCTATCCGGAGCTCGGAAGCGAGGAGATGCATGCGGCCGCGGAAGCGATGCGATATCTCGACCCGGACAGGCCGGGCGTATGGGATCTCGTAGGCGCAGTCTATTCCGAAATGGCCCGGGTACATCCCGGTGCCCGAATCCACGTTGGAGGCGACGAGGCGATCGCCATGGACGAGGAGTCTTTCGGCCGGTACATGGAGGCGGCGCTCTCTATGGCACGAGCGACCGGCAAGGGCATCGTCGCCTGGCAGGAAACCGCACGGGCCCGATTCGCCGCCGGCGACCTGATGCAGTGGTGGATCCCACCCCAACTTGTGGAGATGGTGCGCCGGGCCTCCCAGGATCCCGACAACCGCGGATCTGGATATTCGTCCCAGGATCCCGAGGTGGGAAGGGCGTATGCGGAACTTTTCCTTCGGGCGCCGGAGGATATGCCAAACGCGCTCGCGCAAGGCGCGGATGTCGTCATATCACGGGCCGACAAGCTCTACCTCGACACGAAATATCCTGAAGCCTCGGTCGACCCGGGCCAGGAAGCGGATCAGCAGCGCATCGGGCTGCCACAGATGGTGTACGGAAATGGCACCGTCGAGGACTCGTATGACTGGGATCCGGCAACCCTCGATCCCGGACTGCCAAGCGACCGAATTGCCGGAATCGAAGGCTCAATCTGGTGCGAAACCATCGTTGACGAGCGCGACCTGACCTTTCAGCTCCTTCCCCGCTTGCCCGGAGTTGCGGAAAAGGGCTGGAGCGACCAACGTGAGTGGGCAGACTACCTGAATCGCCTGGCGGCTCAACGAGGCCTCTGGGATACGATGGATGTGAACTACTTCGTCTCGTCGGTCGTTTGGCCAGAGGAATA
>CAZVAA010000363.1:0-1178 GCA_964624125.1 uncultured Sphaerobacteraceae bacterium | reverse complement strand
AAGGCGCACTGGAGCTTCCCGCCGAAGCCGGAGACGCACCATGCACGGTGGATCACGCCTCATCCGGCTGATGCCGACACCTTGTACCTCGCGATCGAAGCGGGCGCGCTGCTGAAGAGCCGAGACGGCGGTGGATCCTGGAGAGATCGCGTTCCCGGCGGTCCGATTGACACGCATGTGGCCCGAATTCACCCGGACAGCCCGGAGCGGCTGCTCAGCGCAGCGGGCGACGGATTCTTCGAGAGTACCGATGGTGGTGAGACTTGGACCTCGCCGGAAGACGGATTGCCGTATCGCTATTGCTACGGGTTGGCGATTGATTCCGGGAATCCGGACCTGGTGATCATGAGCGTCGCGCCGAACGCCGGGCGAGGCCACGGACGCCGGGACCGCGCGAAGGCGTCGATTGTCCGGCGCGAGGGACAGGGCGACTGGCAGGAGGTCACTTCCGGCTTGCCGGAATCCGATGGAACAACACTCTCGATCATCACCGCCGACCAGGCGCAGGCCGGACGCTTTTACGCGCTCAACAACACCGGTTTGTACCGGTCGGCGGATGGCGGAATGTCCTGGCAGAAGCTCGACATCCCGTGGAAGGACGAGTACCTGCAACAACGTCCGGCAGCGGTCGCCGTCGCACCGGCTATGTAGCCGGCCTGGTACGGCGTTTCTTCGGTTTGGGGAGTGGCAGCGCGTCCGCGGTGGCCTGGACGACGTCACGAAGCCATTCAGGATCTACATCGAGTGGTTCGGCGACGAGATAGTAGTCCTTCGCCTCCTCATACGGCTTCGCCATCTCGACGCCGGCGAACAGCGCAGGTTCGGCATCGGACGGTTTGATGAAGAGTTGGTCGTCCCCGATGATGCCCATGAACTTGTCATCGCAATAGAGTCCATACGCGCCGAACATCGCTCGAGTTCGGACGTCGAGCGGTTCGAGTGTCTCCACGATTGCGGCGACGATCTGCTTGTCCTGCGGCATATCCAGCCCTCCAGGGAAAAGAAGCGCCGGGTCCTGCGGTTGCGGGGCCCGGCGCCTTCGTGATTTCTCTTGTCTGTTTACCCTCGCAACGCCGAACGGCCCGGATACAACGCGATGTCGCCCAATTCGTCCTCGATGCGAAGGAGCTGGTTGTACTTCGCGACGCGATCGGTCCGCGACGGCGCGCCTGTCTTGA
>CAZVAA010000362.1:0-2354 GCA_964624125.1 uncultured Sphaerobacteraceae bacterium | reverse complement strand
CCGTCACTTCTCGCCACCGTCGCCTCCCAGGAGAGCGAGCACAACGCTGGCTGGATCAACTGGGAACCGGAACTGGAATCCACCGGCGATTTCACACCAGGCGACGATGCAGCAGAGTTCGATGAACTCGTCATGCAAGCTGCGGCCGAGCTGGATGAGGCCACCCGAAACGATCTCTACGCGCAGGCGGAAACCATCCTGCTGGAGAACCACGTCTACATCCCGCTCGGGTACTGGGTGCAGCGTTTCCTCCAGAAGCCCTGGCTGCAGGGCACCCGCCAGGGGCCCTGGTCCGGCAGCATCCCGGTCCGCATCGATGGCGAGGTGACCGTCACCGGCCGACCTCAAGACGAAGGCGCGTAGCGCATCGTCCTCACATATTGAATCAACAGGGAAGGGCGGCCATTCGGCCGCCCTTCCCTCTCTCCTGGTGTCCGCTGAGATTGTTTCGCTATCGCACAGGTGACGCCGTCTCCGCCAGTTCGGTGCTGCCCTGCCGCTCGGCAAACACGCGGTAATCCATGCCGGGGAACGGGTTATCGCGCGTCTCCAGCGCCGTGAGCGTCTCTCGCTCCTCGGGCGTCATGTCGCCCTGGCGATCCGCAATCGTCGCCAGCGATTCAAACCGGTCGACATGCTCATTGAAGCGCTGGGTGGCGTAATCCTTCGCCTGGCCAGTCGTGACCAGGAATGGCCAGTCGCTGCTCTGCAGCAACACCAGCTCGCGGGCCGCCTGGTTTAGTACCCGCTTCAGGTCCCCCTGCGCATCCGGGTTCGCCGCGACCAGTTCTTCCATGCGGCTTTCGGCGCCATGGATGATCGGCCACATCCACTCGGTATCAGCGTTCATCCATGTGAAGTGGTTACCGCCCATACCCCAACTCGACTCCGGCAGCACCATGACTTCATCGCCACCGTGCTCCTCGACCCACGTCGAGGCGGTCGTGAGGTCCACCGAATCGAGTTGCGCGAGGCCACGCAGCACATTCTTCAGCCAGTCAACGCCTTCGAACCACCAGTGGCCGAACAACTCCGTGTCGTAGTTCGACGCGATGATGCCGTACTCGCCAGTCTCTTCCTTGTATTGCCGCAGCAGGTCGTCGACCAGGCCGACGAAGTGTCGCGCATGATCCTGCACGCGCTCGGCGGCACGATCAGGATTGTATGTCGGTTTGCTGCCCAAATCGGTATTCGGTCCTCCCACACGCCAGTACTGCATCCCGGAGACGCCGTCCTTGCGGTGGAACTCGCGATACCATTCATCGCCCGGATACCCGAACGACCCGGACCAGACTTGCTGACCAGTCCGGTTGTTCCGTCCGAGCACCGCAACCTGGCCGGGTGCATCGCCTACCCAATACGACTTGTAGGTCGTGCCGGGCTTCTGCTGCTCTTCCGCAGGCTGGTTCACCAGCTTACGGCGAGGCGTGGCGCCATAGATACCGACGGCATCGCCGGCGGCCTTGCCGACCGGACGCCCACCTTCCACGGTGTGGGTCTCGCTGAAGAAGACCCGGATGCCCTGGTCGGCCAGGAACGATTCAATCCCCGGCCGGGTGACTCCGCTGCCTTCATCGACATATGCGGGCCGATATGCGCATTCCGGCAGCCAGATCGCCTTCGGCCGCCGATCGAAATGCCGCATATAGGTATCGACGCCGGTCTGGATCTGACCGTAGATCGACGAATCCCGGGATAGCAGCGGCAGGTAGCCGTGGGTTGCCGCACTGGTGGATATCTCAACCAGACCGCGATCCTGGAGTTCCTTCAGGGCTCCCAGGAGATCCTTGTTGAACCGGTCCCGGAACGTGGTCAGCGTGCGGGAGTACCAATGGTGGAAGAACTTCGCGAGGTCGCGAAGCTCGTCGTCCCCCGCCTCCTGGAACCGCTCGATATCGGCAGCCGCCCATGCCGCCCGCTCTTCCGCGTAGGTAAGGAAGTGCTCGATAATCAGGGAATCGGCAAGCTGTTCCGCCAGGATCGGCGTGATGCTCACCGTGATCCTGTAATCAAGGCCCTCTTCCGCAAGGTCATACAGGGCGGTCCAAAGTGGGACATAGGTTTCCGCGATTGCTTCATGGACCCATTCCTCGCCGTGCGGCCACATGCCAGCTTGCCGTGCGTAGGGCAAGTGGCTGTGAAGCACGAACGTGAACGCGCCGTTTGCGTTGCTCATGTGCGACTCCAGTCGTTGTTGGTGTCATGGCTGTTGCCAACGCGCCCGGAAGGCGCCCTGAAAGCAGCCAGGTTCGCGACCCGTATTCTGGCCAAAGCCTCGCAGGACTCGTACCTACCAGCTACGGGTAGCATCGATGCCGGATGCCGGATCGGTGTAGTCCCAAGGGTTCCGCGCC
>CAZVAA010000361.1:0-2355 GCA_964624125.1 uncultured Sphaerobacteraceae bacterium | reverse complement strand
ATTCCCGTGGAAGGAGACACGATCGCGCTGCCCGAGCTTGCCGCGACGTTCGAGGCCGTCGTCGGGGCATATGACGGTGCGCGGGGCGAGTCTCGTGAGGCCGCGATCCAGGCCGCGCGGGATTATTTCTATCGCGGCCCGATCGCCGAGGCCATCGTCGCCTTTTCCGACGCCTACGATGGCTATTTCGCGCTCGAGGATTTTGCGTCGTTCGAGGCGGAGATCGTTGATCCGGTGTCGATCGAGTACCGCGATGGCCTGACCGTTTTCCAGAATCCCCCGAACAGCCAGGGCATCGCGATGCTCCTGGCGTTGAATATCCTGAAGGAGATGGGACTTTCCAACTACGACGTGGACGACCCGGATGCGGTGCATCTCCAGATCGAGGCGATGAAGCTGGCGATGGCCGACCGATACGCGCATATCGGCGATCCCGCTCGCGTCGAGATGCCGCTGGCTGAGCTGTTGTCGGATGAGTACGCCGCGTCCCAGCGGGAGCGCATCGACATCGACCGTGCCATGGAATGGCCGATCGAGAGTGGCGTGGCGCAACGCGAGGCACCGGCGCATACGACGACCTTCCAGATCGTTGATGCGGAAGGGAACGCCGCGAGCGTCACGACCAGTCTCGGGGCGCAAATCGTCGTCGCCGGAACGACCGGGATCCATATGAACAACCGGATGCGGATGCTCTCCGTGGAAGCTGGCAACGCGAACGAAGTGGCGCCGGGATACAAGGTGCGCCATACATCCTGTCCGTATCTCGCATTGCAGGACGGCCAGCTCTACCTGCTCGGCGGCAATACCGGGTCGGATACCCAGCCACAGGCCCAGGCGCAGCAGTTTGTGAGCGTCGTTGAGTTCGGGCTGGGCGCGCAGGAGGCGATGGACCTGCCGCGTTGGGTGAGCACGGCGTTCCCGTCGGGCACGCCGCCGTGGGTCGCCGAGAATACGCTGCGGGTCCAGTCCGGCATGTCGCCAACCCTGCTCAGCTGGCTCAACCTGAAGGGGCATTCCATCGATATCGACGTCGGGATCTTCGGGCAGGCCGCCATGATCATCATTGAGGATGGCGGAGCGAACGCGGATGTCGGCATTGAGCCCGACGTGAGCGTGGCCAGTGGCGAGGTGATCCCCGCCGGGTCCTGATCCCGGTGCCTGGAGCGAATGGTGGCAACATCTGTGCTCCGACAGGTGTCGAGTGCGGTGTCGCCTTTATGCATGACCCGTGCATTCTCGCGTTGGACCCCCGGGAGTACTCATGCTGATCTCAAGCAGGAAACGCGTGATCGCGGCGATGGCGCCGGTTGCTGCCCTGATCGGACGTGACGTCCGCGCGCAGGATGGTACCGGCGGGCCAATCGTGGACGGCGGCTCCTGGCCAACCGAGTCGTGGACCATGGCGGAACCGGCCGAGCACGGGTTGCCGGCGGACCTCGCCGCCCAGATCGACAACCAGGTTGCCGCGACGGCGCCGCTGGTGACGTCGGTGGTAGTCATCCATGGCGGTGAACTGGTGGTCGACAATTACTACAACGAAGCGACACCGGACGACCCCTTCCACATCTGGTCGATCACCAAGAGCGTCAGCTCGATCGCGACGGGGATCGCCTTTCGCGAAGGGTTGCTGACCAGCGTCGACCAGTCGCTCGGTGAGCTGATCCCGGACCGGATCCCCGCCGGGGCGGACCCGCGGGTAGGGAATATCACCCTCTATCACCTGCTGACGTCGACGTCGGGCTGGGAGTGGGATGCGCGGATCAACTTCCGCCGTCACGACGAAACGGACGACCTGGACGCGATGCTCGCGCGGCCCCTGATCTTCAACCCCGGCGAGGGATTCGAGTACGACTCGACCAACTCGAATTTGCTCTCGTATATCGTGCAGGTGCAGAGCGGCGTCACCATGGAGGAGTATCTCCAGCCTCGGCTCTTCGATCCGCTCGGCATCCCGGAGCCGGAGTGGGTCGCGATGTACCAGGGCGAGACGCGAGGCGCCGGTGGTTTGTTCCTGACTCCGGGGAGTCTCGCGAAAATCGGGTATCTCTTCCTGCAGGACGGCATGTGGGATGGCCAGGCGATCGTGACGCCTGGGTGGATTGAGGAATCGACCCAGGCCCATGCCAGTGGCACCAGCTCGGCGAGTGGCGTGAACATCGCGGGCGGTGCGGCGTACGGGTACCAGTGGTGGATCACGGAGCCACTCGGCATGCACGGGTATTACGGGAACGGGTATGGCGGCCAGGCGCTCTACATGGTGCCCGGGCTCGACCTCGCCGTGGTGACTGCCGTGGCCGGAACGGATGCGTCCCGGCCGGACCTGCAGCAACCGGTGATCCCGATCATCGAGGACCT
>CAZVAA010000360.1:0-2365 GCA_964624125.1 uncultured Sphaerobacteraceae bacterium | reverse complement strand
CGCGGTAACCTCACCGCTATCCAGCGCGGCACGCATGTCTCCAACTGACCGTTCCTCGATCACCTTGCCGACCTTCTACCGTGATTTCGATACGTTATGTTCCCACCCGCAAGTGTACGCCCCGGGTGCGGATTGCGATACCCGGAATGTGAGGGCATTCATATGTATGTCACTGCACCGATGGGCCTGGGAGCGACGCCAAAAGGGGAGGGGATGCGCTATCCGCCACCCGTCCCGTCCGAGGGAATGGTGATCGGCGACGGGGTCTCGCCGGTCGTCGGCGTCGGGACATCCATCGGCTCTTCCTCGAGGTATTGCGGCGCCTGCCGGATCTGGATCGTCTGCTCCAGGCCATACGCCAGCCGCAGCAGCGTTTCCTCGCTGAACGCCCGCCCGAACAGGTGCATGCCGGCGGGGAGTCCGTTCGTAAACCCGATCGGCACCGTAATGGACGGATACCCGGCCATCGAGGCGACCTGCGTCGACGAACCGTGGAACTGCTCGTTCCAGAGGGGGGAGGGCATCGCCACGGTCGGCGCCACCAGTGCATCGAGGTCGTGCTCGTCCATCACCAGGTCGATCCCCTCATCGCGCGCGGTGGCGGTATTGAAGGCGACCAGGTCCTGGTACCAGGGATCGTCGATCGTGGTGGCCGAAAGCGCGTATTCGAGCCCTTCCTGGGGACCCATCGAGAGCGTCGCATCCCAATGCTCGTAGTTGAAATTGATCACATCGGCGAGTGAGGTGATCGGCCCGCCGGGCATCCATGTGTCGATGAAGTTCTGGAAGTTCCATGCGAACTCCACCATCAGCATGCCGCCTTCGGTTCCGGAGTTCATCAGCACGCCGGCGGCATCCATATAGATGTCGTCGATCACCTCGGCCCCGGCCTCGCGCATCGCGTCCAGCGCGACTTCCATATGCGCGTCGGCGATCGGGTCGAAGGTAAACATCGACCGGCACACGCCGATCCGCGCCCCGCGCAGGCCATCCGGATCCAGCGCCGCCGTATAGTCGACGGTCCCGGCGTCCGGCACCGGGTTTTGCTCGAACCGCGCCGCCGGCGCGAAGTTGGCGAACTGGCCATACGCCATATCAGACGGGTCGTATCCGACCATCGCCGACAGCCCGTATGCGACATCCTCGACCGTGCGCCCGATCGGGCCGGGAGAATCCTGCGTGAACGAGATACCCAGCACACCCGACCGGCTGACGAGGCCAACCGTCGGCTTCAGCCCAACCACGCCACAGGCGGACGCCGGGCAGAGGATCGAGCCGTCCGTCTCCGAGCCAAGCGTGAGCGGCGCGTAGCTCGCGGCGGCGGCCACCGCCGACCCCGTGCTGGATCCCCACGCGGTATGCGTCAGGACATACGGGTTCACCGTCTGGCCACCCCGGGTGCTATATCCGCTCGGGAGCCCGCCCCGGAAGTTCGAGAACTCGGTCAGGTTTGTCTTCCCGAGGATGAGCGCCCCGGCATCGCGCAGCGCCTCGATCACGAACGAATCGGCAACGACCTCGTTGTCCGCCAGCGCCAGCGCGCCGGTGGTGGTCTTCATCTGGTCACCCGTGGCGAAGATGTCCTTCACCAGCACGGGAACGCCATGCATCGGCCCGCGTATCCTGCCGTCGCGGGCCTCGCGATCCAGTTCCTCGGCCAGCTCCATCGCGTCCGGGTTCAGCTCGATGATGGCGTTCAGCATCGGCCCCTGCTGGTCCATCGCATCGATCCGGTCGAGCGCGGCCTGCGTGTATTCGGCGATCGAGAACCAGCCATTGTCGAACGCGCGCCGCAGCTCGGAGATACTCGTCTCCTCGACCATATCCTCCGGCGGGGAGTTCGGTTCCAGCGTCGCGGTGGGATGGGGGGTGGAGGTCGGTTCGATCCGGACCGTTGGCGTCGAGGGCGGGGTCGATGCCTGCACGACGGGCTCCGACGTCGATGTCGCGGCGGGGGTCTTCGAGATGTCCGAGATCGCCGCGCCAAGGCCGGACTTCCACGCGACCAACCCGACACCACCGGCCACAAGGGCTCCGGCGGCGGCGCTCGTCACCTCGCGGCGGGAGATGCGTTTGGAGGTTGATCTGGATGCGCGTGCGTTCGCTGCAGGGCCCCGGTGATGAGTTTGCCGCGTGTCGCCCTTGGGACGACGGGACGGCGGGTGCTGACGCATAGATTTCCCTAGCCTGGACGCGCTCCACAGGGGCGGACCCCGCCGCGGCTGACCGGAGATCAGGCGGCCGGAGACATCCAGTACATGACATGATTGCAGCACGAAGAAGGAGCTGTTTCACCCAGCCAGCGCGAAACAGGCCAGTCCGTTCGTACGGCCCCAGTGTACACGAGCACGCCACCCCGGCCAGG
>CAZVAA010000359.1:0-2373 GCA_964624125.1 uncultured Sphaerobacteraceae bacterium | reverse complement strand
TCCCACTTGAGGGTGAAGATGGTGGAGTGGCCGTGGGCCAGGAAAAACTTGTTGAAATCACGGTCAACGACGGAGACCGAGATGGTCTCGTCCAGGACCGGACCATAGACGACGCCGGGCACAAGACCCTCACGACGAAGGCGCTTGACCTTCTTGCCGTGAATCGTCCGCGGCTCGGCCATCAGAATCAGCTCATCTGCCATGATGAGTGAACTCCTACTTCCTGAAACGCTAGCGGTCGGGAACGCCGTTGGGCACAACACAACCACCGCGCCAACATGGCGCGCAACGACCGGAGTTTACCACAAACGAGGCGTGGATCGACCGGTTTTCGCTTATGGGGCGCGGGAGCGCAGGATGAGCGCGCGGGCGATGAGGCCGATGGCGAAGACGGCGAGACCGGTGACGACTGATTGCCAGGGCAGGGTGGCGGCGAGGACGACGCAGCCGGCGAGTCCGAGGATGTTCAGGGCGCGGGGCCATCTGCGGTGGGCGCCGGTCTGGGTGTACGCGGAGGCGTTGGCGATCGCGTAGTAGGTAAGGACGCCGAAGGAAGAGAAGCCGATGGCGCCGCGAAGATCGACGAGCAGGACGACAACGCTGACGACCGCGGCGACGGCGATCTCGGCATGGTGCGGCACGCGGTAGGTCGGGTGGACGGCGGCGAGCCAGGAGGGGAGGTCGCCATTACGGGCCATCGCGAGCGATGTGCGGCCGATGCCGGCGATCAGGGCCAGCAACGCGCCGAGGCTGGCGACCATGCCCCCGATGCGGACGACCGGCCCAAGCTCGCCGACACCGGCCTCCTGGATGGCGACGAGCATGGGGGCGACGGACTCCCCAAGGCGGTCGGGGCCGGCGGCGAGGAGGGCGCTGAGGCCGACGAGCGCGTAGATGCCGATGGTGATGAAGAGCGCGAGGGTGATTGCGCGGGGGATGGTTGTCTCCGGCTCGCGGACCTCCTCGCCAAGCGTGGCGATGCGGGCATATCCGGCGAAGGCGAAAAAGAGGATGCCGGCTGATTGCAGGATGCCGTAGATGCCGTTGTCGCCGAGGCGGAATATCCCGTCGAGGTGGTCGGTATTGGTATCACCGGCGAACTGGATGCCGATGACGATGGTCGCGAGGCTGAGGAGCGTGATGACGAGGAGCACGCGAGCGACGCTGGCGGTTTTCGTGATGCCCCGGTAGTTGAGGGCGGCGAGGGCGCAAACGGCAAGGACGGCGATGATCCGCTGGAGCCAGCGATGGTCGGGGGCGGCGTAGGCGGCGACGGTGAGCGACATCGCGGCGACGGAGGCGGTCTTGCCGATGACGAACCCCCAACCGGCGATGAACCCCCACCAGGGGCCAAGGCGCTCGCGGCCGTAGATGTAGGTGCCGCCGGAGGTGGGGTACTGCATGGCCAGTTGGGCGGAGGCGACGGCGTTGCAATAGGCGATGACCGCAGCGAGGACGAGACCGACGAGCAGGCCGCTGCCGGCCGCAGCGGCGGCGGGGCCGAAGGCGGAGAAGACGCCGGCGCCGATCATGGAGCCCAGGCCGATGACCACGGCATCAGTGGTGTCGAGTTTCCGGGCGAGGGTTGGGGTGGCGCTCATGGGCTGGAGTTCTCCACGAATCGGCTAATGATCGGGACTTGTCGCATCTGGGGCGGGAGAAATCGTTAAGCCGGTATTGGCTGGCGGATCTTCACCGGGTGGATTCGATGCGGGCGATGGTGGCGGGGGAGAAGTCGCCGTCGAGGGCGCGGAAGGCCATGATAAGCGCGCCGTAGACCGGGGTGAAGCGGGGCGGATGGATGCGCGCATCCGGCCATTCCGCGAGGATGCGCGACTGGAATGGATCGTGGATCTGCTCGCCGGCCGCGAAGACGCCGCCGGTTGGGTAGACGTCGACCGGATCGCCCGGCTCATGGATCTGGCGGGCGGTCGCGAGGACGATTCCGGCGAGTTTCTCCCCGGCACCGGTGACGATCTGGTGGGCGACCGGGTCGGTTTGCGCGATGCGGACGACATCGGGGGCGATATTGGCGACCTGGTCACGGGTAAAGCCATCGGCGTAGATGACCTTCACGATCTCGCGGACGGAATCGAGACCGTAGTGCTCGCGGACGAAGGGCAGGAGGGCGGTGTCCGGGCCGCGACCGTCGCTGGCGCGGGTGGCGGCGATGATGGCCTGCAGTCCGAGGTACCAGGCGCTGCCGTCGTCGCCGAGCAGGTAGCCGAGGCCGGCGGCGAGGCCCTCGTTGCCGTTCGTGTCGATGCCGTAGCCGATGGAACCGGTACCGGCGATGACGACCACGCCGGGCTGGCCGGCGGACGCGCCATAGAGGTTTGAGACGTAATCGGTATCGACCGCGATCGCATCGGG
>CAZVAA010000358.1:0-2378 GCA_964624125.1 uncultured Sphaerobacteraceae bacterium | reverse complement strand
AAACAGTAGGGTATACGCACATCAACGGTCCGGGCCTCGCGTGCCCGGGCGATCCAACACGAGCATGGCTCATATCCGACGGAGGTCAGCAACCCCGTGGCAAGCGCACCATCCGCCATCGTCACCGACCAGTTGCATCTCGCCTATGGCGAGCGCGCGATCGTTGACGACCTCAGCATCGATCTTCCCCACGGCCAGGTCACGGCCATCGTCGGCCCGAATGGCTGTGGCAAGAGCACCGTGCTCCGCTCACTTGCCCGGCTCCTGAAACCTGCATCGGGGAACATCCTGCTGAACGGCGCGGATATCCAGCGCTCGGGCACCAAGGAGCTCGCTCGCCGACTCGCCATCCTTCCCCAGTCGCCGATCACTCCCTCCGGCATCACCGTCCGCGAGCTTGTTGGCTACGGTCGCTTCCCGCATCAGGGACTGCTCCGGTCCGCCTCGAAGGAGGACCGCGAGGCGATCGACTGGGCGCTGCACATTACCAATCTCGGCGACATGCATGATCGCGAAGTCGACACCCTCTCCGGTGGCGAGCGCCAGCGCGCCTGGATCGCGATGTCCCTCGCCCAGAAGACCGACGTCCTGCTCCTTGACGAGCCGACCACCTACCTTGATATCCACTACCAAATCGAAGTGCTCTCGCTCGTCCGCGAGTTGAACCAGGAACATGGGATCACGGTCGGCTGGGTGCTGCACGACCTCAACCAGGCCGCCGCCTACAGCGACCAGATGATCATGCTCCGGCAAGGCAAGGTCGTCTGCCACGGCCAACCCGCTGAAGTCATGACGCCCGCCTCTATCCGCGACGTCTTCGGAATCGAGTGCTGTGTCATCCAGCATCCGATGGGGAACGCCCCTGTCTGCCTGCCCAACGGGTTCTGCGGCATCGCCAACCCGGATACGTGCCGCGTGCGCCAGGCAGCAAGCCCAACCACCTCCCAGATGCCTATGAGCGCCGACTAACCGCACATCAGCAGCAACGACGTATCGAACAAGCCCGGGAGCGCCCCGGGTCAGGCCGGGCCGTGCCCACAAATGAAGGAGGAGACGCCTCCCCGCTCCATCTCCGGAAAGTTCCAGGGTCCCGAACGAATCACTGACACATAGGAGAAACCCGATGTCCCGGAAGACCACCTTCACCCGCCGCAACCTCATCGCGGCGTCCGCCGGCCTCGCCGCGAGCGCGCCCTTGGCCGCGTTCGCACAGGACGGCGCTGCGACTCCCGGCGCCAGCCCGGCCGCCGAGACGAGCTATCCGCTGACCGTCACCCATGCGGGTGGCGACACCGTGCTCGAACAACAGCCGGAGCGGATCGTCGCGCTGGAGTGGAGTCTCGTCGAGGACCTGCTAGTCCTGGGGATCCAGCCGGTTGCGATCGCCGACATCGAAGGCTACAAGACCTGGGTCACGATCGAATCGGAGCTTGGCGACAACGTCCAGGACGTTGGCACACGACAGGAGCCCAGCCTCGAATCAGTCAGCGCCGCCGAGCCGGACCTCATCCTCGGCACCGCGGGCCGTGACATGGGCATCTACGAGCAATTCAGTGAGATCGCCCCGACTATCCTCGAAACGGAGTACCCGACCGAAGAAGGCGTCACACCGCTGGAGGACCTCCGCGCCCGCCTGCGCCGTGAAGGCGGCTACCTGAACCGCCAGGCAGAGGCTGAGGCAGCGATCGAGGCGATGGATGCGACGATCGCCGAACAGGCGCAGCGCGCCGATGACGCGGGGATGACCGGTAAGCCATATGCCGCCGCGCAGGGCTTCACCGTCGAGAGCGCGCCGACCTGGCGCATCTTCACCGATGGCTCGCTCCTCGGCGACTCGATCTCCTCGCTCGGCCTGGAGAACGCCTGGACCGCCGATGGCGGCGACTGGGGGTTCACCACGAACTCCGTCGAGGCGTTCATCGACCTGCCGGAGGACGTCACCGTCTTCTACATCGTCAACGACACCGATGACATCGTGGACTCCTACCTGAACGACGACCCGATCTGGCAGTCGCTCCCGTTCGTGCAGGAGGGCCGGTTCCTGCCCCTCGGCGGTGATACGTGGACCTTCGGTGGCACGGAGTCCGTCCAGCGCATCGTCACCCGCGCCGCCGACCAGCTCACGGGCGAGGGCTCCGGAGACTGATGCAGGCGATGACGTCCCCGGCGCCCGGCCCGGTCGCGCAACGCTCACGGCTGGCGCCGGGTATCGTCGTCAGCCTCATCGGGCTGGTCGCACTCTTCACGCTCATCATCATTCACGTCAGGCAGGGGTCGTCCAGCATCACCCCCTCGGACATCGTCGACGCCCTCATCGCGTCTGACGGGAGTCCGCAGCATCAAGTGGTGCTGCACGCCCGCCTGCCCCGCGTGGCCGC
>CAZVAA010000357.1:0-2413 GCA_964624125.1 uncultured Sphaerobacteraceae bacterium | reverse complement strand
ACCGACGACGATGATATACACGGGCGTTACTCCTGAACCGGGGTTGGGGTATCGATGACATCATCAGTAGCGGGGCGGGGCAGTATCTGGTTGAGAATCAGCGTTGAAACCGTCGTGGTCGGGCAAACGGTCGCGTAGCCCATCCGGCGATAGGTGTCTTCACGCACGGGGTCGTAGATGCGCATCACCACATCCTCGATACCGAAGATATGGCGAGCCACCTGACCCGCCATGATATTTCGGTTGTCGTTGTCGCTCACCGCGATGAACGCGTCCGCCCGCTGGATGCCCGCGATTCGAAGCACGTCTTCGTCGATCCCGGTGCCAATCACGGTATCCCCGCTGAAATCATCGGCCAGCAGCTGGAAGGCCGAGCCGCGCATGTCGAGCACGGTCACGCTGTGTCCCTGCCGATCCAGCATCGAGGCGATACGGGCACCGACCCGCCCGCAACCCATGATGATCACCTTCATTCGAGATCCAGTTCCAGTGCTTCGACGAGCCAGTCCGGCATCTGGCTCCGGACGACCACGACCTCACAATGCGCGTTCCGGAGCACGTAGTCAACCGTGTCGCCGATGCTCAGCTGGCCATGTCTCCTTTGGAGTTTGGCGGACATGATGATCACGCTCGCGTCCTGGTCGATCGCCTCGTCGACGATCGCGGCGCCGGTGGAGCGGGCCTGCAACAGCTCAGTCCGGATGAGGTTCTGCCGGGGATCAACATGCTCGACGATGTGATTCCGCGCCGCCTGGAGGACCTTTTCACCCTGTTCGACATCGCCGGGTAGCTCGGCATCCAGCGGCATGGCCTGCACTACCTCGAGCACGTAGACGACGAAAATCTCGATCGGTTGGCGCTTGGCGAGCCGTTCGACGATCTGCAGCACCCGTGAGTCGAGATCGACGTCCGTAACCGGCACGATGATCCTCGTCCAGCCGGTATCGGCTTCTTTCCTCGGTTGTCGAAATGCGTGACGCAGGTTGACCAAAGCGCGATTCCCTCGTGCGGCTGACCCGGCTTAAGGACGACGCAGGGTGCCGGGCAGGGTGGACAGCGCTGGATTGTACCGCAGCGCCGCTGCGCGTATCACGATGCGGCTCCTGCAATTGCGGCCTGGTTCCGAGACCGCTGCAGGTAGACGAGTAGGGCGCCAATATCACTTGGCGTGACGCCCGCCGTCCGCATTGCCTGGCCGATCGTGAGCGGTTTCGCGGTGTTGAGCCGTTGCTGTGCCTCAATTCGCAGGCCGGGAATGGTCGTGTAGTCGAGATCGTGGCCGAGCGCTTCCTCGGCGGAGCGCTGGAACCGCCGCGCCTCGCGATCTTCCTTTTCGATGAACGAGCGGTACTTGATTGCCACTTCGGTGCGCTCGAGCGTGAGCGGAGGAGGGGCATCGCCATCGAAAAGGTCCAGCGACTGCAGGGTCGCCAACGTGGATGCGAGTGTCACCCCGGGTCGCTGCGCGAGGCCAAGCCCGGACGTGGAGTGACGTGTCGGCGCAAGACCTTGTGCCTCAAGGGCGGCTGCATGTCGCGGGTTGTCTCCGAGCCAGGTCGTCTCCAGGGCCGTGATAAGCGACGCCATGTCCTCCTGCTCGGCACGAACCGCTTCCGCCCGTTCCGCGGAGATCAACTTGCGCTCGAATGCACGTTCCGCAAGCCGCGCGTCGGCCGTGTCGGATCGGAGAATGAGCCGGTACTCGGCGCGGGAGGTGAGCATCCGGTACGGCTCCTCAAGCGGCGTCGAGACGAGGTCGTCGATCATCACACCGATGTAGCCGTCGGCGCGACCAAGGATCAGCGGCTCGAGCTCGAGGACGCGCGCGGCGGCGTTGGCGCCGGCGACGATCCCCTGGCCGCCTGCCTCCTCATATCCGGATGTGCCATTGACCTGCCCGGCCATGTACAAGCCACCGATGCGTCGGCATTCCATCGTCTGGAGGAGCTCGGTCGCGTCCAGGGCATCGTATTCGACGGCATAGCCGTATCGCGTAATGCGCGCCTGCTCCATGCCCCGCACCGAGCGCACGACGTCATGCTGGATGTCCGCCGGCAAGCTCGTGCTCAGGCCCTGGATGTAGACCTCGTGAGATCGCCAGCCCTCCGGCTCGATGAAAATCGGATGGGATGTCTTGTCGGCGAAGCGCCCGACCTTGTCCTCGATCGACGGGCAGTACCGCGGGCCGGTCCCTTCGATGCCGCCGTTGTACATCGGCGCGCGGTGCAGGTTCTGGCGGATCAGCTCGTGGGTCGTCTCGTTGGTTGACGTTTGGTAACAGCGCAGCTGCGCCCTGCCACCTCGAATATCGACGTTGGCGAACAGCCCGTCCGGCGCAGGTGGCAAGGTGAGTGGCGTGACGTTGCCGAGCTTGCCCTCGCGGCTGAGCCAGAGCGGTCGGTCGTCCGCTGGC
>CAZVAA010000356.1:0-2421 GCA_964624125.1 uncultured Sphaerobacteraceae bacterium | reverse complement strand
ATCCGATGCGGCGATTCGCGCGTTGGGTGGCGAGACCGGCGACATCGACGCCGTGCTTGATGCGTGAAATTGCGGCGTCGGGGATTTCCCCTCTGCCGCAACGTCCCCTATAGCCCGAACGTCGTCTTGATCCAGTCCCATGGTTGGGCTTCGGCGACATGGAGCAGGTATTCCTGCCCAAGTTTCGGGATGTAGAGAATCACCAGCCAGAGCGCGACTTGCTTCCAGGTATCCAGCCTGATGTTGCGGAACCACTTGTTGCGGACGAGCACGAACAGGAACCAGTGCTCGAAGAGGTTCGGGAAGATAAACAGAAGCGGTCGCCAGGCGAGGAGTTCGAACAGGATGACGCCGGCAACACGATAGATGAACAGGCCGACGGCGACGAGACGTGGCAGGCGCTCGGTCCAGCTCAGGGCCACCCATGCCTCGAGGCCGAGATAGTAGAGGTCCAGTATCTTGTCGATGCTGTGGTAGTGCTCGCCCATGCCGCCGGGGCCGAACCACTCGACGATCACCACATCGAGCGCATCGAGGAGCATGGCGATGATACCGCCGGCGAGCGGCTTTTTCAGGATCAGCAGGGGGACGACCAGTCGCAAGCCAATCACCACGATCTGACCGGTTGTCATGTGTCCCTGTCTCTCCTGCTATCCATCGATTCGATCGCCTACCTCTTCAACGATAGCGGGAGCGATCAGGTTGCCCCCGGTGGCTCCTCCGTGGAGGCGGAATCGAGCGGTGGTGCGGCAAGCTTGATGTAGCGCCCGACCGAGGCGCGGTTTCGCGGATCGTCGGCGAGCCCGAGCAGCGCCAGCAATTGCGGAACATCCGCCCCGTTTCGCGCGGCCTCCACGGCGAAGGTGTGGCGCAGCGTGTTGGGCGTCACGTCCTTGGTGATACCCGCCGCGCGGCGGACGCGATCGACCATGCCGTTGACGGCCTGGCGTCCTACCGGGAAGAGGATCCCGGCCGGGTCTCGCGCCTCCAGAAACGCGTCGTACAGTCGGGAGAATTCCTCGTCGGCGGCCAGTTTGCGCTCCTTCGACTGCTTCGCGATGTCGTCATAGAAGATGTGCACCTCGGGCCGCTCCGGATTGGTGCGGTCGATGTGGTCGCGTTGCAGCGCGAGCAGCTCGGCGCGGGTGAGACCGAGGCGCATCATCAGCCAGATGGCGACGGCCGACCACTGCTCATCGTCGATGGCGGCATCCATGATCGCGGATTGCTCATCGCGATAGAGCGGAACCGGCAGCCGGAGCTGGATCGAGTGGGGGAAGTAGCCGTCGGTCGGGTCGAACTTGAGGACCTTCGCCTCCTCGATCAGGTAGCGGAAGAAGCGGCGTGCCGAGGTGAGCCGGCGTTTGCGCGTGGTCTTGCTGGAAGCGTCGCCGAGGTATTTCGCGATATCTGACCCGGTGACCTTGTTCAGCGCCTTTGGGCCAATCAGGTTCTCCAGGACGGTCAGGTCATAGGTATACGATGCGATCGTGTTCTCCGGCCGGCGGGCGCGCTGGAGCGCGTGGTGATACCAGCTTCTCGCCAGTGGCAGGCTGGAGGCGGCGGTGAGTGGCGGGAGATCGGTCGGCACCGTGTCGTCGTAGCGATGCTCCGGCAGGTGCTCGAAGAGTGGCAGCTGATCCGGATGGGCGAGGCGAGCGCGCTGCTCGGCTCTTGCCCGGTTCTCGGATTCCCGGGGCGGTCGGTCGCGCTCTTCGGAGGTGACGCCATCGCGCCCGCGAAAGCGGGACGGCCGCCTTGCTGGCTCTTCCTGCTCGACCTGCTGGTTGGTGATGGAGTCGTCGGCCATTGGGTACTCCGGAAGCGCCAAGGGGCACTCATCTTGGGAAGCTCTGCCACGCCTGTCACCATTGTACGGGCAATCGCAACATCGGGCTTTTCCTGACAGGTCCTTATGCTAATATCGTGATGATCATATCTATGCCAGTGCGCATTGGGGATGCGTGGTATGCCGTCATGTGATGACGAAACTGGATCGCGTGGACTTGGCGGCCGTTGGCCGTAGCGAATGACGGAGAGATGCATGGGCGAACTTGTCGTAGGGCGACCGGCGCTTCAGGTGAAAACCGCGCTATCGGTGCCGCTCGATATGGTGTCGATCATGTCGCTCATGTATCGCGCGGTGCCCGGGAGCGGGCTCGATCCCTGGTTGATCTCGACCCGGCGCGCGTTGCCGCGTCAGTTGCAGGAAGATCTCGACTCGCTCAACGGATTCACCGGACGGCTCCTCTATTACATGGAAGAGCCGGTGATGGCGTTCGAGCCGTTGCGGGAGGATCGCATCGATGCGACGGTCGATGACTTGCTCGCGTTCCTCGAGGCGCAGGACCCGATGCAGTTCCGGGACTACGCGACCCACGCGATCGATCGCGCGCATGGCGACCTGGGTACCGAGCTGGC
>CAZVAA010000355.1:0-2422 GCA_964624125.1 uncultured Sphaerobacteraceae bacterium | reverse complement strand
GATCCCTCGACACGGTTCGTCGCGCTGCGGCGCGCCTCACCGGCTCGGGATGACGGTGTGGCGAACAGGGGGCCGGGTATACCGGTTCGAGATGACGATGTCGTTTGAGCGGGGTGTGACCTCGTCAACGCGGTCATCTCCCATCTTGTCGCCATCTTGTCACCAGACCCCTATAGAGAGAAACCTGGTCAGGATGGACAACATGGGCAAGATCGATGTTGCGACCCCGCCCATGTTGCCCAGGTTTCCAAAAAAGAGAAAACCCTCTCTATATGGGGATATTCTCCCCATCTTGTCCATCTTGCTCAGGTTTTGCACCCCAAGGGGAAACCTGGACAGGTTGGGCGCTCTCCCTACTCGACCTCGAAGATCGTCTCCACCTCGACGGCAACCTCGCTCGGGAGCGCCTGCAGGCCAACAGCCGACCGGGCATGCACGCCGTTATCGCCGAACACCTCGCGGTAGAACTCCGACGTGCCGTGAATCACGGCAGGCGTTTCCTTGAAGCCCGGGGCGGCGTTGACCATCCCCAGCACCTTCACCACCCGCTTGATGCGCGACAGATCACCAAGCACCGATTTCGCCTGGATCAGCTGGTTGATCGCGCACTCCCGCGCCGCCTGGTACCCCTGCTCCACGGTCAGCGTATCGCCGACCCGGCCAACGAGGTCGCCGCTCTGCGGCACCGACCCCGAGAGATAGAGCAGGTTTCCGGTAATGACGCCGGCCGCCATCGCCGGGTGCGGCTGCTTCCACTCCGGCAGCTCGATACCCATGTCCTTCAGTTTCTGTTCCGGTGTCGACATAGACGTTCCTCCATACGTGGTTGGCTGACATTCATCGCTGATCGTCGGTGAGGATGACGACGGTGTCAATCAGTATTCGAGCGACACAACGCGGAATCCAAAGCGGACGCAGACGCGCCTGACCGTGTCCGCCCGGCCGAAAGCCGCATGCTGCATATCTGGTCAGGTACCCGCGAGCCTGTGCACGATTGGGGCAAACGCGACCGTGTCTTGCGGAAAGACGGTGAAGTACGACACGCCGAATCGCTCGCGCAGCATCTGGAGATGTTCGGCGATCGCCAACTCGCTCCCGAACACCGCATACGGCGACCGCGCGACCTGCGCAGGAGTCATGTGGAGTTTCAACGCGAGCGCCTCCTGCGCGGACGCGACATCGTCGGTCACCCCGACGGCGAGCAGCAACATCGAGAGCTCGGGGATCTCGGCCCGATCGGCCGCGGCCTCCCGAATCCATGAAACGCGCTCGGCGAGGCGCTCCTCGGTGTCCTCTCCAAAGGAGAGCCCGCCTGCCGGGGTTGACTGGGCGATGATGCCGATAATGTCAGCCTCACGTGCTGCCCAACGCAACATTCGCCTGCCCCCGCCGCCGATGAAGACCGGAGGATGTGGTCGCTGCACGGGTTTCGGCCAGCCTTCAAGCGAGGTGACCGCGTAATGCTCGCCAGTGAACGTCACCGGGTCGTCGCCCCAAAGCTCCCGGATAATGGCCAGCCCCTCCCGCAAGCGGGAGAAACGCACTGCCGCCGCATCCCACGGGATTCCGGCCTGGTCGTATTCAGCTTTCTTCCATCCGGCGCCCAGCCCGAACTCCAGTCGACCATCGCTACCCACGTCGATCGTGGCCGCTTCCTTCGCGGTCACCACCGGGTGGCGGAAGTCGTTGGACAGCACGGTGGAGCCGATGCGGAGGGTAGTCGTCGCAGATGCCGCGGTGGCCATCGCGGCAAAGGGCGCGAAGTTGACGGCAAAGTGGTCAACGACCAGCAGGGTGTCATAGCCCCACGACTCCACCCGCCGGGCATGGTCGGCCCAATCCGCCCCACTGTCGGCGCGCAAGACCTCGGTCCCGAATCGAAACGGACGACGCGACATCATCGCTCGACCTCCTGCCGCATATGACCTTTTCGGTGTAACACCCCCAGTCTATCAGCACATCCTGGCAGGATATCGCGCTGATAAAACGGCTCCGGTGAATGCGCGAGACGCCTACTCGCTGGCCGCCTTCTCGATCTCGGAGCGGATCAGTTCGTAATCCTCTTCCGGAATGTTGTGGACGTTGCCCTGGAACGCCAGGGTCCAGTGCTCGGCGGGCCACTTGGTCGCATAAGTCATCTGCCGGGCGATCGGTTCCGCCGGCACGAGGTCGTCATCCTCCAGCGCGAGGTCACCCTCGATCTCGAACCGGAACGGATAGAACTCCTCCTTTTTCTTCTTCCCGCTCTCCCAGACGGGCGTGTGATCCTCGTAATACTCGGATTTGACCGTCGTGATTCCGGCGAACGCCTTCACTCCGGTGCAGTAATAGACGAACTTGTCGCCTGGCTTCATCTGCTCCGCCTTCTTCCGGTGACGGGACTTGATGCCCTGCACCGTGAAGCCCTTTTCAGCCGTGATGT
>CAZVAA010000354.1:0-2461 GCA_964624125.1 uncultured Sphaerobacteraceae bacterium | reverse complement strand
TGCGGCAGCTGGTCTGCCGGGAATTCGACGTCGACCACGACACCGGTGATCTGGATGATCGTCCCGGTGGCGCCGGTCTTCTGCTGTTGTTCAGCGGTTGCTGGTGCAGCCATGTTGCGTTCCTCACTTGAACGGATGCGGGTTGGTCAGAACCGTTCGTGCCTCAATGTTGCGTTACCGCGCCTGTTACTGGCGGAAGATCTCCGCGCCGGCCGCGATCTCGGCGACCTCGTTGGTGATCTGGGCCTGTCGGGCCTTGTTCAGCGCGAGATTCAGGTCGTCGACCAGTTCCTTCGCGTTGTCGGTCGCGTTCCGCATCGCCACCATTTGTGCCGAATAGAACGACGCGACCGTCTCGAGCACCGCCTGGTAGACCTGGACTTCCACATATCGCGGCAGGATCTCGTTCAGGACATCTGCGGCGCTCGGCTCGAAGATGTAATCAACATCGGACTCGTCGGCCGCTTCCGGCTGCTCGATCGGGAGGATCTGGACGATCTCCGGCTGCTGGGTCAACGTATTGATGAACTGCGGATACAGCACGTGCACCGCATCGACCTCGCCGGAGAGGAACTCCTCCACCGCGATGTTGACGATCGGACGCACGTCGTCGAGCGACGGCCGGTCGCCGAGCTGGATGAACTCGGCAATAACGTCCTGCTGCGTCCGGGCCAGGAAATCCCGGCCCTTCTTGCCGACCGCAATCACCTTCGGCGGCGCCTGGCCGGCCTCCTCACGGAGGTACCGGGTCAGGCGGCGCAGGATGTTGGACGTCAGCGCACCTGCCAGACCGCGGTCCGGCGTGATGGCGATGATCGCCGTGCGGTGGACCTCCCGCTGCTGGAGCAGCGGGAACTGAGCCATTTCCTCGGCGTCGAGCTGCAAGGATGCGAGATCGCCCAACACATCGCGAAGACGGTCCGAATACGGGCGTCCACTGGTCACGGCATCCTGGGCACGGCGCATCTTCGACGCGGCCACCATTTCCATGGCGCCGGTGATCTGCGACATGTTGCGGACACCGCGGATCCGGCGGCGAATTTCACGTGGGCTTGGCATGTCGCCTCATCCTCTCGCGCTAATCGGCGGCCTGCGCCGACTCATCGTCCTTGCCGAAGCTCGTGGTCGCCTTGAACTCTTCGGTGGTCTTCTTCAGGGCCTCAACGACGTTGTCGCTGAGCGCCTTCTCCTCGCGGATCGTTGCCAGCAGCTCACCCTGGGTGGTGCGAAGGTGCTCGAGGTACTGATTCTCGAACTCGCTCACGCGGTCCACCGGCACATCGTCGATGTATCCGGCCGAACCGGCCCAGAGAATGGCGACCTGCTCCTCGACCGGGAGCGGGCTGTACTGCGGCTGCTTCAGGACCTCGGTCATCACCTGGCCGCGCTCGATCTGGCGGCGGGTGGACGCATCGAGGTCGGAGGTGCCGAACTGGGCGAACGCCGCGAGCGAGCGGTAGCTCGCCATGTCGAGGCGAAGCGAACCGGCAACGGTCTTCATCGCCTTGATCTGGGCGTCACCACCCACACGAGACACCGAGAGACCGGTGTTGATCGCCGGGCGGACACCCGCGTAGAAGAGATCGGTCTCGAGGTAGATCTGGCCGTCCGTAATCGAGATGACGTTCGTCGGGATGTACGCCGAGATGTCACCGGCCTGCGTCTCGATGATCGGCAGGGAGGTCAGCGAACCACCGCCAAGATCATCGTGCATGCGGGCCGCGCGCTCGAGCAGGCGGGAGTGCAGGTAGAAGACGTCACCCGGGTAGGCTTCGCGGCCCGGTGGGCGGCGAACCAGCAGCGACACCTGGCGATAGGCCTGCGCGTGCTTGGTGAGGTCGTCGTAGATGATCAGCGCGTCCTGGCCGTTCTCCATGAACTCCTCGCCCATCGCGGTACCCGCGAACGGGGCGATGTACTGGAGCGGAGCCGGATCCGACGCCGAGGCGACGACGATGATCGTGTGATCGAGCGCGCCGTTCTCCTCGAGGATCTGGGTCAGCTGGGCAATCTGCGCCCGCTTCTGGCCGATCGCGACATAGATGCACTTCACACCGCTGTCGCGCTGGTTGATGATCGCGTCGGTCGCGATCACCGACTTACCCGTCTGGCGGTCGCCCAGGATGAGCTGGCGCTGGCCGCGGCCGATCGGGGTCATGGCGTCGATCGCCTTGATCCCGGTCTGCAGCGGGGTATCGACGTCCTGGCGCTTGATGACGCCCGGCGCGATGCGCTCGATCTCGCGGGTCTTGTCCGTCTGGATCGGGCCCTTGCCGTCGATCGGCTGGCCGAGCGCGTTCACCACGCGGCCCAGCAGCGCCTCGCCGACAGGCACCGATGCGACGGCGCCCGTCGTGCGGACCTCGTCGCCTTCTTCAATATCGATGTATTCGCCCATCACGATAACCGAGACGGCGTCCTCACCGAGGTTGAGCACGAGACCGAGGGTCCCGTCCTTCGT
>CAZVAA010000353.1:0-2462 GCA_964624125.1 uncultured Sphaerobacteraceae bacterium | reverse complement strand
GCGTGCATGGGCTGGCGGACGCGCGCATCGGCGACTGGCTCGGCGAGGTCATCCGCGACCGGGTCCCGGCCTTCGAGCCGCCCGTGTTCGAGTCGCTGATCGAGGCGGTCGATCCCGACCAGCACGTCGATCTCAACGCCGCGCTGGCCGAGCTCACCGATCAGGATCCCCTGATCGCGGTTCGCCGGAACCCCGACAGCGGCGATACATTCGTCCACCTCTACGGCGAGGTCCAGCAGGAGGTCATCGAGTCGACCCTCGCCAGCGAATACGGCATCGCCGTCACGTTCGGCGAGCCGTCGGTGGTCTGCGTGGAGCGCCTGCGCGGGGAGGGACACGCCGCCGAGATCTTCGGCGAGACGAAGCCCAAACCGCCCTTCTACGGAACCGTCGGCTTCCACATCCAGCCAAAACGCGGAGAGCGCTCGGCATGGACATTCACGCCGGGTATGGCGAAGCAGGGCTACTTCGATGCCGCCGAGATCGGTGGCCGCGCCGTGCTGCAGCAGGGCCTCTACGGCTGGCCGGTGATCGACTGGGATGTCGAGGTGACCGACCTGATCTTTCTCGTGTCGTCCGTAGCGTCGGACTACCGCAAGCTCGCCATGCTGGTGATGGCGGACGCGCTTCGCGACGCCGGCACCGTCGTTTGTGAGCCGGTCCACGACGTGACTATCACCACCCCGCCGGACTTCGTCGGCGCCATCATCCACGCGCTGACCGTGCATCGTGGCATCGTCGGGGATACGACGCAGGAAGGCGAGCTCGCCGTTATCTCCGGCACCATCCCCGCGGCCGAGGCCGATGCCCTGACGCGTGAGCTCCCCGGCCTGACGAACGGCCGCGCCGATATCGACACCCGGTTCCTCGATTACGTACCGGTCGAGGGCGACCCGCCCATCCGTAAGCGAACCGACCTCAACCCCTTCGACCGCGCCGAGTTCCTGTCTCGCCTGAGCGGCCGGTTTTGATCGAGCGTGGGGATGTGTTCTTCACGACGAAGCGGCGAGCCATGTCCCGGATCGCTGGAACGCTCCGCGTGAGATCCGGGGTTGCTGAAAGGAGGGCTCCGCCACCGGTTGACGTCGATCGCGATTGCGCGGACTATCCAACCAACGAATCAGGCACACCGTCGACGAAGTAGGGGACATCACTCATGGCCGACAAACGACTTGGCGTGATCGGGTATGGCGGTCGCATCCGCCACATGCTGCACGAGATCGATCTCTTCGACTCCGGTGCGAAGGTCGTCGCGGTCATTGACCCGGCGGAGGCCCAGCTACGCGAGAAATTCCCGGAGCAGTTGGAGGGCGTGACCTTCTACGACGACGTCGACAGGATGCTTGATGAAGCAGAAGTCGATGGCGTGCTGATCGGCACGCAATGCATCTACCACACGCCGTACGCGATCAAGGTGATGCAGCGGAACCTGCCGCTCTTCCTCGAAAAGCCCGTCGCCATCGATGAAAACCAGCTCGCCGAACTGCACGCCGCCGCGAAGGCGACGTCCAGCCCGACCGTCGTCTCCTTCCCGCTGCGCCTGTCGCATCTCGCGCAGATGACAAAGGAGATCCTCGACAGCGGTGTGATCGGCACGATCGAGAACGTGCAGGCGATCAACAACGTCCCGTTCTACGGCTCCAACTACTACCACGGCTGGATGCGCGACGAATCGCTGACCGGCGGTCTCTGGCTGCAGAAGTCGACGCACGACCTCGACTACCTGACCTGGATGGTCGGCAAGGTCCCGGCACGCATGGTCGCGGTCGAGTCCAAGACCGTCTTTACCGGCGACATGCCCGCCGGGCTGTATTGCCTCGACTGTCCTGTCAACGATACCTGCCCGGAAAGCCAGAAGAACCTGTTCTATATGCAGGGCATCCTCGACGATATGCACAAGGCCGAGGACTGGTGGAATGGTCGTTGGCAGTGCAGCTTTGCCGTCGATACCGGAAACCACGACGCCGCCACCGCGATCCTGCAATACGAGTCAGGCGCGCACCTGACCTATACGCAGAACTTCTATGTCCGCCGTGGCGCCGCGAAGCGCGGGGCCACCTTCGTCGGCTACAAGGGCACCGTCTCCTTCGACTGGGTGACCAGCGAGGTCGTCGTCCACCATCACCATTCGGCGCGGGTCGAGCGACACAACCTCGGGGATACCGGCGCCGGCCACCATGGCGGCGACCGTGAGCTGGCGCACGACTTCCTCGCGGTCCTCAATGGCACCGGCGCCAGCCGCGCGACCATCGAGGACGGCATCCTCAGTGCCCAGCTCTGCCTGATGGCCAAGCGCAGCTGCCAGGAGAACGGCTTCGTGCCCTTCCAGCCGCTGGACCAGCCGGTCGCATCAGGAGCGACGACGCCGTAAGAGGAGCGTGGGGGCCTCCCATTTGGGGCCTCGGGGGCCCCAACCCCCCCCCCCCCCCCCCCCACCCCCGCCGGCGCGACTGGCGCGCTGA
>CAZVAA010000352.1:0-2505 GCA_964624125.1 uncultured Sphaerobacteraceae bacterium | reverse complement strand
GCCGGCGATGGTGATCGGCGAATCCGCGATAGCGCGGGTGACCTGGCCGTTTGGCAGGCGGCTGCGAATGGATGTGCCCGACGTTGCGTAGAGTTCCGCGTCGGCGTGAATGACCTTTGGCAGGGTCCGGATGTGGTCGCTGTGCTCATGCGTCACGCAGATCGCGGTGATGTCGGTGACGTCGAGTTTTCGCTCCTTCATCGCGGACCTGAGCGCGCGGATGCCGATCCCGCAATCCAACAGGACGGTGTCGGAGCCGGTGGTGATCACGAAGGCATTACCGGAGCTCCCGCTGCCGAGACTCTGGATCGAGATGCCATGTGCGGGGTTGTGATGCGGAATGGATGCAGACATTGACGAGGGATTTCCGTGATGAATGGCCGTCGGGACCGTGCGGCCTGCGGTATGCTCACAACGATCGTAACACGGTCTCTTAGCATGACGATATAGCGGCGCCATGCGCTGGAAAGAGAACTCGAACGTGGTATTTGGCAGACGAGGACAGGCGCAGGCAGCGCCGACTGGCGGCGGCAGGTTCCGGAAGCCCAGTTTCCAGATCTCGGCGTCGACAAAGCGCTCCCTGATCGCGCTGGTGGTGATCCTCGCGATCGTCGTCGTGATGTTCGTGACCGCGCCATTCTGGATCAACTGGCTCTGGTTCGGGAGCGTCGGTTACCGCTCGGTGATCGTCACGAACTATGTCGCCCAGGTCGTTTCCTTCTTCGGGATCGGGCTGGTTTCCGCATTGATCTTCTACGTCAATGTCCGGCTGGCGATCCGGAACACGAGGGGTGAGGTCGGGACAGAGGGGCGCGTCAGCCAGTACAGCCGCGCGGCGCTGCGCGGACTGGCGCTCCTTGGCGCGCTGGTGGTGGCGATCGTTGCCGGTTACTACGGCACGCAGCACTGGCAGGAGATCCTGCTGGCGCTCCATGGCGGCGAATTTGGCGTTTCGGACCCGACGTTCAATCGGGATGCCGGGTTCTACATCTTCATGCTGCCGGTGCTGCAGGGTATCCAGACCGGGCTGATGGCGCTCCTGATCGTGACGGTCATCGCGACCGGCGTGGTGTACCTGATCCGCCTCGGGATTCGCTTCCGCTCATGGGGCGATGTGCCGATGGTGGCGCTGCGCCACCTCTCGGCGCTGGTGAGCGCGATCCTGCTGGTGATCGCGGTGCGGTACGTCCTCAATACCTTTGAGCTGGTCTATTCATCCCGCGGGGTGGTCATCGGGCCCGGATTCACGGACGTCAATATCGTGCGGCCGTTGAACTGGCTGATGGCGCTCGCATCGGCGCTGGTCGCGATCGGCATCCTGTCTGGCTTCATCCTCCGCAACCCGAAGTGGCTGGCCGGATTGCTTGGCGGCTGGTTCGTGCTCGCCGTGTTGATCACGCCCACGCTGCCAATGGCGGTCCAGCGCTTCTTCGTCGAGCCGAACGAGTTCCGGCGCGAGGAGACGTACATCGAGCGCAATATCAAGATGACGCGGGCCGGGTTCGCGCTGGACGAGGTGCAGACCTACGAGGTCACCGGTCAGGAGCAGATCGATCCGTCGCAGCTGTCAGCGGATGAGCCGCCGTTGGACAATGTTCGCATCTGGGACTATCGGGTGGTGGGACCGGTGCTGCAGCAGGTCCAGACGTTCGTGCCCTTCTACGAGTTCCCCGATATCGACGTCGACAGGTACACGATCGACGGTGAGCCGGTGCAGGTGCTTGTCGGCGCGCGTGAGCTGAACCCTGAGGGGCTGGCGGAGAACCGGAGGACATGGACGAATACGCACCTTGTGTACACCCACGGGTACGGCGTGGTCGTCAGCCCGGTGAGCGAGGTATCGGCTGACGGATGGCCGCCGTTCATCGTGAGCGGTATCCCGTTGGAGGGGCCGCCGGAGTTGCAGGTTGACCGGCCCGAACTCTACTTCGGGGAATCCGACCTGCAGTGGATCATCCTCTTCACCGACCAGACGGAGACGACCGGACTGGTCGAGGCTGGTGATGATGAGGAGCGTGGATTCCAGGGCGAGGTGTACGGGTCGATCGGACTCGGCAACCCCGTGACTCGCGGCCTGGCCGCGCTGACGCTGGGAGACCGCAACGTCTTTATCAGCGGACAGTTGACGGGGGATTCGCGGCTGGTGCTGGAGCGGAATGTCGTCGACCGGGCGCAGAAGATCGCGCCGTTCCTCGAGTACGACGAAGATCCGTACCTCGTGATCGCCGATGGACGCCTGTACTGGGTCATGGACGCGTACACGACCTCGGATGATTTCCCACAGGCGACGCGTTACGACGGCAACAACTACATCCGGAACAGCGTGAAAGTCGTGGTCGATGCCTATGACGGCTCGACGACCTTCTACCGCACGGGCATCGAAGACCCGATCGCTGACGCCTGGGGCGATATCTATACCGATCTCTTCACGCCGGTGGAGAAAGCTCCGGCGTCGATCGCCGAGCACTTCCGTTATCCCGAGCGGCAGTTCGTCGAACAGTCCGA
>CAZVAA010000351.1:0-2522 GCA_964624125.1 uncultured Sphaerobacteraceae bacterium | reverse complement strand
GGTCAACAGGGCTCATCAGTTGCCAGAAGTCCAGCGCCCGTCGGACGAACTCGATGTCAGACACGTCGAGTGCGAACTCCTCTCCAATCGTTGGGCTGACCGAATATCCAACGGCGCCGGGATGCCCCCCGATGTACGCCCGGCCGCGCTCGAATGCGTCGAACCCGTACCGCGCGATAAAGTCATCGGCGCCAGGACTCAAGACGCGAAATGTTCGATGCAGCGCAGCCTCCAGGGCGAATGGCCGGTAGACCCAACGCGACACGACGATGCTCTTTGCACGAACCTCCCGAACCCGCTTCCACGGCTTCACGGAAACGCCGATCTTCCACAGCTGCTGGCCGCTCGACCGGTCATGGCCCATGTCGGCGAGGTAGACGTATCCCCACTGCCGGCGCTTGTCTTTCGGTCTATGGCCGATCCACTCAACCCAGAGCCTCGCAACGTCGAGGTTGGCTCTCGGGGTGGCGCCGCAAATCTTCCCGGTCATGGCTGCGCTCCTCTGTCGATCGCTGCCCGCTCGCGGTCGAGGTCCGGCTGCCGACTCTGCGCAAGGCCAAGGCAATAGAACTCGACGAGGTGCAGGTTCGTTCGGGCGGTGCCGTACACCTGGCCCGCTACCTCGATGTCAACATCCTGCGCCTCTGCCTTGTGCAGATGGTCGATCGCCACGGCAATCGCCTGTCGGGCCTCCTCGAGGTGGTAGGCGCATTGGGTCATGGAGGCCATCACAACACCGCCTTCCCACGCTCGAGCGCGTCCATGACGGCCTCGTATTCCTTGAGCCATGCCAACCATTGATCCTCACGCTGTTGCCATTGCGGGTGTGGTGGGTCATCATCGCCATGTGCCTGCAACCACGCCTCACCCTTCTCGAGCCGGCTCACCAGGTCATCGGAATGTGCCTTGAGGTCGGCCCCCAGCCGGTAGACCTGTCGCATCAGTTCCGCCGTCTTCGCTTCTCCGATTGCCCGCTTCGCTCGAGCCATTGCCTCATCGAATCGGACAATTACGTCTGCTGTTCTGTCGGGGACCGCAGTAGCCATTTCGGGCCATCCCTTCGTTCATTCCCCGCCAAACGGGCGGTCTATGGTGTGTATGGTCGTTTTGGTTGATTCCATAGGGTTTTTCGATACCCGACTGTTGGCGGTCTATGGTGGCGGTGTATGGCGGCCTATGGCGTGTCATCGGGCCATTCCGGGTCGGCCATCGACGTCATCGTGCCGGTCACGTCGCCGTGCCGCTCAGGCGTGGCAGGTGTCTCTCGCTTGGCTCCGGTAATGACGGGGTAGGTCCAGACGAACCGGCCACCCTTGCCGAAGCCCTCGCGCCTCGCGACGATGCCAAGGTCCGACTTCACGCGCTCGAGCGTTCGGTCGCTGATGCCGTCCTGTCGTGCCTCGCGTTTGATGTCCTTCACGGCCACCGGGCCGTCGCGGAGGAAGTCCGCCAGCCATGCCCTTGCCTCGGCACGTGCTGACCGCTCGGCATCGCTTTGCACGCTGTCGAGCAAATGCGCGGTGCTGATGTCCGTCTCGCCGAGCCACTTGATTCGGGCCACGTCGGTGTCCGGGACGCTCTCGAGGCAGTAGGCCAGCGCGGCAGGTTCCGGGCCGATGTTGACCTTCTGCGGAGCGAGGATGCGACGATGGCCGGACGGGTCTTCCGGGTCTTTGGCGACGATCAACCCGAACCGGGCCGCGCCGATGATGCCGATCGACCCGCCACCGCGATACAGCGGCGAGCTGCCGAGCGATTTGTTCAGGTGCCGCAGGATGATGATGGCGCAGTCGTTGCGCTCCGCCATCGACGCCAGCGGGGCGAGTGCCGCCCGGACGTCCTGGTCACGGTTGGCGTTCTTCTCGCCATTCATGAAGGCCACGAACGGGTCGATGATGATCAGTCCGGTGTTCGTCGCCTGAACCTGTGCCTCGAGCGCGGGCAGGTCGTCCGGGATGATCGGGTGGTGTTCGTTCTCGTCTTCGTCGTAGAGCTTGAAGGTGAACACCTTGCGCAGGTTGGCGCCAGCCGCCTCGAGTCGGGGGCGAATGGTGTCGCCCTCGCCATCCTCGGCGGACAGCACCAGCACGCCCCGCGGCAGCATCATGTCGCCGCCGGGGAGCGCCTCGCCAGTCGTGAACCGCGCCGCAATCTCGAGTGTCATGGTGGACTTGCCGAGTCCGGGGTCGCCGTCGATGACCGTCAGCTTCCCGGCTGCCAGACGGCCCGGCCAGAAGAACTGAACGCGCTCAGGCGTGATGTCCGCGACCGGTGTGGCACGGCCAAAGCGGAGCTTCGGCGTCTCGGAATCGACCAGGCGGAATCGAGGATCAGCCATGCCGCACCCCCATAGACCGCCAACCGATCGCTCCATAGACCGCCAACGGGTCACGCCCGAAAAAGCCCGTCGTTACGGGGTTTTCACCATAGAACACCATAGACCGTCTGTATGGCGGGGTATGGAGGGTCATGACGCCATTCGCACGCCACCGGCGGCAGCCGGGTAGCGGTCGATGCTCATG
>CAZVAA010000350.1:0-2538 GCA_964624125.1 uncultured Sphaerobacteraceae bacterium | reverse complement strand
ACCCGGCCGTTGTGAATGACGATGATGCGATTGGCCAGGGCCTCGGCCTCTTCCATGTAATGGGTGGTCATCACGATCGAGGTGCCGTTGTCCGCGTAGCGCTTCATCTCGCGCCAGAATGCGCGACGCGAGTCGGTATCCAGTCCAACCGTTGGCTCGTCGAGGAACAGGAGCGACGGGTTGCCGCAGATGGCGAGGGCAAAGGAGAGTCGCTGTCGCTGGCCGCCGGAGAGGTCGCCGGCCCGGGTATTGGCGATCCCCGCGATGCCGGCGATCTGCATGATCTCCTCGGTGGGGAGCGGATCCGGGTAGTAGCTCCGGAAGAGCTCGACCAGCTCGCCGACCTTGAGGATCCACGGCAGGCCGGTGTCCTGCAACATCACGCCGCAGCGGCTGCGGGCGCGAAGATCGCGCGGGTTCATGCCGAACATGCGCGCCTCGCCGGAGGTGGGCTGGCGAATCCCGAGCATGATGCTGATCGCGGTCGTCTTGCCGGCGCCGTTCGGGCCAAGAATGGCGACGACCTCGCCGGGGTCGACATGGACCGAGACATCGTGCAGGGCGTGCTGCTCGCCGAATCGCTTGCTCACGTTGGTCATCTGGACGACGGGCGGGGTTATGTGCGTCACAGTCATGGGTGCTACCTCCTTCAGGGCGGATCGATCTGGTTCCATCCTGACGGCGGCGGGCGAATCGGCGTAGTGTCGCGGATCACGGCTGGTGAATGACATATGTCACCCCCTTCCCTCCTCCCGATATGATGGAGGCAACAAGACGCGCACATCACGGAGGTGCTCCATGACGACGCAGGAATCCGGGCAGCAGGCAACCGGGAACTCGATCCCGGCTGGCACGCGGATCGGGCACATTCACCTGAAGGTGCGGGATCTCGAGAGCGCGATCCGCTTCTACCACGAGGTGATGGGGTTCGATATCGTCTTCCGGTACGGGAAGCAGGCGGCGTTCCTCTCCGCCGGGGGCTATCACCACCACATCGGGCTGAACACCTGGGAGAGCAAGGGCGGCGAGCCGCCGGCGCCGGGCACGACCGGGCTGTTTCATTTCGCGATCAACTACCCGGAGCGGCGAGACCTCGCGCAGGCACTGGTGCGGCTGCTCGACCACGGGTGGCAGATCGACGGGGCATCCGACCACGGGACGCACGAGGCGCTTTACCTGCACGACATGGACATGAACGGGATCGAGCTGGCGTGGGACCGCGACCCGTCGCACTGGTATCGCGAGGGCGAGCCGGTGTTCGAGCGGGAACCGCTGGATTTCGCGGGCCTGCTCGGGGAGCTCGGTGATCCCGAGGCGGAGAAATACCTGCCGGAGCTGGCGAAGTATACGTAACCGCCATCTCCACCCGCCGGGGATGACGAACGGTTCCCGATGTCGATGACCGGGATATAGACAACCGTCTATCTCTCCGCTATCATGCGGTCATGGAACGAATGACACGCGTTGACCAGAACGAATCCTGTTGCGCCGGCCCAATCGTGCCGGAAGCGATGCCGGCGACGGCGGTGGAGCGCACGCTCCGCATGTTCAAGGCGCTGGGCGATGAATCGCGCTTCGCGATCTTCCGCCTCATCGCCGCGCAGGACGGCGAGATCTGTGCGTGCGATATCGTTGACCAGTTCGACCTCCGCCAGCCAACCATCGCGCACCATCTCAAGGTGCTTCGCGCCGCCGGATTGATCACGGCGGAACGGCGCGGTGTATGGGCGTATTACGCGGTCGACCCCGAAGGCCTGGAGGCCCTTCAGTCGGTCACGCAGGGGTTTGCCGGGGCAGCACTTGTCCCTGGCGCGCGGTGATCTCTCTTTTTTGCCGCGAGATATAGATAACCATCAATGTCTGGAGTCATTCATGAACCGATCCAACCACCCCATCGTCGTGATCGGTGCCGGACCGGTCGGCCTGGCCGCAGCGGCGCACCTGCTGGAACGCGGCCTGGAGCCGCTCGTCCTCGAGCGCGGACCCGGCGCGGCAACCAGCGTGCGCGCGTGGGGACACGTCCGCTTCTTCTCACCCTGGCGCTACTCGATCGACCGCGCAGCCGCCGACTTGCTGCGCGCGCACGGTTGGCAGGAGCCCGATCCCGAGAGCTATCCGACCGGGAATGACCTGGCTACGCGCTACCTTGAACCGCTGGCGGAGGTGCCCGCAATGCGCTCCCGCATCCGGTATGGGACCGAGGTCGTCTCCGTCACGCGGGACGGCATGGACAAGATGAAATCCCCGGGACGCGGAGAAGTGCCCTTCCTCGTCATCGTGCAATCGGCCGACGGCAAGGAAGACGGTCTCCTCGCCAGCGGGGTGATCGACGCCTCTGGCACCTGGACCCGTCCCAACCCGCTCGGAGCGTCGGGGCGACCGGCAATCGGTGAGCGAGCGGTAGCGGATCGCATCGCCTACGGGATCCCGGATGTGCTCGGGACCGCGCGAGCGCGCTACGCGGGCAAGCGCGTGCTCGTCGTCGGGAGCGGCCACTCGGCCTTCAACGTCCTGATCGATCTCGTCGACCTTGCCGAC
>CAZVAA010000349.1:0-2559 GCA_964624125.1 uncultured Sphaerobacteraceae bacterium | reverse complement strand
TGCGAGCGAGCCGCCGGCGACGTTTGTCACCAGTCCCCAGCCCACCAGTTCCGTGTACCCACCGTTTAGCCATGTGCCTGGCACGGCGAAATGGATCGCTGCAGCGAGCACCGCCACCCCGGGGTGGATCCGGTCGGCCCGTGCAAGCATCCAGAACGCCACCGCCGGGAGCAGGAAGATGAGGATGACACCGAGTTTATGAAGCGCGACGATGGACTGCGTACCGAGAAACAACGCCCACAGGAGAACGTCGAACCACGCAACCCCGAGGGGATAGAACTCGACGGGGTACCCGCCCTGGTGGCTTCCGACCCACCGAAGGATCTCGCCGGACGCGAGAGACTCCAGCAATTGGTGAGCACGCGTCGCGTGGAAGGGATGATCCACCCAGGCGAAGACATCCGGAACGCGGACGTCCTGCCCATTGACGGTGATCGAATTCGAAAGATTGAACGCCCCAAGCCGCCAGGCAACCCAGCCGCACAGGGCGATCATCACGACGAGCCAGATAGCCCGCTGCCGCCGTCCAACAGCATTCTGTTTGATGTCAGTCATGTTGGGTCGCGACAGAAGCGCCCGCTGGCACATCGTCGCGGGAGTCACCATCATCGGCGACCAAGAAGTACCACAGCCCTATGAGCGTGGTCAGGATCATCACGCCCACCGAGCCCCAGAACAGAATTGAGGTCAGGGTTGGGAACGGCATTTCCGGCAATCGATCACCGAAATACGCCCACACGTGGGTGATATCACGATCGACGAACGTCAGCTGGCCCGACTGCCACAGCCGGATCTCGATTGGTGCTATCAGGAGATAGCCAACGAAGACCACGGACACGAGCAACCACAGCGCGACCCGGATCCGGCCGCTGTAGTCTTCCTGGGTCTCGTCCTCGTGCTCCCGGGTCGTCTCTGGATGCTGGTCGGAGTCCGTCATGGCCCCTGCTCCATCGGGATTAACGGGGCGAGCCAGTCACACGAGGCGACTGGCTCGCTGGCGTCATTAGGAACGAGCGGCGCGAGCGCGCTCCAGCTCCGGAGATCGCCTGATTTCGTGGTATTCCTCGTCGGCATTGACCGAATCGAGGTCGTGATGCTCACCGAGGATATTCTTGGCGGCGAGAAGACCGGTCTCGATCGAGTGGTCCGTATTGTTGTAGCGGAAGGAGCCACCACGACCGATGAACTGCAAGTTCTCGATCGAGTTGATGTAGTTCTTCATCTTCTCAAGCGACTCTTCGTACCCCATGCCGTAGACCGGGTAGGCCTTCGTCGCACGGAGGGTGAAGCCGCCGATAACCTCGTCCGGCTTGACGAACTTCAGGTCGTCGACCAGGTGCTTCACCGTCTGGTTGACCAGCTGCTCATCGGTCATTTCCCAAATGTGGTCGCCCTTGCTGCAGAAGTACTCCACCACCAACGACGTGTACTCATCCCCCGGAACCATCGCCGGGCTCCAGTTCTTCGGCTCGTGGAACCGGCCGAAGAGGATGTTCTTGTCATGGACATAGAGCCACGTGTCGTTGGTGACCTGTCGCTTCTTGAACATCAGGTTGACCGTGATGATGTCGCGGAAGTCGAGCGAGTTCGCCGCCTCAATCACATCATCCGGCGCGGGCGGATCGGTGATCTTGCAGAGCACGGTCATCGGGATCGAGGAGATGAAGTTGTCCGCTTCCATCAACTCGACGCCGTTCTCCGTCTGGATCTCGAGACCCTTCACGCGATTGCCGTCGAGCTTGATCTTGCGAACCGGGTGCTTGAGCAGGATGTTGTTGCCCGCCGCCTCGATGCTGTCGGCCATGCGCTCGGAGAAGCGGCCAAAGCCGTCACGCGGGTACATGAACTCATCGATGAGGCTCACGACCGCGCCCTTGGACGGGATAACCGCGTCCTTGATCGCCGTCATCAGCGACATACCCTTGGTGCGCTGGCTCACCCAGTCGCCGCTAAGCTGGTCGCACGGGCGACCCCAGAGCTTCTCCGAGTAGTTCTTGAAAAAGAGGCTGTAGAGGGTCTCGCCATACTGGTCGATATAGCGATCCTCCATCGTGCGCAGGTCCTGCTCGGTGAAGCGGCGCTTCAGCGTGGACACGCCATAGTCGACGATCGCCTTCACCGCGGTGACCGGGCCGATCGAGGTGAGCGCACTCTGGAACTTCAGCGGATAATCAATGAACTTGCCATCGAAATAGATCCGGCTGATGCGGTTCACCCAAAGCAGCTCGTCGGCGACGACTTCCTGGAAGAGCGCGTTGAGCTCGTCATTCTTGGTGAACCAGCGGTGACCACCAATATCGAACCTGAATTCACCGAACTCGGTTTCACGGCGGATCGTGCGCGCAAGACCGCCGACAAATGGAGCCGACTCAACGACCGTCACCGGGGCGCCTGCCTTGCTCAGCACATAGGCCGAGCACAGCCCGGCGGGCCCCGCGCCCATCACGAGCGTTGAACCCGTCGTTGTTTCAAGACCCTCTTGTGGGTTATGGCCGTTTTGCATCGTCAGGTATTTCCTTCCTTGGACAGCTTCCGGGGTTTCCGGCGGTCAGGCACGTG
>CAZVAA010000348.1:0-2591 GCA_964624125.1 uncultured Sphaerobacteraceae bacterium | reverse complement strand
TTGCATCTGCTGGTACAGGATGACTTTGAGCCGAATCTGAACGGGCAGCACCTCTGCCTGGTCGTCGATGATCTGCAGGAGATGCGGTCTCGGCTGGAAGAGGCGGGAGTCGAGATCGGGCAGGAGCCGGAAATCGCATTCCGGCCGCGCTTCTCATTCCGCGACCCGTTCGGCAACAAGATCGAGATCACGGAAATCAACGGCGATTACCTGGACGCACAGTAATGGAAGGGACATACGATGACGACTGCTGACCCGAAGATCACGTACATGTCGACGCCCGAAGAAATCGAGGCGATGCACGACCGGTTTGACGAATCGCTCGCAGCGGTGGAGCAGGACTTCGGACAGACGTACCCGCTCATCATCAACGGGGAGGACCGGTCAGGCGAGTCGACATTCGATGTCGTCGCGCCCGCGAATACCACTCGCGTGTTGGGAAGGTTCGCGAAGGCGACGAGGCAGGACGTCGATGACGCGGTTGCGACCGCACGGGCGTTCCAGCCCGAGTGGCGACGCACTCCGTGGCAGGAGCGTGTGCGTATCGTCAAGGCCGCCGCTGACAAGGTTCGGGAGCGCAAGTTCCGGATGGCGGCGATCATGATCCATGAGGCGGGGAAATCCCGAACCGAATCCATCGGCGAGGTGGAAGAGGGCGCCGACCTGCTCGAATACTACGCGACGGTCTTCGAGAAGAACGACGCGTACGAGATGAAGATGGGTAGCGAGGATCCTCGCGAGCGGAACGTCTCCGTGCTTCGGCCCTACGGCGTCTGGGCGATCATGGCCCCGTTCAACTTCCCGAACGCGCTGGCCGCGGGACCGATTGGCGCGGCGCTGGTGACCGGCAACACGGTGGTGTTCAAGCCGGCGAGCGCGACAGCATTCTCGGGCTATGAGCTTGCGCGGGCATTGCTCGATGCCGGCGTACCTGCCGGAGCATTGCAGTTCGTGACCGGGGGCGGTGAGGAGGTCGGCGACTATCTCATCCATCACGAGGGGATTGATGGCGCGGTCTTCACCGGATCCAAGGAGACCGGCATGGAGCTGCACAATTCCTTCAGCACGATCTATCCGAAGCCGATCATCACCGAGATGGGCGGCAAGAATCCGACGATCGTGACGAAGAACGCTGATCTGGACAAGGCGGTCGAAGGCATTGCGCGTTCCGCGTTCGGGGCGTCAGGCCAGAAATGCTCGGCGTGCTCGCGCGCCTATATTGATGCGTCGATCTACGACGAATTCGTCGACCGGCTCGTCAAGCGCACGTCGGAGCTGAAGGTGGGCGATCCGACGGACCGTGATGTTTTTGTGGGGCCGGTGATCGACGAGCGAGCCGTGCAGCGGTATGAGGAAGCGGTCGAAATCGCGAAGCGGGATGGCGGCACCTTCAGGTTTGGAGGCGATCGCCCCACAGGTGAGGGTTTCGACAACGGCACGTTCGTTTCCCCTGCGATCGTGGAAGGCCTCCCGCTGGATCACGAGCTGTTCAGGCGTGAGCTGTTCCTCCCGTTCATCGCGGTTGCACCCGTCGAATCACTGGAGCAGGCGATCGAGGAGTCCAACGACGTGGAGTATGGCCTGACGGCGGGCATATTCTCGGAAGATGAGGACGAGATCAACACCTTCTTCGACAACATCGAGGCGGGGGTCATTTACGCGAACCGGAAGGGCGGAGCGACGACCGGCGCATGGCCCGGAAGCAACCCCTTCGGAGGTTGGAAGGCCAGTGGCTCGTCTGGTAAGGGAGCCCTCGGCGAGTACTATCCGACGCTGTTCATGCGTGAGCAGGGGCGCACGATCGTCGTCGATGACGAGTCGACCGGCAATCGGCCGACGTAGCGATCATCGACGCCACGACAAAGCCCGGCACCACTACGGTGCCGGGCTTTGTCGTGCTGCAAGCTATTGGAGCAAGCGCATGAAACGCTCGGTGCGGCGCAGGCCCTCGGCGAAGATATCCTGGCGCTGGCCAATACCAATGCGTAGATGGTGTTCAATGCCGAAGGACGAGCCCGGTGCGAGCATGACCCGGACTTCCGACGCAAGGCGATCAGAAAGCTCCTTCGACGGGATATCAAGGTTGTACCTGAGCATCGCCAGCAATCCGGCGCGAGGAGGCGTCCACGAGACGAGGTCCGCATTCCGTTCGAAGAAGTCATTCGCGGTGGCGAGATTTTCCGTGATGATTTGGTCGTTGCGGGGCACGATGTGCTCGCGTTCGTCGATTACGACCCTGGCAATCATGTCGCTCATCTTGGCGGGACTGAGGGAAACATAGTCGCGGATGGACCACGCCCTGGCGGCAATCTCCGAGTTGGCGGCGAACCACCCGATCCGTAGTCCCGGGACGCCAAACGGTTTGGACACGGTGCCGACGCTGATCGCACGATCATATGAGTCGTGCAACGGTGCAGGCAACTTCGCGCCACCGGGATGCTCAAGCCATCGATATGCCTCATCGGACAGGATCCACGCGCCGACTCGGTCCGCAATGGCGATCACCTGCTGCAGTTGGTCGGCATCGAGCATCGCGCCGGTCGGATTGTGGGGTGAATTGATAACGATGAGCTTCGTGTCGTCCCGCACCA
>CAZVAA010000347.1:0-2591 GCA_964624125.1 uncultured Sphaerobacteraceae bacterium | reverse complement strand
GGGCTCGTCAATGCCACTTGCCCGAAGCAGGTAACTTCTGGTAAGTAAATTGCAATAGGGATCTTGTCCGGCCAGGAGGCCGGGAACAGAAAGGATTCAGTGAATACGATATGGCACAGCATGTAGATATCTGGGTTGACCCAGCATGTCCATACGCCTGGATGACGGCGCAGTGGATGCTGGAGGTGGAAAAGGTTCGTGACATCGAGGCGCGCTTCAACGTGATGAGCCTCTCCGTCCTCAACGAAGGACGGGACGAGCTGGCGGAGGACTACAAGGCCATGCTCGCGCGCAACTGGGGGCCGGTCCGGCTCCTGATCGCCGTGGAGCAGGCGCACGGGAAGCAGGGCCTTCGGGACACCTATCTCGCACTTGCGGCAGCGCGCCACAACAACAAGCAGGAATTCGGCCCCGAGTTGTTCCGGCAGGTGCTCGAGAAGGTCGGCCTGGATCCGGCGCTGGCCGACAAGGCTGACGATACGTCGCTGGATGCGCCCCTGCGCGAAAGCCACCACGCCGGTATGGACGCCGTGGGCCAGGAGGTGGGCACGCCGGTGGTCCACTTCCCGAAGCCGGATGGCGGTACGTCGGCGTTCTTCGGCCCGGTGGTTGTTCCACCGCCGACCGGTGAGGAAGCCGGGCGGCTCTGGGACGGACTGAGCATCGTCGCGACGACGGATGGACTCTATGAGCTGAAGCGGACGCGAGACCGCTCTCCGGAGTTCCTGCCGATGCCGGAATATGAGCTGGCACAGCGATAAACGTCACGAGAGAGACGGGGCCGGATCGTTCGATCCGGCCCCTTTTGCGTCCCCTGTCTCATACATGCGATAGAGATCACGGATAATCCCTGTATGTCTATACTTGACATGATTCGTATCAAGTACTATACTATAGGTGAAGCGGTGAGGTTGATCAACGAGGATCACTCACTGAGGCATTGATAACGATTCCGGGCGACGGTCTTCCTGCCCGGACCCAGTACAAAAAGGAGGAATGTAATCATGGCAACCCGATTTCCAGTTTCTTCGATCGCCGGTGACATGGTCAGCCTGCGGAGCGCGATGGACCGGCTCTTCAACGAGAGCTTCGTTCCGGGCTTTGGCAGCAATGGCGACCGGCAGCAGAGCCTGATGCCCCTGGACGTCTATGCGACCGAGAACGAGGTCGTGGTCCTGGCGGCGGTTCCAGGCATGAACGCCGATGACATCCAGATTTCGATCGAGAAGAACGTGCTGACGTTGTCGGGCTCGATGCCGAATGTGGCGGAGTCCGAGGACGCGAAGGGCGCGACCTGGTACCTGCACGAGCTGCCGCATGGCACGTTCGAGCGCACCCTGTCGCTGCCGACGGAGCTCGATGCGAACCGCGCCGAAGCCACCTTTGATAACGGCATGTTGCGGCTCATCCTGCCGAAGGCGGAGAGCGAGAAGCCGCGCCAGATCAAGGTGAAGGTCGGCGGGGCGACCCAGATCGCCGATAAGGCGGAGGAATCCGCCGAGTAATTCCTGACGACACCCCGGGCGGCGGTCCCGAGAGCCCTTTCCCTCCCGTCGTCGCCCGGATGTCTTGGCCCGGCCTACCATCCCACGCACATCGTTGCCTGTAGGCCGGTAATCCCTGCCGGTGATCATCGCTTTACTCGGACATTGCGACCCTGATCGCCGGCGGGGGTAGCCTAACCCCCTGACAACCAGACCTGGTCCGCGCATCGCGACCCAGCCGTCAACCAGACGCGGACCGATCTCCCTCCCTTCTCATCCCACCTGACCCGGACTGATCTTCCCCCATCCAGCCGTCCGGGCAGGTGGGGTTTTTGTATCCGGGGGCGCATTGGTTGACGTTCCGGATATGACAAAGCGGGCCGGGCAATATTGCCCGGCCCGCTTTCCTGTTCCCTGCTTCGTGCAAGCGATCGCTTACCGGATGGCCAGCTCGGTCTCCGGGTCGAAGAAGTGCAGCTTGCTCGGCTCGGCGGCAACCTGGATCTCCTGGCCGCGCTCGAGCTTGATGTCCGGATCCATGCGAGCCGTCAGCGTGGATCCGCGGTTGGTCAGGTAGACGAAGATCTCGTTACCGAGAAGCTCGACGACGTCGACCGTGACCGGGATCTTTGCGGCGTCCGGCACGCTGTCATCCAGCCGCTGCGGGATGCTGATGTGCTCGGGGCGGATACCCATGGTGACCGTCTTGCCGACGTAGCTCTGGAGGGCCTGCGCCTTCTCGTCGACGATCTGCATCCGGAATCCGGGGGTGACCGCGAAGAGCTTGCCTTCGGCGTTCTCGAGCGAGACGTCGAGGAAGTTCATCGCCGGCGAGCCCATGAACCCCGCCACGAACTTGTTGTTCGGGGTGTCGTAGAGATTCTGCGGGGTGTCGAGCTGCTGGAGCACGCCCAGGCTCATGACGGCGATGCGGTCGCCCATCGTCATGGCCTCGGTCTGGTCGTGGGTCACGTAGATCGTCGTCGTGCGGACGCGATCGTGCAGCTTGACGAGCTCGGCGCGCGTCTGGACGCGCAGCTTGGCGTCGAGGTTCGACAGCGGCTCGTCCATCAGGAAGACGTCGGCGTTACGGACGATGGCGCGGCC
>CAZVAA010000346.1:0-2592 GCA_964624125.1 uncultured Sphaerobacteraceae bacterium | reverse complement strand
AGCTCCAGCAGGCGGTGGTGGCGGATCACTTCGAGGGCGACTGCGGTTCCCGCTGGCGTGAGGCTGACGCCGCGATAGGGGAGGTGGACGAGCAGGTTGAGATCGTTGAGTCGCTTCACCATATTGGTGACCGAGGCGCCACTGAAGCCCAACTCGGCGGCGAGCCGTTGCGTCGTCACGGCGTCGGCTTCCTGCTCAATGGTGTAGATGGCCTTCAGGTAGTCCTCCATCGCGGGCGTAATCCGGTCGTCGCCACCGAATCGATCGCCGGGTTTCGTGGAGGACTGGTTCATGGAAGCCTTTCGGGAGTTGTGAGTCCAGGGAAGATCGGCCCTGGACGTGCCGTTTGCGCGTCAGGGGCCAATGGGCGGCGAGCCGCAGGCTGACCGCCCTTGAGAGTCTGCGCGGGGCCCTAGATGTCGAACGGCAGGTTCGGCATGCCCTTCATTCCCTTGAGGTTCTTCGGCATCTTGCCACTCTTGGACATCTTCCCGAACTGGCCCATCATCTTCTGCATTTCCTTGAACTGGGTGAGGAGGCGGTTGACCTCCTGCCGGCTCACGCCACTGCCGGCCGCGATGCGGCGCCGGCGGGAATGGTTGATCTGCTCGGGATGCTGGCGCTCCCACGGCGTCATGCCCTGGATGATGGCCTCGATCTGCTTGTAGTCGTCGTCGGAGATCTGCGTCTTCGCCTCGCGAAGCTGCTGACCGACACCGGGAATCATCTCCAGGAGCTGGTTGAGCGGCCCCATCTTCTTGATCTTCTGGAGTTGGTCGAGGAAGTCCTCGAGGTCGAACTGCCCCTTGAGCATGCGGTTCTGCATGCGCTCGGCGTCCTCCTCGTCGGTCTGTTCCTGCGCGCGCTCGATCAGTGAGAGCACGTCGCCCATGCCGAGGATTCGGCCGGCAAGACGGTCCGGATAGAAGGGTTCGAGCGCATCCAGCTTCTCGCCGGTGCCGATGAACTTGATCGGCACACCGGTGACGGTCCGGATCGAGAGCGCCGCGCCACCTCGGGCGTCGCCGTCCATCTTTGTCAGGACAAGACCCGTCACATCGAGCCGGTCGTAGAACGTCTGGGCAACGCCGACGGCTTCCTGGCCGGTCATGGCGTCCGCGACGAGCAGGATCTCGGTCGGGTTGACCGCATTCTTGATATCGACAAGTTCCTGCATCAGGCGCTCATCGATCTGGAGACGACCCGCGGTGTCGATGATAACGGGATTGAACCCGCGCTCCTGGGCGAAGCGCACGGCGTTCTTCGCGATATCGACCGGTGAGGGTTTGGTGCCTTCCTCGTATACCGGGATGTCGACCTGCTTGCCGAGCGACTGGAGCTGGTTGACCGCTGCCGGCCGCTGGGTGTCGGCTGCGACGAGAAGTGGATTGCGGCCGCCCTTCCGCAGGTGCAGGGCGAGTTTGCCGGAATGGGTCGTCTTACCGGACCCCTGGAGACCGACCATCATGATGATCTGCGGCGGACGATCCGGCTGGAGCAGGGGAGCCTGCTCCTCGCCAAGGATTCGGATCAGCTCCTCGTTGACGATACCGATTACCGTCTGGGCCGGCGTCAGCGACTGCATGACGTCCTGGCCCTGGGCACGCTCCTTGACGGCGGACACGAAGTCCTTGGTGACCTTGAAGTTGACGTCCGCCTCGAGCAGGGCGCGGCGCACATCGCGCATCGCGGAGTCGACGTCCGCTTCGGTCAGCTTGCCGCCGCGGCCGAGCTTGCCGAATGTCTCGTTTAGGCGATCTGAAAGTGTCTCAAACATGGTTTACAGGCCCTCGCCTTCACCGAAGAACAACGAATCGACGTAGGTGTCGGGTCGGAACTCGGCCATATCGTCCGCGGATTCGCCGGTGCCGATGTAGGAGATCGGGGTGCCAAGCTCCTTGGCGATCGAAAAGGCAATACCCCCGCGGGATGTGCCGTCAAGCTTGGAGATGAAGATATCGGTGACGTTGGTCGACTTGGTGAACTCAGCCGCCTGGACGAGCCCGTTCTGGCCGGTTGTGGCGTCGATCACCAGCAGGACTTCCTGGGGAGCGTCCGGCACATGACGTTTGATGATCTTGGTCAGCTTGGACAGCTCTGCCATGAGGTTGAATTTGGTGTGCAAGCGACCGGCGGTATCGATGATCAGGACATCTGCGTTGCGATTGTGCGCCGCTTGCATGGCGTCGAATACGACAGCACCCGGGTCGGCGTTCTGCTGGTGCGCGACCACGGGAACGTCGAGTCGGTCGCCCCACACCTTGAGCTGGTCGATCGCTGCCGCACGGAAGGTATCTCCTGCCGCCAGCATCACCGAGCGGCCGAAGCCCTGGTGATATTTCACCAGCTTGGCGATTGAAGTTGTCTTGCCGGTGCCATTGACGCCGACGACGAGGATGACCCATGGAACGCCGCGCTGGAGAATCTTCACCTTGCGGTTTTGGGTCGCCAGCTCTAGAAGGCTGGTCATCTCGAGCCGAAGGATCTCGCGAGCGTCAGCCGGGTTCTGGATGCGCTCTTCGCGGACGCGGTCCTGGAGTTCCTGGACGAGTTGCTGACTGACATCCCAGCCAACATCGGCCTGGATGAGGA
>CAZVAA010000345.1:0-2657 GCA_964624125.1 uncultured Sphaerobacteraceae bacterium | reverse complement strand
ATCGGGGGCAAGGTGGCCACTGAGGGAGTGGAAGGGACCGACCGGCGGAAGATCGCCATGGGAAGATGCTCCTTTGAAACCGTGATGGGGAGTACGCGCTGAGTTGCCCTGCAATGGCTCCGAGTGTATCACCGGCATCATGACACCGAAACGTAACCCGGCAGGCACGCCGAACCCCTATACTCGACGGGTAAGGAACGATACCGATCTTTGGTGCTACACGTCTCGTGCCGGGAAAGCGCTCACCCACGTATGGATACCTTTATTACCGTCATTGTCCTGATCGTCCTGATCGTCCTCTTCGGCGGCGCGGGCTACTTCTTCATCCGCGAAACGGGATGGGAGAACGCCCGGCTCTGGCTCACCGGACCACGCTCGGTGCGACGGATCATGCCGAAGCCGTCGGAGAACGCCAGCCGCTTCAGCGCCACCGCGTGGTCGCGCGGCGTGGAGCAGCCGGACCCCGCCGACATGGGGCTGGCCCTCAACGATGAACTGCTCCGGTCCCTGCGGGAGGAGTTCCACGGCGAGCTCAGTCGCGCCGTGGGCCAGACACGGGATTTCGATGCCCGCCTGACACGCATGGAGGAAGACCTGTCGTCGACCAGGCACCTCCCCGACGAGATCGGCAAGTCGGTGCAGGAGGTCGAATCGCGAACGGGCAAGAAGCTCGCCCGCATGCAGTCCGAGCTCCGCTCGGCGCGGCTCGCGGACAGCCCCTGGGGCCAGCGACGGGCAACCTCGCTCGCGAATCTCTACGGCCAGCTCGCCCAGGTCGAGGCGGCACTTGCTGCGGTCATCAACCCGATGCTGCTGCCCGGCGAGCCCCTCCGGGTACCGGAAGAGTTCTTCGAGGACACGCTGGAGTGGTCCAACTGGGGCGATGTCGGGGAGCGCGCCTTCAGCTTCGGGGAGACGTTCAACCAGGACCGGATCGTGCTCGACCCCGACCTGGCCGACCGCATCGAACGGTTCATCGCCACCTTCCGCGAGGCGTTGACGGATCGCGTTTACCCGGTGGTCCAGAACGGGGCGGCCAACCCGAAACAGGTCGCCCAGATGCGATCCGGCCTGACCGTGATCGTCGAGGCCCTGCCGCCGCTGCGCCGTGAGATCGAGGAAGCCTACCGCGCCTCCAGTGGCACCCTTCCCGAGCCCGATCTCGAGGACGACATGTAGGACGATCGGAGTAGTGGGGCGCAACGAACGCGCACCGCCTCACTCCGCTTCGTCATCCTCCCCGGGATACGTCACGGTGGTCCCGTCGACGTGCGCCCATGCCGTCACCTTCTCCGGACGGTTGCTCGTCTCGCTCATGATGTCGATCACCTCGATCCCCCGCACCAGCAGCGCATCGCCCACCAGCGAGCGATGGCAGCGCCACGGCACGGCTTCCGAGCACATAATCGCGGTAGTCGATTCCTCCGCGATCGCGATCAACTCCTCGAGCGCGACGCGGAATTCGTCTGTCTGCATGTAGTCCGCGTAGCCCCGAAACGACATGTTGCGCCACGCCGTGTTGATGGAATCCGGCGAGGTCTTGCGCAATCCCCCGAGGCCGGACAGGTGGCGATAGGCGATCCCGGCATCTTCAAGGCTCGTGGCCAGGGCATCGTGCCAGTACTGCGGATTGTGGCGGGATTTCGGCACCGTGCGGATATCGACCAGCGTCTGCACGCCGTTGTGCCGCAGCAAGCCGATAAAGTCCTCGATGGGCCGCGTCGAGTGTCCTATGGTGTAGATCGTGAGTGGTTCCGGCATACGCTCTCGCTACATACACGGGGCAGCAATCGGGCATCGATCTGCCGGATAGCTGCGCCAGGGAACTGGTGTACCATTCCGGTCGGGCTGCGTCCGACCAGTGCGCCATCGTCTGACAGGGGTTCGGAGAAGTGTTTTCATGTCATCTATAACCGCGAACGGCCCGGCACAGCGTGAGGGGCCGCGACTGGACGGAGGTCCCAGTCTCTGGCGGCGCATGTGGGCAAACAAGGCCGTCTACCTGTTCATGCTGCCGGGCCTGCTCTGGTTCACCGTCTTCCATTACTTCCCTATCCTCGGCAACGTCATTGCCTTCAAGGATTATTCCGTCTTCATCGGCATCCTCGACAGCCCGTGGGTGGGGCTGGAGAATTTCCGGAAGATGGTCAGCGACCCCGACTTCCTGCGGGCGCTCAAGAACACCCTCATTATTGAGGGGCTGCAACTCATCTTTGCATTCCCCGCGCCACTGTTGCTGGCACTGCTGCTCCACAGCATCATCAGCACGCGGGTGAAGCGAACGATCCAGAGCATCGTCTACCTCCCCCACTTCCTTGGCTGGACGATCGTGATCGCGATGTGGCAGCAGGTGTTCGGGGGCACGGGCTTCTTCAACCAGCTCCTGATGAGCTTCGGCTTCGACCGGATCAACATCATGAGCAACCCGGATATCTTCTATTTCCTGGTGGTGGCCCAAAGCATCTGGAAAGAAGCCGGCTGGGGGACGATCATCTTCCTCGCCGCGCTGACCAAGATCGATGTCCAGCTATATGAAGCCGCGGTCATCGACGGCGCCAACGGGTTTCAGCGCCTGATCTCCATCACGCTCCCTGGCATCCGCTCGATCATCGTGCTCCTGCTGATCCTCCGCCTCGGCTCGATGATGTCGGTCGGGT
>CAZVAA010000344.1:0-2671 GCA_964624125.1 uncultured Sphaerobacteraceae bacterium | reverse complement strand
TCGAGGGGTAGCGCCCGCACAACCCCAGCGGCGCCAACAACCATGCTACCCGAGCATGCCCAATTTGGCGAGTATGAAGCTTCGTTGAGCCCTGGATTGGCGTGCGATCGAGTTACCTAGCATCCGTCCGTGAAGGTTGCGAGAGATTCGGGGCCGCCGATCCAGATTGAAACCGGGTATTGACAGCCATATTCATCAACTCTAGATTGGTCTGACAGTTCGACCAACGATGTGACAATGTTCGACCGGCAAACGTGATCGTCGTCTATCAATACCGCAGGAGCGATGCGCTTGAAGCCGCTCACGCCGCAAACGCTACCGGGCCGCGTGCTCGAGTCACTGGCGTCGTTCGTCAATGACGCACATCTCGCCGTTGGCGACCGGCTTCCGCCGGAACGCGATATCGCGAGCCAACTCGGGGTGAGCCGCGCGCTGGTGCGAGAGGCGCTGCAGCGATGGCTCGCACTGGGGTACATCACCCGGAAGAATGGCCGGGGGACGTTCCTCGCCCGGGAGATTCCACAAGACGCTCATCTCATGGTGTTGCACATTGGCGTGGATATCGCTTCGTTGCGATCGACCTTTGAAATTCGCCGCGCGCTCGAGCCGGAGGCCGCCGCTCTCGCGGCCGTCCGTGCGACGCCGGAAACGGTCCGGAAACTTCGCGCGCTGCTGGCGGATGTCGAGGCGGCATACACCGAAAAGGACGATGCGCCTGACGAAGACTGGGCCTTTCACCGGGCTGTTTATCATGCCACTGGCAATCCTCTCTTTTTACAGATTATCGATTCAATTCATCACTCGTTCCGACGGTTCTGGGAAAACCCTGTCCAGGAGCCGGGATTCGCCAGGCGGGGCATCATCTACCACCTGGACCTGGTGAACGCCATCGAAAACCACGATCCCGATGCCGCTCGCGAGGCGACGCTGAACATCCTGCGCGTATTGGAGGAGGAGCTCCACTTTCAGGAGCTTCCCGATTCGACGGAAACCCGATCTATAAAGGAGGAGGTGCCTGGGAACGACCGTGCAACCGGTTCGTGAGTCCGTGATGCAGGCCAGGGAGGCTGGTATGAGAACGATTGATCCAAGATTTTCACGGCGTCAGTTGATACAGGTGGCAGCGGGAGCTGGTATCGCCACCGTGCTGACCAACCAGCCCGCGATGGCGCAGGAGGACGTTGAGCTGCGCGTCGTCGGCTTCCGTGTTGCGCCGGAAGAGCAGGGAATCCCGCTCGACGAGGCCTATCAGGAGTTCCTTGCGAATTTCCAGGAGGCCAATCCCGGCATCACCATCGATGCCCTGGAAACCCCTCCGGAATTCGACACCCAATTGCTCGTTGACCTGGCGACCGGCACGGCACCGGATGTCTGGGCGCAGGACAGCGCATCATTGGCGCCGCTCATCGCGAATGGCAGTGTGCTCGACATGCGTCAGGCGGTCGAGTTGGTCCCCGAGTTCGACCTCGATCGCTTCTGGCCCAATGTCCTGGAGCTCCACAAGCGCGACGACGGCTCCATCTATGGCGTACCTAACGATTTCACGCCCGTGATGATCTATTACAACCCCGAAGTTTTCGAGAAGACCGGCGTCGATGTGCCGCAGCCGGGGTGGACCTGGGACGACCTGCTCGAAACGGCGAAGTTGATGACGCTAGACAGCGAGGGACGCAATCGCAACGATCCCAACTTCGATGCGGATAATGTCGTTCAATGGGGTTACCGCTCCCGCCAGTACTACGCGGATTGGCTATATCGGGTCTGGGAAAATGGTGGTGATGTCATCTCCCCTGATGGTACCACTACGAAGGGATATCTCGATTCTCCTGAGACCATTGAAGCCATCCAGTGGCATGCCGATCTCCTGCTGGTGCATGGTGTTTCCCCGACGCCCAACTCCATGGATCAATTGAATCAGTCTGGCCCGTTCACCGACCGATTCCTGAAGGGCGAATTTGCGATGTATGACCGGGGGCACTGGGAGCTGGTTGGGCTTCAGGCAAGTCCGGAATACAGGCCGGAACGCGTTGCGGTCGTCGGGCAACCGAAAAAGATTAACGCGGAGACGGTGATCTGGGAGTCGTCCTTTGTCATCAACTCCTCGCTTGAGGGTGCCAAGCTCGAAGCCGCCTGCAAGTTCGTTGAGGCGGCCACCTCGCCCGAATACCAGGACACCAAGGTGCTGACCGGCATCGCGATCTCGGGCATCCAGGAGTCGGCCGAAGCGGCTGTCGAGGTCTCGGCCCTGCCCGAAATCGAACAGGCCTTCATCGATGAGATTCCGAACGGCCGACCCTCGGTCGGTGCCACGCACCCCAATGGGTTCATGATCGATGAGCGCCTGACCTCGATGATGGAGAGAATCCTGAACGGTTCGTCGGTCGAGGATGAAGTCGCCCGGACGATTGAGGAAATCGATCGGGAACTCTAGGGAAGTTGGTGGAGAGCCCTCCGGGGCCCGCATCGCCGCAATGCTCTGTGGTGGACACGAGACCGGGCACCGGGGGCGCATGCGCACCAGGTGCCCGAGGAGCCCTCACCATGTCCGATATGTTGCAGGCGGGTAACGTGACCTCGCTTGAACTCGCCCGGCGTCGGAAACCCTTCCGGCAACGGTTTATGAGCCGGTCAAACGAGCGGATTGGCTATCTGTTCATCCTGCCTACGTTCA
>CAZVAA010000343.1:0-2685 GCA_964624125.1 uncultured Sphaerobacteraceae bacterium | reverse complement strand
GACGCCGGCGACGATGGTGGAGGCGATTGGCTTGGAGAGCGAGGCGAGCTGGAAGATGGTGTCGACATCGACCTGGGTGCCGGTCTCGGTGCTGGTGACGCCGTATCCGCGGGTGGCGACCGCCTCATCCTGATAGACGACCGCGAGGGCGACGCCGGGCACCCCGGTACGCTCCATCGCGTCGGCAACGAGACCGTCGAGCGCGTCGAGGGCCTGGTCGATACCGACTTCCGCGGCCGCCGGCGTGGCTCCCTGCCGGGCCAGCGCGCCGGGAGCCCCGGCGATGAGAGGACTGGCGGCGATCCCGACGAGACCGGTCCCGACGACGGCACGACGCGAGAGGGTGCGCCCGAGGCGCGGTGATGAGGGCATAGTCGCCTGCTTTCTGGTGACGAGGAATGTGGGTCTGGGCCCCGGTGAATCCTGAAACCCACTGTACACCCGAAACCGCGGCGCGCGTGATGAACCACCGCGGGAATCGCACCGGCAAATCCCGATTGGGTGCGAAGCGTCCACGCATTCGCCTGGTTCAGGCGTCGTGTGCCGCATACCCCTGAGGGATCCTGCCTACCAGCATCCACGATGTGCGGCTGGAATGTCATGCGTAGAACCACGTGATTGGGGGTACGGTCGTCACCAGACAGCGGACGGAGGCCCCTCCTGGCTGCCGCAGCGACGTGCCCGCATGCAAGACCGGCGCAGGTTTGGTCAGGTGACGATCACGGTGCCGGTCATGTTGGGATGGAAGGCACAGAAGTAGGCGACGGCGCCCGGAGCGTCGAACGTGTGGCTGCCGCTGGCGCCGCCGTCGATCGCCCCGGGATCGATATTTCCAGTGTCGAAGCCGGCGCCAGTGGCGGTGTGAAGGTCGTCGTCGAGATTGACGAAGGTCACCTGCCCGCCAAGATCGACCGTGATCGTGCCGAGCTGAAAGGCGTCGGCGTCATCGTCGACGATGCGGACCTCGGCCGATCCGGGCGGGACCGTGCCCAGTGGCGCCACCTTGCCCTCATCGTCGCTGCCTCCCGGATCGTCGTCGCGGTCATCATCATGATCATCGTCATGATCGCTGCCATGACCGCTGGGTCGTGCTCATCATTGTCATGGCAGCACGTCACTGCCAGGAATGAATGTGGTGAAGTCGCCCGCCGTGACCTTCGTCCATTCGGCACCCGGCACCGTCTGACGGATGTAGGCATCGTCCGCCGAGCGCGCCATGACGAGCGCATCGCCGGACGGGCTCGGCGAGACGTAGTAGGACCACCCACCACCGTCCGCGGGCGCCTCGACGACGGACGCTTCACCACGTTCCGCTTCGAGGATGACGGTTCGGCCATCGGGCAAGAACACGAAGCCGATGTCGCCGCGCAGCGCGGCCGGAGCCATCGCCAGCTCCTGAGCCGCGATGTCGACCGGATCGCTGATGAGCACCGGCTGACCGGTGGTGACGTCGTACATCTGGAGGGTCGATTCCGACGGATCGGGGTTCGGCATGACGACCAGCACGTAGCCGATCGGCAATCCGTCGGCGTACTGCGCGTGGACGAAGGGCATCAAGAGCATGCCTGGCATGCTTATGGTCTCGCCCGATGCGGTGTCGATGAGGTAGCCGACACTCTCGCCGGTTGGATCGGGTCCGCCGGCGATGACAATCCCAGGGTCTATGGTTTGGACGAGAACCGGCATGTCCAGCGGCACGTCGAAGGTGACCATCGGTTCGATCTCTTCCCCGCCGGTGCCGTCCCACGTGATGCGGTCGAGTCGATCCGGCGCCAGATGAAGCAATCCATCGTTGAGAACGTGAATGGCGTCGTTGCCGATAAGCTCAAGATTTACGTCGGCGACGATGGAGCCGTCCGAAAGGCGCTCGACACGGATGGTGGGCCCGTCATCTGCCGGCACCGAGTGAGCAAGCACCTCGTCATCCGGGCTGATCCACGCCGAAGTCATCATCGGGCGGAACGTCTCGATCCAGCGACGATTAGTGAGCGAGCCGTCGAATACGAGCGCCGACCACTCGTCGGGCAGCTCGGCGGTCGGCGTGCCCGGCGGCGGCGTCGCACCGCCGAGGCCTTCCGGGCCGGAAGATACCTGTCCCGGAATGATGGGGATGCCGCCAAACCCAATTACCGCGGCGTTCGATGTCGTCGCCCAGAGGTGCGCCACCGTCGAGCGGGGCAGCACGCCGCCGAGCTCCTCGGAAAGCAGCAGCGACTCCATCGTCTCGAGGTCGACAATGCGCCAATCGATCTGCTCAGGGGTTGTCGGAAAGACAATCCAGCGTGTCGCCCGGACGAATGCGCCGGTGACCCGCTCGTGAAACGAACCGAGTTCTCCCTCGGCGCCTGTAATGATGTTGACGCCCCGCAGCGAGCCATCCTCCAAGTGCAACAGCACCGCGCCCGGCCAGGTGATGCCGGGGATGACCTCGGCAACGCCCTCGGCGATGATGTCCGACCGCTCGTCGCAGGCGAGGGCCAGCGTGCCGCCCTCCAGCCGCAGCACCGTGCCGGGCAGCTCGAGCTCGGCGCCCGTGACAACCGGGATGTCGGCCGTCAGGCCGCAGCCACCTGCCGCCGCGACCGGACTGGCGGCAGGGGTCGCGAATTCCTGCGCCTCCAACACGGCGAGTTCGTCGTCGGTGTCACCGGCCGGGATGCCGAGGATGACCCCAGCGGGCAGCAC
>CAZVAA010000342.1:0-2702 GCA_964624125.1 uncultured Sphaerobacteraceae bacterium | reverse complement strand
TGTACTCCTTGCAGAAGTTCATCAGCGCAATACCATGCTGACCGAGGGCCGGGCCCACCGGCGGAGCCGGCGTCGCCTTGCCTGCAGGCAGCTGCAGTTTCACATATCCACGAATCTTCTTAGCCAACGAAGTATCCTTTCCTGGCTGTTGTACACGTCGCGCCGCCACCCCGAGGGCGGCGGCGTATCTGGTTCTCCCGAATCAGATCCTGATTTAGCCTTCGCGTTCCACCTGGAGGAAGTCGAGCTCCACAGGCGTCTCACGACCAAAGAAGGAGACCAAGACCTTGATCTTGCCCTTCTCGTTGTTAACTTCATCGATTTCGCCACGGAAATCGGCGAACGGACCATCGATAATCCGCACCGTATCGCCGAGCGCAAACGACATTGTAACCTTTGGCGCTTCGGTTTCCATACCCTGGATGACCGTCTGCGCCGCATCACCCTTGAGGGCGACAGGCTTGTTGTCCTGGCTGACGAAACCGGTGACGCCGGGTGTATTCCGGAGTTGGTACCAGGTGTCCTCGTCCATCGTCATGCGGACGAGCACGTAGCCCGGGAAGACCTTGCGCTGGACGGTCTTTCGCTGGCCGTCCTTGATCTCGATCTCTTCCTGGGTTGGAACAACAACCTCGAACACCCGATCGCCCATGTCGAATGCCTCGACACGGCTTTCGATCGTCTTCTTTACCTTGTTTTCATAACCAGAATAGGTATGCAGGACATACCACTGGCCCTCGGTCGGCGAGTCGGTCTCGCCCGCCTCTTCTGCCCGCCTGGCGGCGAGACGTTCACGAAGCGTGGGGCGTTCCACCATCGGGGACCCTCCTTCTTTCTACGAGGACGTCTCTAACGTCAGGTCATGGCCTCGAACAGCTGGAATAGTACGTAGTCGATACCGCCAAGGAGCAGGCCGAGCGTCACCGACAGCACGATCACGACGATGGTGAGGTTCCGGGTCGTATCACGATCCGGCCAGATCACCTTCTTGATCTCTGCGGAGGTGTCGTAGTAGAAGCTCTGGAGCCCCGAAAAGCGATCGGTGTTGATGAACCGGTTACGCTTCGTTTCCGGCTGGCGGCTCTTGGCCTCCCGGCGCTCCTGCTGACGTCGCAGGTGCTTCTCCTGAGGCGTTTCGGCGGAGGCGGCATCCCCGGCATCAGCGCGCGCGGCAGCCTTGCGTTCGGCCCGGGTTCGACCGGGCGTTTCCTCGTCGGCAATGGCTTGTCCGGCCGCCTGCTGTCCAGTGACCTGGCTTTGGTCGACTCGCGCCTGACGTTTGCGCCGCCGGCGATTGGCAGCGGCCGAGCGTCGCTTTGGCGCGGCGGTATCTTGAGTACTCAAAACACAGACCCTTCACATATGAGGTCCAATTGACGTTCCCGCGGGGATTCCGGACGTATACGCGAAGCGCGGGAACCCGTCTCACGACGTTCGGTCAACCATCGCACAGAAATGGGGCGTGCCATCAGGCTCCGCCCCACCTCCACTCGGATTATGACCGGGCAGGGCCGGCAGGAATCGAACCCGCAACCTGCGGTTTTGGAGACCGCTGCTCTACCTAATTGAGCTACGACCCTATGACCGCCTTGCAGCGGTACTATCGCGTCTCACGATGCAGCTGGTGCGTCCGGCACCGCGGGCAAAACTTCCGCAGTTCCAGTCGACCAGGATCGTTACGCCGATTCTTTTCGGTGGTGTAATTTCGTTCACGGCAAACCGTGCACTCCATTGTTACCACCGGGCGATCGGCCTTCGACTTCTTGGCCATTGTACTACATCCCCGGACCGGGGCACAAAGCCCTCAGCCCCATGATTTCCGGTATTCCGGACTCCCGGAGGCTAGGCATCACGCCGAGCCTCCGGGGCCTGGTTTCAATGATTATTCGGTGATGGTGGTGACGGCACCGGCGCCGACGGTCCGGCCGCCCTCGCGAATCGCGAAGCGCAACCCTTCCTCGATCGCCACCGGCGTGATCAACTCCACCCCCATCTGGATGTTGTCCCCCGGCATCACCATCTCCGTGCCCTCCGGCAACTCGATGATCCCGGTCACGTCCGTCGTCCGAATGTAGAACTGCGGCCGGTACCCCGGGAAGAACGGCGTGTGCCGCCCCCCCTCTTCCTTGCTCAGCACATACACCTCGGCCTGGAACTTCGTGTGCGGGTTGATGCTGCCCGGCTTGGCCAACACCTGCCCCCGCTGCACATCCTCACGCTCCACACCACGCAACAGACACCCGACGTTGTCCCCGGCCTCGCCGGCATCCAGCGTCTTCTGGAACATCTCGACCCCGGTCACGACCACCTTGCGGCGCTCGCCCATGCCCACGATCTCGATCTCGTCGCCCGTCGCCACCCGGCCACGCTCCACGCGCCCGGTGACCACCGTGCCACGACCCTTGATCCCGAACACGTCCTCGACCGGCATCAGGAAGTCCTGGTCCACCGCCCGCTCCGGCGTCGGGATGTAGTCATCCACCGCCTGCATCAGCTCCAGGATCGGCGCGTACTCCGGCGCCGTCACATCCTCGTTGGTGCTCTCCAGCGCCGCCAGCGCCGAGCCCCGCACCACCGGCACCTCGTCGCCGGGGAACTCGTACTCCGTCAGCAACTCGCGCACTTCCAGCTCGACCAGCTCCAGCAGCTCCTCGTCGTCGAGCAGGTCGGGCTTGTTCAGGAAGACCACGATGGTCGGCACC
>CAZVAA010000341.1:0-2702 GCA_964624125.1 uncultured Sphaerobacteraceae bacterium | reverse complement strand
GCCTTGATGCCGGGGATCACCCGGTCGAGGCTCTGGCGGTTGAGGTCGACGATCCAGATCACATTGCCGAGCCGGTGTACGGCATCTTCCGCGACCGTTTCCCAGACATTGCCCTCATCGAGCTCCGCGTCGCCCATCAGCGCAACGAACCGCCCGGAATTCACCTCGCCGAAGTGGTGCTCCGCATAGGTCGCCGCCAGGGCCGCGAAAACCGGCGCCACCGCTCCGAGACCGACCGACCCCGTGGAGAAATCGACTGGATCCGGATCCTTCGTGCGCGATGGATAGGACTGGAGACCACCGAGCTCCCGCAGCGTGGTCAGGTATTTCCTGTCGAGGTTGCCGAGCAGGTACTGCGCGGCGTGATAGGCAGGAGAAGCGTGGGGCTTGATGGATACCCGGTCGCCAGCCCGCAGGAAGTGGAAATAGAGCGCGGTGAGGACCGTAATAACCGATGCCGAGCTGGCCTGGTGGCCTCCGACCTTGGTCGGCTTGTCCGGGTTCTCACGCACATTGTTGGCGTGGTGAACCATCTGCGTCGAAAGCCAGAGCAGCTTGCGCTCGATCTCCTGGAGCGTTTCAATTTCGCCCGGCGCAAAACCGAGGCGCTCGTCTTCCGATCGTGGGGGAGCCTGCCGGAGGGTCACCATTGACGAATCTCCTTGTCATCTCGTCCGCAAGTCGTGCCTAGTCTGTCCCCGTATCCAGTCGTACGTCGTCGATCAGCCATTGTCCGTCGATCTCGACCAGCGTCAATGTATCGGTCCACGCCTCGTCGCCTGAACGGAAGCTCGCCGTGACATCGACACGCCCGTCGTCCAATACCTCGATGCCTTCAACGCCCACCAACTCAAGCGGATGCTCCGCTGTCTGGACCGGATTATCCAGGTTCCATTCGAATGCCGGAAGATAGTGTTCCTCCGGATCGGCGAACGTGGTCGAGAACCAGCGCGGGCTGAACATCGCCCAGACAAGCGTCGGATCGCCGGTATTTGTGCAGGCAACGTATTGCTGGAGGATCGCTTCGGCTTCCACCTCATCCAATCCGGTCCCGGCGGTAGCAGCATCCGGGCCCGGCGTCGCGAGCTCGGCGATGGGCGTCCCTCCAAACAGCGGGAGTTCCAGTGGCGCCATCTCGCAGGTCGCGGCGTCATCGGATTGCGCCACCGACTGTCCGGCGCTGACGGCGATCGACACCAGCACAACCAGCAGTAACGTCACGGCACGTCTCGACCTCATCACGCGATTCTATCCCTGTCGCTCATGCATCCCTGTCGACACACGGATGCGCAGTTTCCGGTCGTTCTAACGTATGCTTTGTTGTATCACGATCCCGGCCCGGCGAACGCGGGGAGCCCGTCGCTGAAGCCATATCGCACCTGTCTTGTCTGGATACGAGCATACATGGCCAACACCGTTTCCTCGATGCGAAAAACCTATGGACTCGCGAAACTGTCGGAGAACGATTGCGATCGCGACCCGTTCGCCCAATTCTCCGTCTGGTTTTCAGAGGTACTGGAGACGAACGTTGCCGAGGCCAACGCGATGATGTTGTCGACGGTCGACCTCGAGGGCATCCCGTCCTCTCGCGTCGTCCTGATGAAGCAGTTCGACCATCGTGGAATCGTCTTCTTCACCAACTACGACAGCCGCAAGGGACAGGAGATCGAGGCGAATCCGAACGTCGCGGCGCTCTTCTACTGGCCGTCGATGCAGCGACAGGTCCGGATTGTGGGCGAGGCCGTCCGTATCCCGGCGGAGGACTCCGACGCCTATTTCCAGAGTCGCCCGTGGGGAAGCCAGCTCGGCGCAATTGTCTCGCCACAGAGCGAGCGCATCGAGAGTCGCGAATGGCTGGAATCGCGATTCGCGGAGGCGAAGGCAACGTCGCCCGAGGGAGAGCCGTTGGAGCGACCCGCTCACTGGGGTGGAATCCGCATCGAGCCTCGATCCGTCGAGTTCTGGCAGGGGCGTCCGGACCGTCTTCACGACCGTATCCGTTACGATCTGGAACCCGACAAAACGTGGAGAATCTCGCGCCTGGCGCCATGATCCGGACGGTGGCACACCGGTTGCATTATCGAAAGGGAACGCAAGTGCCGCGGATGGCCTGTCAACCCTTCCTCGCCGCTTGCCTCGACCGATCATGCGAACGGCAACTGTTATGGACAAGAGCACCGGAAACACCTCAATCAACCGATACCATGACCATTCCCCCAGGGTCCTGGTCGTTGACGACGAGCCCCACATCGTCAATTTCCTCCTCGACTTGCTCAAGGACGAAGGGTATGAGGCCGAATCGGCCACGGATGGCCGCGACGCTGTCCGGAAGATCCGCCGCCACCGACCGCGTGTGGTGATCTCCGATGTGATGATGCCGAAATTCTCCGGCAGCGACCTTGTCCGGTACCTCAGCGCCACCTCCGGCCTCGAACATCCCAGGGTGATCCTGATGAGTGCGGTCGTCGATCGCTCTCCGGACCCTGCAGTTCCGCTGCTCCGGAAGCCGTTTGACGTGGAGGACCTGTTGACGCTTGTCGACGATGCAGTGACCCCCGAGACAGCCCGCAAGCAGGCGAGTTGACGCTCTCGGGAGGCATGTAGTACGATCTCAAGCGTTGTGGCCCGTTCGTCTAGCGGCCTAGGACACCGCCCTCTCAAGGCGGAGATCAGGGGTTCGAATCCCCTACGGGCTACCAAAA
>CAZVAA010000340.1:0-2729 GCA_964624125.1 uncultured Sphaerobacteraceae bacterium | reverse complement strand
CTAGTCGGCCGGCGGAGCTACTGGTTGGCCTCGATATCCATCTCACCGGGGAGCAAGATCGACAGGTGCGTCATGTCGTGACCATCCTTCGCGCCGTGCCAGTGCCGCTCCTGCGGATCGATCAGGATGACCGCACCTGGACGCACCTCGCGTTCCTCGTGGTCATTGCCGACAATGCCCACACCTTCGGTGATGATCAGTACCTGTTCGCTCGTGTGCGTATGCCACGTGTTGCGACAACCATCGACAAACGTGACCGACGTGACGCGGAACGCCGGCGCATCTCGCTCCTCGATGAGGTTCTGCATGAGCACCTTACCGGTGAACATGCCGCCCATCGAGCCGGAGCGCTCGTCCGCCAGACTGATATCCTGATGCACGATCTTCATCTCAATTGCTCCCGTTGCCTGTGCCAAAAACACCGTTGAGGAACGTGGCGTGCGCGGCACGGCACAATGTGAATTGTTCGGATACCCGAACCCCATGAGGAGGTCCACCGCATGAACGTCGCCGTCATCTCGGATATCCATGGCTTCAGCCTCGCGCTCGATCGCGTGCTGGAAGACATCGCCAACCAGCCGGACATCGATCGCATGGTGATCGCCGGAGACCTCTGCGAAGGCGGCCCGGACCCGAAAGGCGTCCTCGACCGGATTCACCGGATCGACAACGCCATCGTGCTCCAGGGCAACACCGACCGCGACCTGGCGTCATGGAGTCGCGACAGCAAGACGGCGAAATGGGCGTGCGACCAACTTGGCGAAGAGGGTCTCGCGTATCTTCGTGACCTCCCCTTCTCGGAACGCATAAGCGCACCCGGATCGACGAGCGAGGACGATGACCTCCTCGTCGTCCACGCCAATCCGACTGACCAGGATCGCCACATTCGTCCGGATGCTGGCTCGCATGAGCTGCGCGAATTGCTCGGTGAAACCCGCGCAGCCGTCATCGCCTTCGGTCACCTCCATATCGCCTATATTCGCGAGTTGGAGAAGTTGACGTTGATCGACGTCTCCGCCGTCGGCAACCCGAAAGACGAAGATCTCCGGAGTAAATGGGGCCTCATCCGCTGGCTGCCGGAAGAACGTCATTGGGATGTCCAACTGCAGTACGTCGACTATCCGCTTGCCGAAACCGAGGCGCAGATCCGGGACAGCGGCATGCCCAATCCGGACAAGGTCATCACCAAACTTCGCAAGGCGTCGTACGCATGAGCCCACGACGCGTATCCGCCGCCGACCTTGGCACCAACACGCTGAAGATCAGTCACTTCGAGGCCGGACCAGCCGACATCCTCACCCCACTCATGGAGTCCGCGGATACGATCCGCCTGGGTTTCGGTATCGAGACGACCGGGCGCATCGAGCCCGACCGTATCGAGCGGTGCGTTGAGATCCTGAAAGCGCAGGAGGCGCTGGGGAGCGCGCTCGGTTCGGAGGCATTCATCGGCGTAGGCACCGAAGCGATCCGCATCGCTTCAAATGGCCCGGAGTTGCTCTCGCGCATCGAGACGGAGACCGCCTGGAAAATCAACCTCATATCGGGCGACATCGAGGCTCGCCTCACCTTTGTCGGGCTGCGTCACGAAGTGCCGCCGAACGGCGATGCCGTAATTATCGACATTGGCGGAGGGAGCACGGAGGTCGTTCTCGTCTCCCAGGGAAACGTCTCGGCGTCCATGTCGCTCCACCTGGGTTCCGGCCGCCTGGCGGACCGGCATTTTGCGACCGACCCGCCAGGCGTCGCATCCCTGCTCGAAGCCTCTTCCGCCGCCCAAACGGCACTTCGGGAAAGCGACATGCTCCCCGAGCACGTCGACGCAATCCTGTTTTCCGGAGGAAATGGCGTCTTCATCAAGGCGCTCATCCATCAGCTCTTCCCAGGGGAAGCGCTGGATCACGGCACTGTCGAGCGCCTGCTCGCCCATCTTGCCAACACCCCGGCCTCGGATACCGCCGATCGGCTCGATATCGCCCATGAGCGCGCGCGAGTCCTCCCCGCCGGTGTCGCCATTGCGCTCGCATTCCTCTCGGAGATCGAGGCGACGACCGTGCGCGGCGTCCAGTCCGGCATCCGCATCGGGCTTGTCCGGCAGTATCTGGACCGGCACGCCGTTTCGTGACCCCTGCGATTTCCGGCTTGCGCTGACGTCCTGTCCTGCCTGAACACCGTGGTTACCTAGCAAACATGAAAAGGACCAGGCGCCGTTGCCCGGTCCTCTTTCAGTTCGTGTGGTGCTGGACGAGTCGTGAGCCTAGTTGGTGTTCTTGTCGACGAAGTCCTGGACCTTCTCCTTGGCATCGGCGAAGCCCTTCTTCACCTTGCCAGCGATCTGGTCCGCCTGGCCGTCGGCCTGCTGCTCCTCGTCGTTCCGGAGATCACCAACAGCCTCGTTGATATCGCCCTTTTTCTCCTGGCCAAGTCCTTCGAACTCGTCCGTCTTGTTGTCGATCTTGTCCTTCATTCGATCCTTATCCATGGTGTTACTCCTTCATGTTGAAAGCGATTTGGCTGCCGGGTTGAATCTCGGCACCGGCAACCCTCTGACATCTCTTATGCACATGGCGTGCCACGTGCGAAGGGAGTTACGGCAACACGCCACGAATCGCGCATGCTGGCGCGAATCGTGGATAATAGACGGCATGATTTGCGGGCTGCTCCAACGGTGGGGTTCAGTCGAAGCGCAACGCATCCACGGGAGAAATGTGATTCATGGCTGACTCGGGCAA
>CAZVAA010000339.1:0-2734 GCA_964624125.1 uncultured Sphaerobacteraceae bacterium | reverse complement strand
TGACCGAGGAATTCGTCGACGAGATGGCGCAGAAGAACGCCACCCAGATCGAGCTTCGCGCCGAATGGCTCGTTCGCTCCGCCCTCGGCCACATCCAGATCCTTGAGGATCTTGATTTCTACGACACCAAGGTCAGCCTCAAGGCATTCGAGATCCCGGTCCTCGTCGAGGCCTACAAGCGCTTCGCCGCGCTGGATAACGACTACCCGCTTCACCTCGGCGTCACCGAGGCGGGCACGCCCCGGGCCGGATCCGTCCGTTCCGCGGTCGGCATCGGCACCCTCCTCTCCCTCGGCATTGGGGACACTATCCGCGTCTCCCTGACCACCGATCCCAAGGAAGAGGTCTTCGTCGCCTACGAGATCCTCAAGAGCCTCGAGCTGCGCCAGAAGGGCGCGACCATGATCGCCTGCCCAACCTGCGGCCGCGTCGAGGTTGATCTCTTCAAGCTCGCCAACCAGGTCGACAAGGTGCTTGAGGACGTCACCGAGCCGATCCGCGTCGCCGTCATGGGCTGCGTCGTCAACGGCCCGGGCGAGGCCCGCGATGCCGACGTCGGTATCGCCGCCGGTAACGGCAAGGGTGTCATCTTCCGCAAGGGCAAGATCGTCAAGAACTGCCTGGAAGAGGACATGCTCGAAGAGCTCACCAACGAGATCAACGCCGTCATCGAGGACCGCAAGAACGGCATCTACGATGAACCGGAGGATCCGTCGCAGGCCTACAAGCCCATGATCAACCTCCAGCCGGTCTAGAAACCAACCCGCTGTAGCGGAGGACTTGCGTCCACGCGCGTCCAGACGAAAAGCCACGATGGCTGGACGCAATGTCCTCCCTCATGAGGGCGGAAGGGCTTTCATGGAGTCACCAATGTCTTCGTCCGGAAAACTGGACCCGACTGCAGACACTCTCCGCGCCATGGAGGCCGCCCACGAGGAAGCCCGCGCCTTCATCGAGGGCATCCACGACCGCCCCGTCTCCCGTATGCAAACCCCGGCCGACATGGCCCGGCTCCTCGACGAACCCCTGCCCGACACAACGTCCGACCCGGTATCCGTCATCCGCGAATGGCGCGAACGAGCCGACCCCGGCATCATCGCCGACCCCGGCCCCCGCTTCTTCGGCTTCGTCAACGGTGGCGTCACGCCGGCAGCACTCGCCGGGGACTGGCTAGCCAGCACCATCGACCAGAACACTGGCATGTGGATCATCAGCCCGGCCGCCGCCCAGACGGAGCTCGTCGTCCATCGCTGGCTGAAAGAGCTTTTCCACCTGCCACCGGAATGGGCAGGTATCCTGACCAACGGCGGCACAAAAAGCAATCTCATCGGACTCGCCGCTGCCCGGCAATGGGCCTCCACGAAACTCGGGTTCGACGCCGCGAACGATGGCCTCTCCGGCAACCCTCCCATTCACGTCGTCTCCAGCACAGCCATCCACGCCAGCGCGGTCAAGGCGCTCAGTACCCTCGGGCTCGGCCGCACGACGGTGACGCAGCTCCCGACCGATGACGGCACGATGAATCTCGACCTGCTCCAAAATCACCTGCGAACCGTCGACGGCCCGGTCATCATCGTCGCCAATGCCGGTGAAGTGAACACCGGACAATTCGACGACATCGATGCCATGGCCGACCTGCGCGATGCCCACCCGGGCGGTGCCTGGCTCCATATTGATGCCGCATTCGGCCTGTTTGCCGCCGCGTCCCCGCGTTTCCGCGACTACGCCGCCGGCATCGACCGCGCCGACTCCGTCGCCTCCGACGGCCACAAGTGGTTGAACGTCCCGTACGATTGCGGTTTCGCCTTCGTCCGCGACGAATCGATCCTCAGCGCCACCTTCTCTACGCGCAGCGCCTATCTCACGCGCACGGACGGCTTCGACGCCGACAACTACAACCCGGATTTCTCCCGGAGGTTCCGCGCCCTCTCCGCCTGGTGCTCGCTCAAGTCGCTTGGTCGCGACGGCTACCGCGAAGTCGTTGAGCGCTGCATCGACAATGCGCAGATGCTCGCCCGTTGGGTCGACGATCACCCGCATCTGGAGCTCGTGAACGCCGACCGTCAGCGCAAGTACCCGTTCAACATCACCTGCTTCCGCATCGTCGCGGACCGCGACGACCTGGACGCGATCAACGAGCGCGCGGTGGAACTGATCCAGCACGATGGCCGCACCTTTGTCAGCGGCACATCATGGAACGGTGACGGCGCGATTCGCGCCGCCTTCGTCAACTGGTCCACCACGCCCGACGACGTCCACATCCTCCAGCAGGCGATCGACGATGTCCTGGCCAACGTGCTGCGTCAGGCGTGAGCGCTTCATCCCCCACCGCAATGACTCCAGGTCGTGCCAGATACGCTGACGCACCGCCGTCGCCGTGGGAGAAATCGCACGGTTTGCATCAAAGGCATGTCATTCCGGCCAGGACTCCAGGGCTCACCACTTCGCACTCAACGAGCACTCTGTGAAAATCTGAACGGATATCCCGGAGTTCCCATTTTCGACGCAAAAGCGCCTCATGATCCGGATATACTTCCCGTGAGTTGACGGTGTATCGGGCAGCGCAACGAGGCGCGCCCACGCTCCAGGAGATCATTCGACCGATGTCGATCCCTCATCTTTCCCGTCGCAACCCGTTCGTCGCCGCAGCCGCCGGCGTCAACGTATGAAACGATCCCCCCATGCCTTCGGCCGGTCCCGATATACTCTCAGATGACAATACGCATGCCCCGGG
>CAZVAA010000338.1:0-2746 GCA_964624125.1 uncultured Sphaerobacteraceae bacterium | reverse complement strand
CCATGCCTTCGGCCGGTCCCGATATACTCTCAGATGACAATACGCATGCCCCGGGACACCGTCGTTTCCGGGCACGCCCTTCAGGAGGTTGACCTCAACATGTCCGTTCGCCCCTTCACACGTCGCTCGCTGCTCGGCGCTGCGACTGCAGGGTCCCTCGCAACCGCCCTTTCCGGTCGCCCCGGCTTCGCGGCTCAACCCGGCACCGCAGTCGATTGCTCGGCTCCGCTCGACGCGAGTCCCGCGGCGTCTCCGGCTCCGGTTGAGCCGGTAGAGATCCCGCCCTTTGAGGTTCCCGAAGGCGCGACCGAGATCCGCATGGGCACGCTCCCGATCTCGATCTATGCCCCGATTTATCTCGCGTACGAAAAGGGCTACTACGCCGAGCGCGGACTTGATGTGAAGACCGAGGGCATCAACAGCGGTACCGATATCGCCGTCCTGGTCGCGACCAATGAGTTGCAAGTCGGCATTAGCGGAGCCGGGCCTGCCTTCTGGAACGGCATCGACACTGGCCTGCCACTGCGCATCATCGCGCCCGGCCATGAAGAAGGCGACCCGGTCGCCAGCCCGCTCATGATCTCGCGCCAGGCGTGCGAGGAGCAGTCAATTACCCGTGTCGCCGACCTCGCCGGCAAGCGCCTCTCCGTCAACGCTCCCGGCGCGACCGAGTATTGGCTCGACGCAGCCCTCCGTACCGACGGCCTGACCATCAGCGATATCGACCTCCAGTACCTGACCTTCCCGGACGCCATTACCGCGATCGATTCCGGCTCACTGGATGGCGGCATCATCGGCGAACCGGTCGCCACCCAGGCGGAGCAGCAAGGCATGGCTGTTCGCCTCGCCACCGATTTCCCCGTCCAGGGCATGCAGGTTACCGCGGTATACGGCAACCAGCAGTGGCTGGAGGAAAACCCGGAAGCCGCCACCAACTTCGTGGCGGGCTATTTCCAGGGGTGCCGTGACCTGATGGAGGCTCCGAACGACCCGCTCAACCTGTCCATCATCAGCAAATACACCGGCGTGCCGCTCGACCTCATCGCGTCGTCCATCAAGCCGGTCTACCAGACAAGTGGCGAGATCGATCACGATAATCTCGTCACGCTGCAGGAGTTCTTCGCCGATCGCGGCCTGATGGAGTTCGAGGGCACGATCGATCCGGCCTCCGTCATCGAACAACAGATCATCGACGACGCTGTCGCACTTCTCGACGGCGAGTAATCCACCTACACGGGGTTCCATGGCCACCATACCGACCAATTCCACCAATCCAGCTCACGGCCATGTACCGGTCCGGCAACGTCTCCAGGACGCCGGTACGGACACCGGCGCACGCATCGTCGCAACCGACGTCTCACGCCATTTCCAAACCGCGCAGGGCGTCGTCCCGGCCTGTACCGACATGAACCTGGTCGTCGAACCCGGCTCGTTTTGCGTCATCGTCGGCCCCTCCGGGTGCGGAAAATCCACCTTCCTCCGCATGGTGGCCGGGCTCGACCAGCCAACCGGCGGCCAGTTGCAGGTGACCCGCCCGGATGGCCGCCGCCCGACCAACGCGATGGTCTTTCACGGACGAACGCTCTTCCCGTGGCTCACCCTGCAGCAGAACGTGGCCTATGGCCTCCGCCTCTCTGGCATGAGTCGCGCCGAGCGGCACGACCTCGCCGACGACCTGCTCGACATGGTCGGTCTCTCCGGGTTCCGCAAGGCCTGGCCTCACCAGGTCTCGGAGGGCATGCGCCAGCGCGTGTCGATCGCCCGCGCCCTCGCCGTCGATCCCGACCTGCTCCTGATGGACGAACCCTTCGGTGCGCTGGATGAGCAAACCCGTTTCCTCCTGCAGGAAGAGTTGCTCCGGATCTGGGAGGCGACCGGCAAAACGGTCGTCTTCGTCACGCATTCGATCGACGAGGCACTCATCCTCGCTGACCGTATCGTCGTCATGACGGCACATCCGGGCACGATTCGCGAAACCATCGACGTCCCCTTCGCCCGGCCACGCTCGCTGACCGATGTTCGCTCCGACCCCGCCTTCGCCGACCTGTTCACCACGACGTGGTCGATGCTACGCGAGGAAGTCGAGGCCGGCGGCGCCTTCAACCAGGAGCTCGAATGAGGCGCAAGCGACGCACGATCGAGATCATCCTGACGCTCGCGGGGCCGGTCACGCTGCTGCTGATCTGGGAATCCCTCTCGCGCACGGAGACGATTAACCCGATCTTCTGGCCCCCTCCAAGCTCGCTTTGGGAAACTACGGTCACCCTCTTCACCGAACGTGACCTGCTCGGCGATATCACCATCAGCCTCTATCGCATCCTCGGCGGGTTCGTCATCGGCACGGTGCCGGGCATCGCGCTCGGCCTCGCGATGGGTCTCTTCTGGCCAGCGCGCATCTTTTTTATGCCGCTCGCCTCGGCGATCTACGCCGTCCCCAAGATCGCGATCCTGCCGCTGGTCATCATCATGTTCGGCATCGGCGAGCTCTCCAAGATCATGATCGTCGCGATCTCGATCTTCTTCCTCGTCGCCCTGAACACCATGAGCGGTGTGCTCGGCATCGACCAGCAGTTCCGCGATGTTGCCCGCAACCTCGGCGCATCCCGCTGGGAACTCTTCTGGACCGTCGCCCTGCCCGGAAGCCTCCCTGCCATCTTCACCGGCATGCGGCTCTCCCTCGGATTCGCGCTCATCGTCATCGTCGGCACGGAGTTCCTCGCCGCCGACAAGGGCATCGGCTTCATGA
>CAZVAA010000337.1:0-2747 GCA_964624125.1 uncultured Sphaerobacteraceae bacterium | reverse complement strand
CCCACCTCGGGCCAGATCCTGATTGCCGACAAGGTCGTCAATCACCTGCCGCCACGCGCCCGCCAGATCGCCATGGTCTTCCAGAGCTACGCCCTCTATCCCCATATGTCGGTCGAGGGCAACATCGCGTTTCCGCTCAAGGCCAGCAAGGTCAGCAAGGAAGAGCAGAAGCGCAAGATCGAATGGGCCTCAACGATCCTCGGTATCGACCACCTGCTCAAGCGCAAACCCGGCCAGCTTTCCGGTGGCCAGCGCCAGCGCGTGGCCCTTGCCCGGGCGCTCGTTCGCGATCCCAACGTCTTCCTGCTCGACGAGCCGCTCTCGAACCTGGACGCCCAGCGCCGCGCCTCCGCGCGTGACGAGCTGCAGCAGTTCCAGCGAGAGATCGGCACCACGACGATTTATGTGACGCACGACCAGGTCGAGGCCATGGGCATGGGCCACCGCATCGCGGTCATTAATCACGGTCACGTCCAGCAACTCGGCACCCCGCGGGAGATCTATGAGGAGCCGGCCAATACCTTTGTCGCCACCTTCCTCGGCTCGCCCCCGATGAACCTCCTCCCGCACGAGAACATCCAGATCGGTTTCCGTCCGGAAGGCCTTGTTCCAGTCGAAGGCACCACCGGCGCCGACGCGGCGAACGCGCTCGAGTTCACGATGGACCATCTCCGCGCCGAATATCTCGGTTCCGAGAAACTCATCTACGGGGAGATCAACGGCACTCGCGTCGTCTCCCGCCTCGCGGCGAACCATACGTTGTCCGCGCAGGAAGGCGAATCGGCGCAGTTCATGGTCCGGCGGAGCAACGTCCGCATCTTTGACGGGGAAACCGGCGACGCCCTGGAGCAAGACGTGCCGCGCATCGTCACCGGCACGACGGGAGTCGAGGTCACCGCATGAGCGCCAAGACCGTTACCGCCCCACCCGTCGCCGCACCAGCAAAGCAGGAACGGTACACGCTCGAGAACGAGCGGGTGCTCGGCCCGCTGATGCTCTTGCCGGCCGTCATCTATATCTTCGCGCTTGTCGGTTTACCGCTGGTCCTCGCGGTGCTGTACGCCTTCAGCAACGCCACCGCTGGCGACCCGCGCATCGATAGCTGGCAGGATTTTGTTGGTCTCCGGAATTTCCGGGCCGTCCTGAACGACGGCGTCTTCACCAAGGCCCTGCGGAATACCATCTTTTTCACGTTGGCCTCGCAGGCGATCGTGATCGTCCTCGCCAATATCCTCGCCCAGGTGCTGCTTGCCAATTTCCACGGCAAACGCCTCGTCCGCTTCCTGATCATGCTCCCCTGGACCACCCCGATCGCGCTCAGCGTGCTCGGCTGGTTCTGGCTCTTCGATTCCGTCTATAGCCCCATCGACTGGGTCATGCGTGAGATCGGCCTGCTCGGCCCGGGCACCACCTTCGGTCCCGCCCGCAACATGTACTGGCTCGGGGAAACCGACCTCGCGCGCGGCGCCGTGCTCCTGATCCATGTCTGGCGCACCCTGCCCCTGGCCACGGTCATCCTTCTCGCTGGCCTGACCGCCATCCCGAAGGACATCACCGAGGCCGCCGATATCGACGGCGCCGGATTCTGGCGCCAGTTGTTCCTGATCCGCCTGCCGCTGCTGCTGCCGATCATGGCTGTCGCGATGCTCTTCAGCATGGTCTTCACCTTCACCGACCTCACCGTCTCACTGGTGCTCACCCGTGGCGGCCCGGTCAACGACACCCAGGTGCTCTCCAGTTGGGCCTACTTCAAGGGCATCCAGGGAGGCAACCTCGCCCAGGGCGCAGCCGTCGCCCTCTTCATGCTGCCGGTGCTGATCGCCATCGCGATCGCCATGCTGCGACTCGCCCGCCGGGGAGCGAATGACTGAGATGAGTACACAGACCCACACATCACCCGGGATCCAGGAGCAATCGCCAGGATCCGTCCGTGCCAAACGCATCGCCGGTCGTGGCCTGCTCTATACGCTCGCCACCTTCTTCTCGCTGTTCGGCGCGCTGCCCTTCGCCTGGATGGTCCTCACCGTCTTCAAGACCAACGAGGATCTCTACAAGCCAACGAACAACCCGTTCATCTACAACCAGCCGCCGACGCTGGACAACCTCAACCTGCTCTGGAACGAGACGAACTTCCCGACCTTTGTCCTGAATACGGCGATCATCGCCGTGCTCGTGGTCATCATCACCGTGATCGTCGTCGTCCCGGCCGCCTACAGTCTGGTCCGCCTCTCCACCAAATGGGGCGAGAGCCTCGGCATCGGCATCTTCCTCGTCTACCTCGTGCCGCCGACCCTCCTCTTCATCCCATTGACCGGGATCGTGGCCGACATCGGGCTCCAGAACTCGAAGTACTCGATGGTGCTCGTCTACCCGACCTTCACCATCCCCTTCTGCACCTGGCTGCTCATGGGCTTCATGCGCAATTTCCCCTGGGAGATCGAGGAGCAGGCGATGATCGACGGGTACACCCGTCTCCAGGCGATCTGGAAGACCGTCATCCCGGTCATCATTCCCGGCATCCTGACGGTCGTCATCTTCTCGTTCACGCTCACCTTGCATGAATTCGTCTACGCCCTGGCGTTCGTCCAGACCTCGGCCGAGAAAACCATCAGCGTCGGTGTCTTCACCGAGTTGATCCGGGGCGATGCCTACTTCTGGCAATCGCTGATGGCCGCCGCGGCCGTCGTCGCCCTGCCCGTGGCCATCGTCTACAACCTCTTCCTCGACAAGTTCATCGCCGGGTTCAC
>CAZVAA010000336.1:0-2768 GCA_964624125.1 uncultured Sphaerobacteraceae bacterium | reverse complement strand
AGCGGACGCTGATGGCGATCCTGAACGTCGGTCGTGCCATCGCCGTGGTGCTCTTTCTCGTGATCCGGCCCGGATGGCATGTCGAGACGATCCTCGCTGCGTATTACCTTGTGACGTTCCTGTTCGGCATTGCCGGCCAATTCTTCGCTCCAGTCCTCGGTGCCACGATCCCGGTGGTGACGCCACGGCACCAACTGATGAGCGCCAATGCGCTTTTCAACCTCACGAATACCGCCGCGCAATTGATCGGGTTCGCCGTCGCTGGCCCGCTCCTGGCTCGCGTCCTTGGCATCGACATGCTGTTCATGGTGACCGTCGTTGCGTATCTCGCGAGCGCCGCACTGGTGTTCAGCCTCCCGTCGACACCCGTTCATACGCCGGCGATCGACGAGCTCGAATTGAAGCCGATGGAGCGCTTCTGGAACGACATCAAGGCCGGTATTGTCTATATCCTGCAAGACCCGGCACTGATACGGGCGATCGGGTACCTGACGCTCGCCTCGACGACGTTCCTCACGATCGCGACGCTGGGCCCGGATTTCGTTTCGAGCGTGATCGGGCTGGCTCCGGAGGATATCGGCTTCATTGTGGCCCCGGCGGGCGCGGGTATCCTCGCCGGCGTGTTGATCGTGCCGCGGCTGGCGAGACGGGTAGGGCGCGATTGGCTCATCGACATCTCCCTGACCATCGGCGGCCTGATGCTGGCCGGACTCGCGATCGTTCGTCAGGTGATGGATGCTGCGATCCCGGGCGAGACACCGCTGTGGTCCGTGGTGACTGTGGCCGCGCTGTTGACCGCCGTGCTCGGCATGTGCAACGCCTTCATCCTCGTGCCGTCGCAGACCCGCCTTCAGGAGCGATCCCATGAGGGCGTCAGGGCGCGCGTGTACGCGACCTTCTTCACGGTTTCGAACACGGTGGCATTCGTCCCGATCTTCTTCGCTGCGGCGGCGGCAGATATCTTCGGCGTCACGAACGTCCTGCTCGTGATGGCCCTGCTGGTGGGCGGCCTCGGGTTCGCGGGGCTCTACCATCGGCGGCGGGCCGAGCGCAACAAGTGGGAACGCGTTCGCACGAGGGCACGGCAGGGCCCGGATGCGCTCCCGCGCCGGATGCGGCGATCGGCGCGATCTGTCAGGTAGAGATACGCTAGCCGAGCAACTGGTTGAGCAGGGCCATGCGGACGAAGACGCCGTTGCGCGCCTGACGGAAATACGCCGCTCGAGGATCGTTATCGACGTCGGGGCTGATCTCGTCGACGCGCGGCAGCGGGTGCATGACGATCGCCTTCTGTTTCAGTTTGTCCATCATCTGCGGCGTAATCACATAGACGCCCCGCACGGCCGAGTACTCGTCCGGCGTGGCGAATCGCTCGCGCTGGATACGTGTCTGGTAGATGACGTCCACCCGCGACATCGCTTGCTCGAGGTCGGGCTCTTCCCGCCATGCGATGCCTGCGTCGTCGAGCGACTGCTTGACATCGTCGCCCATCGGGACGGCGTCCGGCGCGACAAAGACCAGTTCCGTGTTGCGCGTCTGGCGGAAAAGGAGGGCGAGGGATCGCGCCGCGCGACCGAACCGCAGGTCACCAACCAGCGCGACCTTGAGGTCGTCGACTTGTCCCAGTTCATGGTGGATCGTATAGAGGTCGAGAAGCGCCTGGGTGGGATGCTCTCCAGGACCATCGCCGCCGTTGATGACCGGAACAGGAGCGACGTTGGCTGCTCGCTGCGCCGCGCCCTGCTCGAAGTGGCGGATCACGATACCATCCGCATACCCCGACACGATACGAATCGTATCCTCGACGGTTTCGCCCTTGATGGCTGAGGAGAACTCGCGCGCGTTTTCGGTGGAGATGACCTGGCCGTCGAGCCGGAACATCGCCGCCTCGAAGCTGAGGCGTGTACGCGTGGACGGCTCATAGAACAAGGTCGCGAGCAATTTTCCGCGAAGCAGGCCATCGTTTGCGGTGACCGACCGCATCCGGTCGGCTTCCTCGAACAGTGCTTCCAGCCATGCACGGTCGAACTGGTCAACGGCAACGATGTGCTTCACGTGATGCTCCTCCTCGCGCGTGTCGCATTCCCGGCGACCCGTGAGAGTATAGAGCGTGCCGAATCGCAAGAAAATGGCTGGAGGAAAGCCGATGCTGGAACAGGTGAGTGAGCGCGTCTGGTATGCGCAAGGAGGAACCAACGTAGGCGTGGTTCGTACCGATGATGGCCGCGTGGTCCTGATCGATACCGGGCTGAATGACGGGAACGTGCGCAAGGTTCTGCGGGCCGTGCGGGACGAACTAAAGGCCGAGGTTCGGGCGATCTTCACGACTCACGGACATGGCGACCATTTCGGCGCCAACCGATTTGTGGTGAAGCGGACGAATGCTCGCGTGTATGCGCCCGACATCGATGAACTGGTGCTCCGTCATCCCCTCATGCAGACGGTCCTGCTCTTCGGTGGCGCCGACCCGGTGGACACGATTCGGACGCGGTTCCTGCTGGTTGAGGACAGCCCGGTCGACGGATTGCTGGTGCCGGGCGCACAGGTGCTGGAGGGCGTCGAGATGGATGTCGTGTCGCTCGCGGGCCACTCGATGAATCAGGTAGGCATCGTCATCGACGGCGTCTTCTTCTGCGCGGATGTGGTGTTCCCGGAAGCGACCATCGACAAGTATCGGATTCCCTACCTGTACGGCCTGACCGAGCACATCGATGCGCTCGACGTCGCGACGACTGTGGCGTGCGACCGCGTCGTGCCGGGACACGGGG
>CAZVAA010000335.1:0-2768 GCA_964624125.1 uncultured Sphaerobacteraceae bacterium | reverse complement strand
TATTCGATTCGGCCGGCCTTCCGCAGCTCCGCCTCGTCCGCCGGTCGTACCGGGATCGTCCGCTCGTTCCGGTAGGTCACCATCCCTGGCCCCGCACCCCGGATCTTCCGCACATGCCGCCGCTCGGCAACATCGACCTCCACCGTCCCGCTGTCCCGCGATCCCGAATACCACGCGGCCAGCGATGCCGCTGTCTCCACCGCCTCGTCGCTCGCATCCTCGTTCGGCAGCCGCCGCCGCAGGATCACATGCGACCCCGGGACACCCCGCGCGTGCAACCACAGGTCGTCCGGGCCAGCGATTTCGAAGGTGACCTGCTCGTTCTCCCGTCCCGACCGACCGATGTAGATCAGGTTCCCATCGTCGTCCGTAATCGGGGACACCTTCTTCGGTTGCTGCTTCTTGCGCGAGGTGTTTCCGGCGCGCTCCCCGACCGGATTCCGCCCGTCGGAACGCTCCTCGTACTCCTGCCGCAGCGCCTCGATCGCGGCGAACCCTTCTGCCTGCTGCGCCTGCGTCCGCAACTGCTCCAGATAGCGTCGCTCGTGCTCCGCCTGCTCGATCCGGTCCGGCAACGTGTCCCCGGCCTTCTGCGCCTTCCGGTACTCCTCGAAGTACTCCTGCGCCATCTCCTTCGGATCCTTGCCCGGATCCAGCGGGATCGTCTCCTCCCCCGCCTCGGTCTCGGCAACCAGCTCCGTATCCCCTGGCTGGATCTGCCACAGGTACGCGAAGATCGCCTCGCCCCACCGGCGCAATCGCTCTGTATCCCGCGAGCGCTCGTGCTGCTGCCGGAGCGACCGCAGCCGCGAATCGATCGACCCGATCGCCCCGTCGATCGCCTGCACCAGCCGCGCCCGCCGCTGAGCGTGGTCCTGCGGCGTCGCCTCGCCCTGCGCGCCCTCAGCCTGCTCGATCGCCATGGAGATCGACTCCATCGGCGTATCCTCATGCTCCGCCGCGAGATAGGTGATCGGCACGGCCCCGTAACCGACCGGGACATCGTCACGCTCGTACAGGTGCGGCTCCCAGGCGCCTGTGAGCATCGGCTGGAACATCCCGCGGAGCGACTGCGCCAGCGCTCGTCCTTCCTCCGCCGCGATATCGCTCACCTTGACCGACACATCGCCGGTCACCCGGAACACCGCTTCCCGCGCGATCTGCGGGCTCACGCCGCGGAATCCGCGGACCAGCGCGTCCGCCAGCTTCGTCCCCGGCTTCGCCGTCGACAGGAACTGCTCCATCGTCGGCGAGGTCACCTGACGCGGATCCGGCTTGTCGGGCGGCGGGGGAAGCTCGTACGGCGTCTTGGGCAGGATCGGCCGCACGCGGCTCATCGACGGCGTCACCCGCTTCGCGCTTTCGCGCACCAGCCCTTCCTCGTCCACCAGCACGAGGTTGCTGTGCCGCCCCATGACCTCGATCATCAGGTCCAGCCGGGAAACATCCTCACCGGACCAGATGTCGTCCTCGTCGTCATCATCCGCGATATCATCCGCGTCCTGCCCCTCTTCATTGAGCGGCGCCATGCGCTTGGCTATACTGAGCCGAACCACGCGCTCGAGCGGTGGTTGCTCGATACCGATCAGGAATCCGCCCCGCACGTATTTGCGGAGCTGCAGGCCAAATGGCGTGATCAGGTTCGGATCGGTCGAGGGCATCGCCCGCACGAGATGCACGCGAGGGTGCTGCGGATCAGCACTGGCGATCAGGTGCCAGCGACGTCGCTGCGCATAGATCTCCATGCCGATCGTCACGGCGTCAACCATGCCAAGTCGCTGGATCCGGCCATCGAGGACCGTCCGCCGCAGCTCATCCACAACGGCGCCCGTTGTCAACACATCAAACATTGTCGTGTACCCTAAACATTGGGAGCGCGATGCACCCGGACCATTGCCTGAATTCGGGCCGGGACCAGCACACAAGGGAGAACGTCCACTTGGGCCAGAATACGCCGCCTGTACCAGCCACCGGGGCATCTGTCTCGTCAAATGATGCCAGACTCGCCGCCCTTTACGAGGCTGGCGACACGCTGATCGATGGCATCCGGGCAGCCAGCAAGCCGCGAATCTTCATCATTTCGGGCCCATCCGGCGTCGGGAAGGACTCCGTGATCGAGGAGTTGCGCAAGACGTTCCCGGACGCGCAATACGTCGTCACCGCCACCACCCGGCCCAAACGCCCGGGCGAGATCGACGGGGTTCACTATATCTTCCTCACGAAAGAGGAATTCGAATCCCGCATGGCGGAAAACGACTTCATCGAGAACGCGCTCGTCTACGACAACCACTATGGCGTCCCGCGCAGCCCGATCGTCCAGGGGCTTGAGCAAGGCCGCGACGTCATCATCAAGGTCGACGTCAAGGGCGCGGCAACGCTCCGCCGCCTGATCCCCAACACCATCTCCCTGTTCCTGACCCCGGAATCCATGCCCGCCCTGCTCGAGCGCCTCCGCGACCGCAAGACCGACGACCCCGACGTCCTCATGAAGCGCTTCACCACCGCGACCGACGAGATCAAGGAAGTTGAGAACTTCGACTACGTCGTCTTCAACGAAGACGGCCAACTGGCCGCCGCCGTGGAGCAGATCGTCAACATCATCTCCGTCGAACACCGCAAGGTCCACCAACCGGACATCGAGCTGCCCTGACGCACAACGCGCCTCCGTAGGGGCGTGCGGCCAACGCTCACTGCCCATCAACGCCGCAGGCGTGGATATGATGTCCGTCAGAACCCCTGTTCCCGTAACTCCGCAGCTTGTCTGCGGA
>CAZVAA010000334.1:0-2770 GCA_964624125.1 uncultured Sphaerobacteraceae bacterium | reverse complement strand
GGCGTGCGCGTGGCCGAGTGGCCGGCGGACGATGATCCCATCCTGCAGAACAGCCCGTACGCGGATGGCATCCCGACGATGCTCATGCTCACCGGCGGGTTGCAGCCAGTGGAGGGCGGCGAGGGGTAAGTCTTCCCCCGCGCGGACGACACGAAATGATGAACAGGCGGCTTCGGACAAACCCGGAGCCGCCTGTTTTTGCGTGGTGCATGAGCGGTTTCGTGCACAGGTTCCAGGCTGCTGAAAACACTGTGCAAGATGCATAAAAGCGTGGGCCAGATATCACCGGTATGCACGATGCGGGTTTGGTTCCAGCGCCATAGGCTGGTAACGTGCAGCAGATGGCACGCGGGAGCCGGCGCGGTTCCCGAACGACGCACCCTCGCAGGAGAGATGCACTGTGGTCGCTACGCTTGAAGACACCCGAACCGCCCTTCTCGGCACATCGCCCTCACCCGAGGAGATCTTCGCCCGGATCGAGAAGGAAGGCGTCCAGTTCATCAATCTCGAGTTCACGGACGTGATGGGCCTGGTGAAGAACGTGACGATCCCGGCCAAGTGGTTTGGCGATGTCATCGAGCGCGGCCAGTGGATCGACGGCTCCTCGATCGCCGGTTACGCGCGGATCGCCGAGTCCGACATGTACCTGCAGCCAGACTTGTCGACCTTCAAGGTGATTCCGTGGGAGCGCGGTGAATTCACGACCGCGCGGGTGATCTGCTGGGTGCACAACCCGAATGGTGACCCCTTCCCCGGTGACCCCCGCTATGTGCTCTATCGCCAGCTGGAGAAGCTGGCCGAGCTTGGCTACACCTACAACGTTGGCCCGGAGCTGGAGTTCTTCCTCTTCCAGCGCGACGGAAACGAGATCCTGCCGCTGCCGCACGACCGGGGCAGCTACTTCGACCTGACGACCGATCTCGCGTCACATGTCCGCAAGGACATGGTGCGGAACCTGGAGGAGATGGGCATCGAGGTGGAAGCCAGCCACCACGAGGTCGCCATTGGCCAGCACGAGATCGGCTTTGAGTACGGCCCGGCGATCCCGACGGCGGACCGCGCGGTGACCTTCAAGTACATCCTGAAGGCGATCAGCCAGATGCATGGCCTCCACGCGACGTTCATGCCGAAACCACTCTCCGGCATCAACGGCTCGGGCATGCACTGCCACCAGAGCCTCGGGTTTATCGATCCGTCGCAGGGCAAGAACGCATTCGTGGATGAGAACGATGCCTACGGCCTGTCCAACGTGGCGCGGCATTTCATCGCTGGCCAGCTGAAGCACGCTCGCGGCATGTGCGGCGTCATCGCGCCGCTGGTGAACTCCTACCGCCGGCTGGTGCCGGGCTACGAGGCTCCGGTCTATGTTTCCTGGGCGCGCACCAACCGCTCTGCGCTGATCCGCATCCCGGCGATCCGGGGCGGCAACTACAACGCGACCCGCATCGAGCTGCGCTGCCCGGATCCTTCCTGCAACCCGTATCTCGCGTTCGCGGTGATGCTGGCGGCCGGTATCGACGGGATCGTCAACGAGTTGCCGCTTGAGGATTCGATCGAGGAGAACCTCTACCACTTCACCGATGAGGACCTCCGGCGCCGCGATATCCCAACGCTGCCGTCGACCCTCGGCGAGGCCATCGCTGAGACGGAGAAGGATGAGGTCGTCCGCGAGGCGCTCGGCGAGCACGTCTTCGAGCGATTGCTCGAGGCGCAGAATGCCGAGTGGCTGGCGTTCCGTACCCACGTCTCCGACTGGGAGCGCGACCGCTACCTCGAGATGTACTAGGGCGCGCGGCCGGAAGGCTCATGCGGCGGTCGGGCCGAGGGTTGCCCGCCGCCGCACGGATTCCCCTGCGAAACGTCCCTGTCGTGATCAATCCTGCGCGGGCGACCCATCCGGTTCGCCCGTGTTGCGTTCAGGGCTACCCAGGAATGCGATCAGGTTGGCATTGACGCGGTCAGGCTCCTCCAGATGGAGCCAGTGCGTGGCGCCTGCGACGATCTCCAGCCGGCCATCGTCGCAGGTCTCCAGCGCGGCCCGGGCGACCTGTTGCTCAAGCGCGACATCGTTCTCGCCCCAGAGGATGAGCGTCGGCGTCCGCACCCGGCCCGGCTTGTCGGGGAGTGATCGCTTCCGGAGTGCGCGGTAGTAGTTCAGCATCCCGGTCAGGATGCCCGGATGTGACCACGCCTCTACATAGCGGTCCAGCACGTCTGGCGGGAAGGTGTCCTTCCGCGAGCTACGGCGCATCAGCTCGCGCAGGCCCCGAAACCCTCCCGCGCCCAGGGCCGCCTCGGGAATCCGGGGAAGCTGGAAGAAGGCCGCATAGGTACTGCGCAGGGCCTGCGTTGGTCGCCGTTTCATCACCTGGAGCCAAAGGTCCGGATGCGGCGCGTTGATGATCACCAGCCGCTCCAGTCGGTCGGGGTGGGTGGAGGCGAGGCTCCAGGCCACCACGCCACCCCAGTCGTGGCCGACAAGGAAGAACCGCTCCGCGCCGAAGGCGTCCGCGAGGGCGACGATATCCGCGACCAGGGTATCGAGCCGGTAGCTCTCGATGTCCTGTGGCGCGTCGCTGGTGTTGTACCCGCGCATGTCCGGCGCGACGACGTGGAATCCTGCCTCCGCGAGGGGCGCGATCTGGTGCCGCCAGGCCCACCAGAACTCGGGGAATCCGTGCAGCAGGATCACCAACGGGCCGTCTCCCGGCCCGGCCTCGACCGCGTGCAGCGAGATGCCGTTGATCTCGTGGTGTCCGCTTCTCCATCC
>CAZVAA010000333.1:0-2775 GCA_964624125.1 uncultured Sphaerobacteraceae bacterium | reverse complement strand
TCGGCCTTTCTCGATGCGGTCGAGGACGACGGGAAACGCGCCGATGCACACCGGGTCAGCGAGCTGATAGGCTCGATCTCCGGCGAACCGCCCGTCATGTGGGGGAGCAGTATTGTCGGCTTCGGCACCTACCACTACCGCTACGATTCCGGTCGCGAGGGCGATGCTCCCGCCGTCGGATTCTCACCGCGGAAAGCCAATCTCACCCTCTACATCACCGGCGGGTTCGAGGAGCACGCCGATGTGCTGGAGCGCCTCGGCAAGCACAAGCTCGGCAAGGGCTGCCTCTACATCAAGCGTCTCTCGGATGTCGACGAATCCGCGCTTTCCGACCTCATCCGCGTCTCGCTGGAGAACGCCGCCCGCTTCAACGTCGCATCCTGACCCAGCGGGCATGGTCCTTGCTCCTCACTCTCCGGAGCTCCCCCGCGCTCCACGGCTGACCACCCCGCGTCGATTCCAAAGGAGAGAGCTTGGACGCCTGGAAACAGGAACTGAATGACTGGGTGCGCGCGTTTTCCGGCGCGTATATCTTCGGCATCCCACTCCTGTTCACCATGGAGATGTGGTGGATCGGTGAGTACGCCAGCATCAGTATGTTGCTGGCATTCGTTGTCGTTGCGCTGGTCGCCAACGTCGCCCTCAGCTACGTCGCCGGCTTCAAGCGGGAAAGCACCTTCTCCAGCACGCTCGATGAGGCGCTCGACGCTGTCGCGGTGGGTATCGTCGGCGCGGTGATCGTGCTCCTGGCACTCAACCAGATCCACCCTTCCGGGCCGATCCAGAGCAGTCTCGGCAAAATCCTGTTGCAGGCCGTGCCGCTCAGCATTGGCGCCTCCGTCGCCAACCAGATCTTCGGTACCAATGGCGAGAAGACCCGGTCGGGTGACGGTGATGCTCCCGATCCGACGATGAAGCCGGGGCAGGCCCTCGCGTCGGACGTCGGCGCCACTATCATCGGCGGGATCTTCATCGGCTTTTCGATCGCCCCGACAGACGAAGTGCCAATGCTCGCCGCGGCCCTCGACTATCCGCACCTGATCGGTATCATCGCCTTCTCGCTGATCGCCAGCTACTTCATCGTCTTCGCCAGCGGTTTCGACGAACCAGCGCCGGAAGGCCTCTTCCAGCATCCCCTCACCGAGACCCTGCTTGCCTATCTGGTCTCGCTCATTGTCTCGTTCGCCATTCTCTTTCTTTTCGGTCAGGTTGCCCTCGATGACCCGTTGATGTTTACCCTGGAGCAAACGCTCGTTCTCGGCGTTCCGGCCACCATCGGCGGGGCCGCAGGCAGGCTGGTGATATGACAGAGGAATCGACGAACCACGACCATCAGCACGACGAGGGCAAGGAGCACAGCAGCGGCACCCGAAAGGTTGACGACAAACAGCGCTCCATCGCCGAATGGACCACCCTTGCGATGAGCGTGCTCATCATCGCCGGCATGGTTGGCGGCGTGACCTGGCTGTACTTCCGCGGCGCCGAAGAACCACCGACGGTGGTGGTGGAGACGCACCTCGACGAGATGCGCGAGGATGACAGCGGATTCTACGTCCCGGTCACCGTCATCAACAACGGCGACAGCACCGTCGCCGACGCCATGGTCCAGGGCGAACTGGATACCGGTGAGGGAGAGCCTGAAACCGCCGAGATCACTATCACCTACCTCGCCGGCGGCGAAACCGTCGAGGGCACCTTCATCTTCCGGAGCGATCCTGCCGAAGGTGAGTTGACGTCAGGTGTCACCAGCTTCAAGGAGCCCTGATCGACCGTCCGCATCGCTGGAAACCGACAATATTTGACCGTTCCATTGAAAGCCACCTAGTATGCGGGCACATGAGTCACAACCGGGCCGTCGCCCGGCGCACGCGCAAGCTACAGGAAGGACCCGTCCACCATGGCAGAACAGATTGGTCTTATCGGCCTCGGCATCATGGGCAAGCCCATGGCCCACAACCTCCTGAAGGCAGGCTATTCACTCGTCGTCCACAACCGATCCCGTGAGGTGGTGAACGAGCTCGACCGTGAGTTCGAGGCCGTCACCGCGGCGAACAGCCCGCGTGAGGTGGCCGAGCAGGTGAGCGTCGTTATCACGATGTTGCCGGACTCGCCGGACGTCAATGATGTGGTCTTCGGCGAAGACGGCCTGCTGGAGGCGATGAACCAGGGCGACCTCCTGATCGACATGAGCACGATCGCCCCGGCCACCTCGATCGAGGTCAACAACGCCCTCGTCGAGCGCGGCGCCTCCGCCCTCGACGCGCCGGTGAGCGGCGGCGACAAGGGGGCCATCGCCGGCACCCTTAGCATCATGGTCGGCGGCACGGCCGCTGACTTCGAACGGGCGATGCCCTACTTCGAGGCGATGGGGAAAACGATCGTCCACGTCGGTGATCCGGGAGCTGGCCAGACCGTCAAGGCCTGCAACCAGATCGTGGTGGCGATCAACTACGCCGCCGTGAGCGAGGCACTGGTGCTGGGCTCCCGGGCCGGCGTCGACCCGGCCAAGATCGCGGAGGTGCTCAACGGCGGCCTCGCGGCCAGCCGCGTGCTCGAGATGCGCGGTGGCACGATGATCGACCACAATTTCGAGCCGGGTTTCCGGGTGAACCTGCACCGCAAGGACCTCGGGATCGCCCTCGCCGCCGGCAAGGAGTACGAGGTGTCGATGCCCACCTCTGCCCTGGTGAGCCAGCTCTTCGACTCGCTGGCGGCGACCGGTAGCGGCGACCTCGACCACTCCGCGCTCCTCACCGTCTTCGAGAAGCTGGCCGG
>CAZVAA010000332.1:0-2776 GCA_964624125.1 uncultured Sphaerobacteraceae bacterium | reverse complement strand
CGAGCTGGGCGCGCTCGTCCGGCTCCAGCTCCAGGATGTCCTCGCCGAAGAAGCGGACCGAGCCCTCGGTGACTTCATATTCCGGGTTGCCCGCCAGCACGTTGGCGAGGGTGCTCTTGCCGGACCCGTTCGGGCCCATGATCGCGTGGATCTCGCCCTGGTTGACGGTCAGGTTGACCCCCCGCAGGATCTCCGTGTCTTCAATCGACGCATGAAGATTCTCGATCTCGAGCATCGGTACGTTGTTGGCTTCCGTCATAACTCTCTACGAGCCCTCCCTGCAGGCGGCACCGCGCACCGCGCGCCCGCGCTCCCTGCAGCACTACAACACAGCTTCATAAACCGTCACCGGGATCCCGGCGACGCAGCGACAAACGATCAGGCCTGTTTGGCCCCGGCCGAATCCGGCACCCGCCGGGATTCCTGGCACGCCGGGCACACACCCTCAAAGACGGTGTGATGCCGGGTGACCTCGAACCCCGTCTGCTCCTCCGCGACCCGATGTGCCAGCAGCGCGACCGGGACGTCGACATCGAACAGTGCGCCACACGCCGTGCAGTGCACATGGTCATGCCGGTCCGTCCGCTTGTCGAAGCGGCTGGCCTGGTCCGCGAATGTCAGCTCCTGGATCAGGTTATGCTCGGCGAGCAGATGCAGCGTGCGATAGACCGTGCCATAGGCGATCTTCGGGTCGCGCTTGCGCACCCGTTCGAAGATCTCGCCCGCGGTGAGATGCCGTTCGGACGCCTCGACCTCGGCCAGGATGATCGCGCGTTGCGCTGTATTCCGAAATGTTCCACGCGATCCAGCGCTCACGTTGCTCTCCCTGCACATGACCTGTGCGGATTGCGACGATAGTCCCGTCGTGGACCCTGGGAAATCCCCAAGTTGAGAATAAGTCTCGTTTCCACGTCGTCCAAGTATAGCATCGTCGTCGGGGTTTCATCAGGCCGGTGCGCCTCTGGCACGAGCGGGCGTTCATGGGACCAGCCGTATATCCGAGTATAACACTCGGGATTGGACTGGCAACCGACCCCGGCACGGCTTCCGGGGCTCCATATATTGCCCATGGGCAACAGCCCCGGTACACTTGCGGGCAGCACAACGACGGCAAACCGGACCATGCGGGATCGCTCATGATCCGCAGTCATGAGGGCATCCCGATGCATCGCTTCGAACGATATTTTCGCGGCTTCTCTTCCACGCTCGTCATCGCATTGTTGCTGGTGACCATCGCGCTCATCAATGCCATCCTCAGTAACGCGACGCTGCTTTACGATGGCGCCTGGTTCCTCTTCCAGGTCGTCGACCTTGACCGAATCCAGGTCCCGCAACTCCGCATCACCTTCGGCTTCCTGCAATGGCCACTGCTCATTGCGGCCCGCCTGACCGATTCGTTCCCGACGCTGCGGATCATCTACAGCATCCCGCTGGTTATCGCGCCACTTGTCTCGCTCCTCGTTAGCTGGTGGATCGTCCGCAAGGAAGCTCCACACCTCATCGTCTGGCCCGCACTCGGGGTGCTCCTCGTGGACTTGCCGGGCCAAATGCACTGGATCGCCACCTCGATCCGGACCAACCAACTGTTCTGGCCGATCCTGCTGGCGATCTTCATTGGCCTGCCAGACCGCACGCTCCCGGTGGTCAGCATCCTCTTCGTCCTGATTCTCTTCCTGCATCCACAGGTGTCGGTGTTCCTGCTGGCCGGCGCCTGCGCGGCGGCGTTCATTGCCTGGCGTCGCCCCGACATCCGGAGCCGGATACTCGGCGCCACGGCGGTCTTCGTCTTCGGCTCGCTGTTCCGGGCAAGCGTCCTGCAATCCGGGTACGAATCGGAGGAAGCGTCGTTCTCGAACCAGGTTGCGCAGTGGGAACGTTCCGTCCTCGGCTTCCCCGCCTGGGCGCTGCTCCTTGTAGCAATCGCCGCTTTCACCATCTTCCTGCGAGCCCGATCCACACGCTATCAACGTGAGATGCGCATCGTCACGATCGGCAGTCTCGCCCTTGCCGGCATCCTCATGGCCATCTGGGGAAGCGATGCCTCGACCTGGCGAGACGCCATCGACTATCGCGGCCCATCCATGTGGCACTCGTTGCTCCTGATGGGGCTGGCCTTCCTCGACGCCGTGGTTCCCGCCAAAGGCGAGCGATTGCGCGATGCCATTCCGCTTCGCATCACCGTTTCGAACCTCGCCGCGCTCATCTTCTGCGTCGTGATATCGCTCCAGTCACTTTCATGGCGCGGCGAGGTCGACAAGTTGCGCACCGCCATGGCCGACAGCTCCACCGCATGCATTGGGACATCGACCATCCCCGGGTTCGAGGACAGTCCGCTCAATTTCTGGAGTCTCCCGCCAGCGTCGATCATGATCCAGGACAAGACACCAGACTATGTCGTCCTTCCCGACCACCTCTGCAATACTGCCCGCAGCGACGGCATTATTCCGATGTCGCTTGTCGCGCCACGCTCCGACACCATCGGCAACCGGATCGACATGCTGCACCTCCGGGGTCGCGTCGCCTCGGATACGGCCTGCATGGCCCAGTTCGGACGCCAGTGGTATCCGCTCGAGCGATCGGGCAGCGACTACCGCAAGTGGAACAGCGGGATCGGCGATTTCGATATCAACATGCAAGAAGAGGGCGTGGTGGTCCTGCGAGGCGTGCTCGACAGTTGGCAAACGCCGAATGAAGTCAAGATCCTCGTCAACGGACAGCAGCAGCGAGCGATCATGTTCGAGGACGACCGGTATGCGCCGCTCGACGGCATCGAGCT
>CAZVAA010000331.1:0-2799 GCA_964624125.1 uncultured Sphaerobacteraceae bacterium | reverse complement strand
CACACCTGGCGGCCCTCACGCACCGTGTAGAAATGCGGACATTCACGCGATCCCGACAGGATCGCTTCCCCGAGGCATCATACACATCTCGCATGCCACCAGGATCGGGTTGGGGAGAGATTTGGTCGTTCACCAACTGCGTGCCAAGGCCTGCCGTTGCCGGCACCAGGAAAAATCCGTTGGCCGATGTGAGCAAGGAACCTGACTGGAATATCGCCCGCCCTCGACACCTGCGGCCGTGCTGAATGGCGGCCGCGCACCCCTTCAACGCACGCCCTCACGGTCGTGCGTTGAAGGGGTGTACTTGCCTCCGACACTCCGGGTTCAGGGGACGACGATCGTGTCGCTGACGTCTTCAATCAGCAAAACCGTCTCATCCTCGCCCCGACGGTCCACCGAACTAACCTCGAGCTGGAACGCATAGGTTCCAGGATCCCAGTCATCTGCCGGGATATAGCGGGCGGTCAGTTCTGTTTCTCCGTTCGGCAACGGCAAAAAGGATTCCAGCGGGAAGGACTCGACCTCAACCCCATCGCGCAAGACGATGAGCGTTACCGCGGCCGCAGGGATTTCCGGTCCGGCATTGACGAAGTCAGCCGTTACATTCGCGTAGGCGATTGGGTCGGCATTGGCAGCGATCTCCACGCTAACGCCCAACTCCCCCTGCTCGACGGTCTCCGGGATCGTGACGACGACATCAGTCAGGGAATCCGACGCCCCGGACGCCCCATCGACCAGCGCCAGGTTCAACGTGTAGTTTCCGGGAGCGATCTGCCCGGGCAGTGGGAGTTGGATGGTCGTCTCAACATCTGCATACACGGACCCCATCTCGATCACAGAGGTATGGATCACCTCGCCGTCCGTGTTCGTCAATGTCAGTTCACCGGCGGGCCGGACAAGGTACTGACCGGTGTTGGCGATCGGGATACTGAGCATCCCGTCCTGAACTTCCGGCTCGCCCAGGGTGAAGTCCCGTGTAATCTCTCCTGGAACAAGGATGCCGACGGAGATCACGTACCCCCGCGTCTGCGTCAGGAACTCAGCGCCCTGCAGCGGGACGGCGTCCGTGGTGCGCGCGAAGATTCCGGCGAGATACTGACCCGCTGGGGTTCCTTCCGGGACGGTCACGGAGAATGTGACCTGCTCTTCCTGGCCAGGCTGAAGCTCCAGGTCGAAAGCCGGAAAGTCGATCCACGCCGTCGCTCCCATCGGCTCATCGCCTTCCTCGCCGGCCAGGAAGCCACCATTCACCGCGCTCAGGGCATTCACCTTGAATGCACGCAGGCTCACCGTACTTTCCCCGTGGTTGACGATGGCAGCCGTGAGCTCGACAGAGGCACCGGGTGCGACTTCAATGTCATTGAAATACCCCGTAGGATGATCTCCGACAGTAACGATCCCGAAGTTCGGGACGCCGGTCCCGCTCTCACCACGCGCCCCGGAGGGCGAGGCAATCGCCTCCGGGGTCGAGCCGATGTCCAGCGCCTGCGCGGTGGAGATGCTTCCCGGGAGAACCAGAGCCAGAAATGTCAGCAAGAGAGACAAAAGCCGGTTTCGCACGGGACTCCTCCAACGTCGGTATCCCAGGGGACGCCACTGTTCAACAATATGGGATGGCGCGATTTGGCCCACGGGCCAGGACAGATGCTAGGGCGTGTTCGAGATCGTGGCGTCGATCTTTCCGGTGTAGGTACCGGGCTCGATAGTCGGCACGCTTTTCAGTGTGTAGCTGAAATCGTATTCGTAGTAATACGAGCCAGCACCAATGCCTGTGTGACTGAAGGACGCTGGATTGACCAACGTCTCCTCCGATATGGAATAGGCTGAGAAGTGGCTGGGTCCGATGGTCCCGCCTGGACCCGAGAGGCCACTGAATGAAATCGTGACATCGCAGCCGTTCATGCTATAGACATCCACGTCGCCCAGGAATTCCAACGTGACGCTGCCGGGGGTACTGTCGTATTCGTAGTCCCCGGGCACACTGAAATAATCCCATTGCCCAAACGAGTTCCCGCTTGAGGCGTAGAGAGAAATCCCGCACGGAGTCGTCGAATCGACAAGCTCGACGCTGACATTCTCCGAGTCATCGGCGGCGGCAACGCTAACAATACTTAGGGAGAGCCCGATTGCCACAAGAAGACCCAGGATTTTGGATTTCGCGTTCATAATTGACGTTCCTCCTTGAATCACGCGCGTGATTCTCCTGATTTGGGCAGCTCCACAATTGGAGCCAATTTGCCACCAGTGAAGGTGGCCATCCGGATCTGGTGAGCTCACCTGGCCCACCCGAACCCCTTCTGGTTGCCCCCTGCCTCCATACGCTTCGCTCCTCTGCCAAACCTGACAAGAGATACGAATGTCGGCAGCGTCTGCGTCAACCTCCCTCCTGACAAGGATCACGGTGCGCCGACGACCACGACGTCAACGCTGCCACTGTAAATTCCCGGGGCGGCATTGCCCGGCGGCAGGACCTGGAACTGCGCTGTCCAGGTGCCCCCTGTTTCGAGTGTTCCGTCGCCCGTTGCGATCGTGACTGGCTGGCTTCCGGCCAACTGTACGTCTGTCGCCAGAGGCACGAGCCCCTCCGGAGCGGCGTCAACTGAATGGGAGCCGAGATAAGTGATGTTTTCGGGTGGAATTACCACGTTTGGATGACTGGTACTGGTGAGTCCGGTGGAGGACACCTGGAGTGACCACCTCGATTCCGGGCCAGGGCACGCCGGGTCGTCAGTCGGCGTGATCGTCATCGCGATCGCACCGGTGGACGCAGGGAATCCATCCCGCGACCACTTCGATGTC
>CAZVAA010000330.1:0-2809 GCA_964624125.1 uncultured Sphaerobacteraceae bacterium | reverse complement strand
GTCATCGGTGGTACCTCCGATCAAGCCTGGATCATGCCCTGTTCCGTCCGAGGGACGAGGGGCATGGCCGAACTCGTGGTACCACCCTTGGTTCGCGGATGCCTCGCGGCAGCCGCCTTGCCAACTGGCCCGGCGAGAGGAGCACGCATTGCCAGTTGTGCCCGGTAACGGGGGCGTCCGGCGCCATCTACTGGCGAGAGGGTCTCGCGTTCGGGGCGCGGCTCGGAGGTCATCTCGGAACGGTTCCGGTGCCGTCTCGCAGCTACACGGCTCTCTGGAAACCGGAGGGGCGTTCCTACCCATCCTCGTCATCGCCTTGGTGTGATGCGGCCGGGGCTGTGCACCCCTGCCGAACCCCTATTTTGCCGATTATTGCCCGATTTGTCGAGGGGGAGATGCACCGGCCGACCGGTTCGATCCGGCGTAATTCAGACGCTTTTTCATCCGTTTCCCGCATCTGGCCATGAACGGGGCACGGCCTCGAGCATCGAGCGCAACAGCCGCGCAGCCGCATCCGCGCTCACTTCATGGGGGGTGCTGGTGATCTGGGCGGCAAGTCCGTCAATGAAGGTGTGCAGGAGCGCTGCCCAGAGCTCTACCTCGGGGTCGGCATGAGGGTTCCTGGCCTGGTGTGGCTCGCGAGTGGTGTCATATCCGCGTATGGCGGCGATGCATTGACGATAGAGGGCCCGCTGGTCGCTCCACGTTTCGGAGCCTCCCGCCGGTGGGTTTTGACGCTCCCATTCCACAATCGCGGACCAAAGCGCATATTCGTCCTGTCGCTCCGCGTCGAGCGGCAGCACTTCCTCCAGAATGGTCGCGATACGTTCGATCACCGAATCGTCATGGCGAGGATGCTGGACTCGCGGAACAAGCCGCCGGCGGAGCGTGTCGGTGGCGGTCTTGATGGCGTGCGCCTGTAATTCGTGCTGGTTCCTGACGTAATGACGCAACGATCCGGTGGACCAGCCTCCTTCTGCGGCGACACCGCGTACGGTGACGCCGGCAAGGCCCTCGCGCAAGATAATCCGGACGGCGATATCGCCGATCTCCGCCCGTCGCTGGTCATGGTCTACAAGCCGTGGCATGATTTTATAGTAACACCCCCGTGTTAGCATGCGTACGAGAAGTGGTTCCGACGTCCGATAGAGGAAGGGGTACACATGCCTGTCGAGATCATTGCGGCGGTACTCGGACTGGCATTGCTCGATATGCTGAGCCCGGCGGTCATTGGAACAACGCTGTACCTGCTGCTGGTCAGGCCACACCAGCCTGGTATATTCGTTAGCGTGTACCTCGGAACGGTCGCGATCGCCTATTTTGCCCTTGGTGTCGCGCTCATGCTCGGCCTGGGCGCTGTCGTGCAGCACGTAGACTCCACGACACTGGCCTGGGGACAGGGCGCGATAGGCGCCGCGCTGGTCGTTGGAAGTTACTTCATACCCGACAAGGCTCCCGACACGTCCCCCATCCTGGAGCAATCGCTCACAGTGCGCTCGGTGGTGCTGTTGGGGATCGCTACCTGGGCGGTCGAGTTCCTCAGCGCGCTGCCGTACCTGGCCGCTATCGGCATCATGATCACGGCGGACCCTCCCGCGGCCCAGTGGCTCACGCTTCTCGGCGCCTATGTATTGATCATGGTGCTGCCGGGTGTCCTGCTCTATGGTGCATCGATTGTATTGGGCGATCGCATTCGTGATCGATTGGAACGATGGCGGCAGCAGGTCTCTTCCGGATCCCGATCAACCGTTCGCTGGATCGTGGGGATCGCCGGGGCGCTACTGGTTTTGGGCGCACTGCCAGAAGAGATCACGATCACATTTTGACGACGGCCCCGCCAGTCAGCCTGTGACGCCAAATCTGCCCCCGGCGTCGCGCCATCCGCATCCTGCCCGCGCCACCAGCGCATCCCAGCCACCCATGGCGGCGTCGACGATCGCATGGGCGTCTTCACGGGTGCGCCGGTACCTCGCCAAAGCCCTTACAGCAGCGACTTCAGCCTGGCCGGGTCGATGTTCCCGCCGCTCAGCAGCGTCACCACCCGGCTGCCCTTCGACACTCCCGCCTTGCCCGTCAGCAGCGCGGCGGTCGCGGCGGCACCGGCCGGCTCGGCCAGCACCTTCGCCCGGGTGAGGATAAGCTTCATCGCGTCGACGATCTCTTCATCCTCGACAAGCACCACCTCGTCCACGTAGTGCGCGATCACCGCCTGCGTCAGCTCGCCCGCAAACGGCGCGGCGAGCCCGTCGGCGATGGTGTCGATCGGGCCGGACTGCTGCGGCGCGCCGGCTTCCAGGCTCTTCTTCACGATATTCGAGCCTGTCGGTTCCACGCCGATCACCCGCACATCGGGGTTCTCGCTCTTGATCGCCATCGCAATCCCGGAGATCAGCCCGCCGCCACCGACCGGCACGATCACGGCTTCCACGTCCGGCGCATCCTCGAGAATCTCGAGGCCGGCAATGCCCTGCCCGGCGATGATATTCGGGTCGGAGTAGGGGGGAACAAACGTCAACCCGTGCTCCTCCCGATACGCCTCCATCAGCGAAAAGATGTGCTCCATATCCGGCACGAACTGCGTCTCCGCGCCATAGCCGCGAATCGCATCCACCTTCGCCGGCACCGCCGTCTCCGGCATGAACACCACCGCCCGCGTGCCGACCATCGACGCCGCGAAGGCGATTCCCTGCCCGTGGTTGCCGGCCGACATCGTGACCACGCCGCGCTCGCGCTCCTCGTCGGTCAGCTGCATCAGCGCGTTCAGCGCGCCCCGGGACTTGAACGACCCCGTGCGCTGGAAAATCTCCGC
>CAZVAA010000329.1:0-2817 GCA_964624125.1 uncultured Sphaerobacteraceae bacterium | reverse complement strand
GCCATGAAGGACAGGAACCGCGCGCGTCCATCGCCGCCAGCTCGGCGGCGGTAAAATCCGCCACCGATCCTGAGGCGTTGGTGGTGCGATCGACGGTAGCGTCGTGGATGACGACCAGTGTGTGGTCCCGCGAGAGCCGGACGTCGAGCTCGACGGCATCGAGACCGAGATCGCGGGCGTACTGGAAGCCGGCGATGGTGTTTTCCGGAGCTTCTTCGCGCGCGCCGCGGTGACCGACAAGTTGGAATGCTGGCATTGTCTGTGGAGCTCCCCGGATCAAGGCAAACGGTCGGATAGAACAAGGCACGCCTATGGTCGCATAGATGTCGCGATGGGTGCACATTGGTTCCTGCACATATGTGCAGAAGCGCGATTGTATGTTGACGTCCGTTTTCGCGAGGGCTAGCGTAGGAGCACTTGCAAAAATGCACGTGCACATTGGTGCAACGGAAAGGCGTACTGGGGCGTGGCCGACGCAGACAATGCACTTCTGACTGTGGTGGCGCGGATGTACTACCTGGACGGGCTCGGTCAAAGCGAAATTGCCCAGATCCATGGCGTCTCTCGCTCCAAGGTGTCGCGAATGATTACTGAAGCACGTCGGCGTGGCATCGTGCGCATCTCCGTCGATGAATATGACCCGCGGGACCGCGAGTTGGAAAACGCGCTGAAGACCCGCTTCAACCTGGAGCACGCGATTGTCGTGCGCAACATGGGCGGGGCTGAATCGAGCGCCCGCCATACCGTGGGATATTTCGCGGCCGCCAGCGTGGCGGAGTGGATCGCCCGGCAGCAAACGGTGGGGGTCGCCGGCGGGCGGACCCTGGGCGCGCTGGTGCAGGCGATGGAGATGCGATCGGAGGGCCGCGGCCCGCAGGTGGTGCAGTTGATGGGAATGATCGGTGCCAGCCCAAGCAGTATCGACGCGTCGGAGCTGTGCCGGACGCTGGCAACGCGATTCCATGGCGTCGTGAGGACGATCTCCGCTCCTGCCTTCGTGGAAGGCCCCCGGGTGCGGGACCTCTTTCTCTCGCACAACCAGATCCGGGCCGTGTGGGAAACCTTTTCCTCGATCGATATCGCCCTGGTGGGAGTCGGCACCCTGGATGAGTCCGTTTTCGTCGAACGCGAGGTACTCGATTCCGATGAGTTGGACCAGTTGCGCGCGTCCGGCGCGGTGGGGGAAATCTGTGGCCGGTTCTTCGATGCTGACGGACGCGAATGCGCGACGCCATACCGCGACCGGGTGGTCAGCATCGGCCTGGATGCATTGCGGGAAAGCAAGGAGGTGATTGCCGTGACAACGGGAAGTCAACGCCGGGCGGCTGTCCGGGCCGCACTCAGGGGCGGCATCGTGCACTCCCTGATTATCGACGATGCCGGGGCGACGGCCATCCTGGGGGACGCCTGACCGGACGGCGTCCATCGGCACGCCTTTTTGCATGACGTTAACCACAAGCAGTGATGCACGGTGGGAGACTTCGACGGTTTCAGTGCAGGCCCCGACATCGCTGATCACGGGGAAGTGGGAGGAGTGATAACGTCCAGGAGAAGCACGTGAGCGTATCAGGATGATCTTCCGGGATGCCGGGAGCAGGAATGAGCAGGAGAGCAGGATGTCCAAGCTGACACGACGTCAATTTGCTGGAAGTGCAAGTGTTGCTGGCGCGATGGCCCTGGGCGGGATGTCATTGCCGGGGTTCTCTCCGGGGGTGATGGCGGCGCAGGAAGACGATATCGAGATCGTGTTCGCAAATATCTGGGGCACGCCTCCCGGCGGGGAAGAGCCGGAGACGAAGCATCCGGTCGAGCAGGTGATTGACGCCTTCAACGAGCAGAGCACCGGGATTACAGTTGTCGGCCGGACCGACAGCGGAAGCTATCTCGAGGTCCTCCAGAAGGCCCAGGCGGAAATGGCCGCGGGCAACCCCCCGGCACTGGTGACCACGCCCTGGGCCAACATTCACTACGCCTACGAAGGGCTTGGTGTGTTGGGACTCGAGGAGATCGCCGGTGACGAGTTCGACGATGTCTTTAGCAACCTCAACGAGATGGTGCTGCCGCTGGTGCAGACCGATGGCAAGACGATTGGCCTGCCATACGCCTTCTCTTGCCCGGTGATCTACTACAACGCCGACATCCTGGACGAGGCAGGCGTGGCGCCGGACGACCTGTTCGCGAGCTGGGCCAGCTTCCTGGATCTCGGTCCGAAGGTGCAGGAGACGCTGGGTGGCAATCCGGTGATCGGCATTGGTGGCAACAAGGACTGGCCGGCGCAGAGCATCGTCCAGTCGAACGGTGGCTTCATCCTCAATGAGGACAATGAGCCGGTGATGGATAGCCCGGAAGCGATCGCGGCGATGCAGGCGATTGCCGACATCGACAGCGCCGGCCTGTATGACCGCGCCACGAGCTCGGAGATCCGGGCATCCTTCGCCGCCGGATCGACGGCCTGCTACATCTCCAGCATCGCGGCCCTTGGCGGCCTGCGGCGGGATGCCGGCTTCACCTTGGCGACGTCCCCGTTCCCGGTGTTCGAGGGCAAGGACCGCAAGATGTCCAGCGGCGGGTCGTTCATCGGCATGTACGCGCGGGACGAAGAGCAGCAGCAAGCGGCGTGGGAGTTCCTGAAGTTCGCGCTGACCGAGGATGCCTACGGCATCTGGATGCAGACGGGGTACCTGAACCCGACGGTCCACGACCTGCCGGTCCTCGATGGACAGGAAGCCGCCTACACCCAGCTTGAAGAAGGCCTGACGCGGGAAACCGCGTGGCCGACGGGCCGGGGCGGTGAGCTGCAGGCGACGTGGGACAACT
>CAZVAA010000328.1:0-2825 GCA_964624125.1 uncultured Sphaerobacteraceae bacterium | reverse complement strand
GTGCAGAGATCGATACTGCACTCGCAGGCGCGTCAACGACCAGGCATCTGGTGTTCGGGTCCGGCGTGTTCGAAGAAGCCGCGGCATTGGTCCGGATGCTCTTTCCAGATCGACCAGCCCAGATTGTGGCCGATGAGACGACATTCGATGTCGCTGGCCGCGAGATGCTTGGCGCGCTTACGGCGGCGGATCACCCGGTCGCGACGCCCCTGATTTTCCCCGCCGGGCCGAGGGTGCGGCCCGATACCCGACATGTCGAGTGGATCAGGCAAGCGCTGGTGAACGCTGGCGGGCCGGTCCTGCCGCTGGCCGTCGGGTCGGGCACGATCAACGACCTCGTCAAACGGGCGGCATTCGAGGCTGAGCTCCCGTACATCGCGGTTGGGACGGCGGCCTCCATGGATGGCTACACGGCATCCGGCGCGGCCCTGATTCATAACGGGGTCAAGCAGACGATACCCTGTCCGGCGCCGGTGGCGGTGATCGCCGACCTGGAAATCCTGCGCGAGGCGCCGAAGCCGATGACCGCGTCAGGATATGGCGACCTGGTCGGGAAGATCACCGCGGGCGCGGACTGGTTGGTCGCCGACGCGCTCGGCATCGAGCCGCTCAACCCTCCCGTCTGGCAGCTGGTGCAGGAGCCCTTGCGTGGCATGATCGCCGATCCGGAGCGCTTCCAGCGCGGTGAGCCGGAGGCGATCGAGCAACTGTTCTACGGATTGATCATCACCGGCCTCGCGATCCAGCAAGCGGGAACCACCCGACCCGCCTCGGGAAGCGAGCACCAGTTCAGCCACCTGTGGGAGATGCGAGGGCTGCAACATGACGGTGAGGATGTCTCTCACGGCTTCAAGGTTGGCCTGGGAACGCTGTTCTCGACGGTCCTGTATGAGAGATTGCTGGAGCAAGACCTCGCACAGCTGGATGTCGACCGGGCGGTGGCAGCGTGGCCAACCTGGGACGAGATGGCGCAGGACATCCGGCGGATGAACGAACATCCGGCGTTGATCGAGCGTGCGCTGGAAGAATGCCGGGCCAAATATGTGTCCGGCGATGACCTGCGCCAGCGGCTGGTGTTGCTGGGCGATCGCTGGCCAGAGCTTCGGGAGCGGCTGCGCGGCCAATTGTTGTCGGTGCCGAAATTGCGCGCGCTGCTGGCGGAGGGGGGATGCCCGACGTCACCGGAGCAGATCGGCCTGTCCGTGGACCAAGTGCGGGCGAGTTACGGGGATGCCCGGCTGATCCGCCAGCGGTACACCGTGTACGACCTGGCGTACGAAGCGGGAGTTTTTGAAGAGCTTGTGGCGGAGTTGTTTGAACCGCAAGGGTACTGGACGGTCGCGGCACTCGCCTAGGTGATGCCTGGAAAGCAGAGGCCCATGATGGCAGGACAATCAATGGTGGTGGCGCTTGGCGCGGATAACGCCGGCGCCGACCTGAAGAACATGATCCGGGAGCAACTGGCAGCGGACGGGGTCGAGGTGGTGGACTTCGGCGTTCCGAACGCCGAGGACAGCACTGCATACCCGCATGTCGGGCTCGATGTCGCCAAAGCCGTTGCCAATGGTGAGGCGCAACGGGCGGTGTTGATCTGCGGTACCGGTATTGGAATGGCGATCACCGCCAACAAGGTGCCCGGCATCCGCGCGACGGTCGCGCATGACTCTTATTCGGTTGAGCGATCGGTGTTGTCCAACAATTGCCAGATCCTGACGCTGGGCTCGCGCGTGATCGGCCCGGAACTGGCGAAGCGGCTGGTCCGGGAATGGCTGGCGCTGGAGTTCGATCCAACGTCGGCGTCGGCGGCGAAGGTCGCGATCATCTCGGAGCACGAGCAGGCGCAGGGAGCGCTCACGCCCGAATCCGGTTGCTGATCCGGCTAGATTTCGGGTGACAGGTCAATCAACGGGGCGACCGAGGCGGTGGATCTCCTCTTTCGTGTTCTCGTAGAGCGCCCGGTAAATGTCGTAGTGAGTGTCGTATCGCGCGCGGTGCGCTTCGTTCGGAACGATCTCCCGGTCGATCGTCACCCACTCCGCGATGGCCTCCGGGCCGGGCAGGATTCCGGACGCGAGTCCGGCGAGGAACGCATCGCCAAACGACGCGCCGACGGTGCGCGTCGGGACCTGCTGCGTGAGACCGGTGACATCGCTGACGATCTGCAGCCAGAGGTCGCTTTGCGTTCCGCCGCCCACGGCGATGGTGCGCGCTGGCGCGGCGCCCATCTCGGCCATGACTTCCAGGTTGTGGCGGGCGCCGAACGCTGTTCCTTCCAGGATCGAGCGAAAGAGATGGCCGCGGGTATGGCGCAGGGTGAGCCCGGCGAACATGCCTCGCGCATCGGGGTCGTGCAGGGGCGTGCGCTCGCCCGCGAAGTAGGGCAGGCACACCAGCCCCTCGGACCCGGCCTCGATCGCCGCGGCCTGCGCCGCCAGTTGGGCGTAGGCGCTTTCTCCCCCATCCTGTTCTTGCTGGGAAAGATCCGTGGCCGCGACATCGCGGAACCATTGGGTGATAAGCCCGGAGGTTGCCATCCCGCCGGCAACCACGTTTCGCTCGGAGAGGCTATACGCCATCGTCCACATGCGTGGATCGGGTATTGGTTGGTCCACGAGCGATAGCAGGAACATCGTGCTGCCATACATGAGCATCATGTCGCCGGGATCGGTGACGCCGACGCTGAGCGCCTCGGCGGCGACATCGATGGTGCCGAAGGTGACGGGAGTGCCAATAGGTAACCCGGTTTCGGCGCTGGCCCGCGCATGCACGGCTCCGGCGACATCGGATGCGTCGCCGAGCCGGGGCAGGCGGTCGAGATCGATCAC
>CAZVAA010000327.1:0-2825 GCA_964624125.1 uncultured Sphaerobacteraceae bacterium | reverse complement strand
TACACGCTTCAGGCAAGGACGCCACCATGAACCAGACATTCGACACCACCCGCCACCGGAGGCGTATCGAGCGCATCCTGCGCAAGAAGAGCTTCTGCACGCTGGCGACGACATCCACCGCCGGCCGCCCGCATACGGTCGGGGTGCGCTACGTCGTGATCAACGGCGCACTCTACGTCAACGCCCACGGCAGCTCGGTGAAAGCGCGGAACGCGCGCGAGAACCCGCGCATCGCCGCCTGCATCCCGGCGCAGAAGGTGCCGTTCTTTCCGCCGTTCTGCATCCAGTTCCAGGGCACCGCCGAGGTGCTGCCGGCGGACGACCCGACGATCCGGCACATGGCGGCCGCCGGCCGCTTCAAGGCGATCGTCTCTGACAAGGACCTGCACCAGCCCGACCAGGTCTTCATCCGCATCACCCCCGGCAAACGCATGCACAGCTACGGCGTCGGCGAGAAGCTGATGGACATCGTCCGCGCCCCGCAGGAAGCCGGAAGGAGCATCGCATGGTAAGCACGACCACCACACCCGAACGCCAAACGCCGGCCTTTCCCGGTTGGACGATCGTCGCCCGGCTGATGGTCCTGATGACCTTCCTCCAACCCTTTTTCATCGGGGCGATGTTCTCCGGCTACCGGGACGGGCTGAACGCGCACCGGATCAACGCTTACGCCCTCGTCCTGCTGGCCGTCGGCAGCCTCATCGTCGCGATTGCCACGCAACGAAAGACGCCAGCGGGCCGGAAGCTGGTCTCCGCACTGGCGGAGTTCTCCGTCCTGCTCGTCGTTGTGGCCGTCATCGGGATCCTGTCCCATCAGGGCTACCGGCTACACTGGTTGCATCTCCCCGCAGGTGTGGGCATGGTCATGGGCGCCATGGACATCATGACGAAGGCCGGAAACCTGCGGCAGCCGCCAGTGGATTGATCGAACGACATGCCAGCCCGAATCCGTCGCGCCTATGCCGAATTTACCGGCGATCTCCTCACCCGGCTCCGGCAGCGGCCGCTCACCGACAGCGCCGCGCAGCGGTGGGACGAGGAGATCCGTCGCGCGGGGCTGGAAGCCCAATCGTCGAGGGTCATGAACGTCGGCGTCCCGATCGTGGCGATCACGATCCTGATGGTCGCGCTGGCGCTCTCCATCTTCGAGCCGGACGACGGCGTCCGGCCTTTCGGCATCCTGTTGCTGGTCCTGGCGATCGCGCCATGGTGCTTCTGGCTCTACACGGGAGACGAAGGGCCGCACTGGAAGGCGATTGGCGGCCTGCTGCTCCCGATCGCCCTGCTCAACATCGGCCACTGGTTCGTGCCCGCGATAGGGCCAGGGAGCGAGAACGCCTATCCGGCCCTCGCCTTCCCGCCGCTCCTGCTGACGATCCTCGCCGTCTCCATCGCTCCGACGGGCATCGCGATCGGCGTGGTCCTTGCCGCCTGGGCCGTCATGGGCCTGCCGATGTTCGCGGCCCATGTCACCGGCAGGGACGTCACCGGTACCGAGCTCGTCACCTGGCACGTCGCCGTTGGCCTCTGCATCATCGCCGGGTACGCCGTGCGCTTCAGCAACCAGGCGAACGCCGCGGTGACGGTTGCCCGCGAGATGGTGGTCCGGCAGGAGGCGTCGGAGGAGCGGCGCCAGATCGCCCGCGATGTCCACGATGTCGTCGCCCACTCGCTCTCGGTGACCATGCTCCATGTCACGGCAACGCGCCTCGCGCTGAACCGCCAGGATTCCGCGGCCGCAACCCACGCGCTGGAGGAGGCCGAGCGGCTGGGGCGGGCCAGCATGGCCGACATCCGCCGCATCGTGCAGGTTCTCCGGGCAGATGGCGATTCGGCAATCGACCTGCCGCAACCGACCGCCGACCAGTTGGGCGAACTCGTCCAGACGTGGTGCAGCGCCGGGCTGGAGATCGACGCATCGATCGACGCCGGCATCCGTTCGCTGGACAACAATACCGGCATGCCCCTCTACCGCATCCTGCAGGAGGCGCTGACGAACGCCGCGCGGCATGGTGACGGCCGGGCCACCGTCCGCGCCGAGCTGGAGGACGACGCCGCGCACCTGACGATTACCAACAACCTGCATCCCTCCCGGCGGACCGGGAGCCCCGGGAGCGGCATGATCGGGATGAAGGAGCGCGCCGACGCCGCCGGCGGGCGCCTGACGGCCCGTCGTGACGGAGATCGCTGGATCGTGGACGCCCGGATTCCGGTCTGCCGCGACAACGCCAGGGAGAAGCCATGATCCGCGTCCTGCTTGTCGATGACCAACCGTTGGTTCGCGCCGGCATGCGCCTGATCCTCGAGCCGGAGCCGGACGTCGAGATCGCCGGCGAATGCTCAGACGGCGACGAGGTCCTTGCCGCCGTCGATCGGCTGCGCCCGGATGTTGTGGTGATGGATGTCCGGATGCGCCGCATGGACGGCGCGACCGCCACCCGGCAACTGCGGGACCGGGACGACGCGCCCCCGGTGCTTGTGCTGACGACCTTCGATGACGACGAGACGGTCGCCGCCGCACTCGGCGCGGGCGCGGCCGGGTTCATCCTGAAGGACGCGCCGGGCGAGGACCTGATCCGCGCCGTCTCCATCGTCGCCGAGGGCGGTTCGTGGCTCGATCCCCAGATCACCGGTCGCGTGCTGGAGGCCTACCGGCGAGGCCCCGGACGACCCGCCAATGCAGACGAGCGCCTCGCGCTCCTTACCGGGCGGGAACGGGACGTCATGCGCGAAATCGCCACCGGCGCGAACAACGCCGAGATCGCCGCGGCCCTTTTCATCAGCGAGGCGACGGTGAAGACGCACCTCGGCAACATCCTCACCAA
>CAZVAA010000326.1:0-2830 GCA_964624125.1 uncultured Sphaerobacteraceae bacterium | reverse complement strand
GCCGCAAGGCACGCTGGTTCGACGGTCGCTACTGGGACGACATCTACTACGACCTTCTCAGCGAGGAATTCGACAGCCCGATCGTCCGCGACGTACTCACCGACGGTCTCCCAGAGCCAGGCGTCGATACGTAAGTCTCCGGACCACGATCCCCTGGCTCGTTCACCCCTCCAGCACCCGCCGGTACGCCTCCGCCGTTCGCTCGCTGAACGCAACTATTCGGATCGTCCCGATCTCCGGATACCGCTCGGCTGCGCTCCGCAATTCCCGGATCGCGATCTCCGCCGCCCGCTCGATTGGAAACGCGTACACCCCGGTGCTGATCGACGGGAACGCGATCGTGCGCACCCCGTTCTCAGCCGCCACTCGCATGCTCTCCCGATAGGCGCTCGCCAACAGGGCGTCCTCACCAGCCGATCCACCCTTCCAGACAGGACCAACCGTATGGATCACGAACTGCGCGGGAAGCCGGAACCCCGGCGTGATCCTCGCCTCTCCGGTCGGGCAACCGCCGATCTCTCGACATGCTTCCAGCAACTCGGGACCCGCCGCGCGATGGATCGCTCCATCGACGCCGCCTCCACCAAGCAGCGATTCGTTCGCCGCATTCACGATCGCCTCGACATCCTGTTCCGTGATGTCCCCAACCACGAGCTTAATCCGATCGCGGTCTCGCCCGTCCATACGCCCTCCTGCCTACAATCCAAGTACCGACCGGGCGATCATGAAATAGATAACGAGGCCGGTTCCGTCGACCAGCGTCGTGATGAACGGCGCCGAAACAACCGTCGGGTCAAACCGGAGCTTGCGCAGTGCCAGCGGCAAGACCGCGGCCACCAGCGACGACCAGACGCTGATGACGGCGATCGTCAAGGCGACCACCGTAGCGACATCGCCACCGACATCGAGCAGCTCCGCCCGTCCATACGCGATAATCGCCATCACGACGCCGATAACCATACCCACAACGGACTCCTTGCCCACGATCCATCGGAGATCCCGCATCTTCAGGTCTTCCACCGCCATGGCGCGGACAAGTGTGGTCGTGATCTGGCTCCCTACGTTACCACCCGTACCCAGCAACAGTGGAATGAAAAACGACAACGCGACAACCTGCTCCAGCGTGTCCTCGAAAAACCGCATCACGCTGCCGGTGTAGGCTTCGGCCACGAACAACGCCAGCAGCCACAGGATGCGCTTCCGGAATAGCAGGAAGACACCGGCGTGCCGGTAAGGCGTCTCCAGCGGCTGGGATCCGCCAAGCCGCTCGATATCCTCCGTCGCTTCCTGTTCCAGCACATCGGCCACATCATCCTCTGTGATGATCCCAATCAGGCGATCATCGTGGTCGACAACCGGAAGTGCCAGGAGATTCCGCTGGATCAACAGGCGCGCGGCCGCTTCCTGGTCTGTGTCGGCCCGCACACTGACCGTCCGGTCAGCCAACAGCTCGCGCACCGGCGTTTCCCCGGACGATATCACCAGCTGGTGCAACGACAGAACGCCAAGCAACGTCCCTTCGCGATCAACCACATAGATATAGAAGAGGGTCTCCGCCTCCCGCGCGGCCTGCCGGATACGACGGATCGCCTCATCTGCCGTGGCATCCGGTCGAACCGCGACAAACGCCGGCGTCATCCGACCGCCAGCGGTATCTGCCGGATAGCGCAAGAGCCGGCGGATGCGGGATGCCACGTCGGGCGACATGTCCCCCAGCAGCGTATCCGCTGTCTCGTCCGCCAGGTGCGCAACGATGTCCGTCGCATCGTCCGGATCCATCGCCCCGAGCAACGCCGCCGCTTCTGGCCGTTCCATCCGCCGGAGGAGGTCGGCACCCACCGCCGATCGCAAGTCCGCTACGATGTCCGGCCACTCGGCGGCCGGTAACCCACGCAGAACAGGCACCATCTGATAGACCGGCAGTTGCGAAATCACCTGCGCCCATTCCTCGGGGCTCAACTGCCCGACGGTTAACTCCAGATCCGGCTCCCCGCCCTCAAGCAAGGCCTGGCGAACGTCATCGAGAATCTGGTCGCTCACCCTTCACCCCCTCCTGCCGCCCCACATTCCCGGGCTGGCATGTTCGTGTGCATGAACCCGGCCAAAAGCTCGACGCCTCATATGACACAAACGCGCCCGGCTGGCACAAGACCAACCGGGCGCGTTCTTGAAATCTGTCGGGTTCGGCGCTACGCGCCCATCGCCTGCTTCAGCAGCTGGGGAACCTGCGACGGGCTGTCCGCCACCTTCACCCCGGCCGCTTCCAGGGCCGCAATCTTGCCCTCGGCGGTACCCGCACCGCCGGAGATGATCGCGCCCGCATGGCCCATCCGCTTGCCCGGAGGCGCCGTCCGCCCGGCAATGAACCCGGCCATCGGCTTGGTCACGTTCGCCTTGATGAACTCCGCCGCGACTTCCTCGTCGTCGCCGCCGATCTCACCGATCATCACGATCGCTTCGGTATCGGGATCGTTCTGGAAAAGTTCCAGTACATCCACGAACGACGTCCCGATCACCGGGTCGCCGCCGATGCCGACTGCGCTCGACTGCCCGAGTCCGGCCTTCGTCAGCGCATCGACGACCTCGTAGGTCAGCGTGCCGGAGCGCGACACGAGCCCCACCTTGCCCGGCTCATGGATGAAGCCTGGCATGATACCGACCTTCGCCTCGCCCGGCGTGATCAGCCCCGGGCAGTTCGGCCCGATCAGCCGCGCGCCCTTTTCCCGGACGTGATGGTATACCGGGATCATGTCGTTGACCGGCACACCCTCGGTGATGCAGATCACGAGGTCGATCCCGTTATCCACCGCCTCATAAATCGCGTCCGGAG
>CAZVAA010000325.1:0-2831 GCA_964624125.1 uncultured Sphaerobacteraceae bacterium | reverse complement strand
GAATCCTCCCCCCGCTACCGACGACCCCCACACCAGGCCCATCGCCTGGTGTGTTTGCATTTAACCCCCCTGTAGTTGCATAAGAGGCGTCTGCGTTACAGATCCACCCGATTCCAGCAGGTCGATAGGAAGACGCTGGTCGCATTGACGGCCCACTGCCATGAATGCGGTACTCTTGTTTGCAGGCGCCCGAAGATCGTACGCGCCGTGGCAACAAAGTGAGTAATGATCGATGAACAACGTCAATTCCGGCTCCGCCGGGACGCAGCGCAAGAATACCGTCGCCGTCGGCGCCATGGCCGGCGCTGCGATCGGTGTCTGGGCTGGCAGGAAAATCCAGGAATACGCGAAGAAGGAACGGCCGGAGGGCATGATCGACTGGAATCGCTCCCGCGAGATCGCGACCCGCATGAACAAGGGCGATACCCTGACCGTTGCCGACCGCGATCGGCTGGATGCGTACTACGGTGACCTCGTTGCGAAGTGCATCCCGATCGTTTCGGAATATACCGGGACAACCCTGCCGCACGATACTGAGCGGACATACGCCTTCGACCGGGTCGACTGGATCAACGCGAACCTCGAGGGGTTCCGCCGGATGTTCGAGCCGCTCGAGGCGCTCGATGAGACGACGCGCGGACGGAATGTTCTCGCCCGAGCCTGGAACGGTGTCAACCAGACAATCCTGTCGTACGAAGTTGGATTGCTCCTGGGGTATATGGCCCGGCGCGTTCTCGGCCAGTACGACCTTGCGTTGCTCGGTCGCGAACCAGTGACATCCACAGGCAAGCTCTACTACGTCGAGCCCAACATCCGAGGTGTCGAAAGCAAGCTCAACCTGCCGAAGGATGACTTCCGCATGTGGCTCGCGCTTCACGAGACGACGCATGCGTTCGAGTTCGAGGCACATCCGTGGGTTCGCATCCACTTCAATGGCCTTCTCGACCGGTACATGACGTTTCTCAAGCAGGACGCCGAGTTCCTCAAGCAGGGAGTGCAGGGCCTGAAGGTCTTTGCGAAGCGCGTGCAGCAGGGCCGGGATGAAACGGAGTCGAGCGGGAGCTGGCTCGAGATGCTCATGGATGACGAGCAGCGCCAGCTCTTCAACGAGATGCAGGCGATGATGTGCGTGATCGAGGGATACTCGAACCACGTCATGAACGCGGTCGGGAAGGATCTCCTCGACAACTACGACTTGATCTCACGCAAGTTCGAGGAGCGGCAGAAGCAGCGGTCCCAGGCGGACCAGCTCTTCGCCAAGCTGACCGGCCTCGATGTGAAGATGGAGCAGTACCGCCAGGGCGAGCGCTTCATCGACGAGATCGTTGCCCAGCGCGGCCACGCATTCGCGCATCAGGTCTGGGACAAGCCGGAGAACCTGCCTTCCATGGATGAGATCCGGAATCCAGACAAGTGGATTGCCCGAATCGACGCCAGGGCCGGGGCGTTCTCCGCTGTCGCTGAATAAATGGTCACAAAAAACGCCCCGGGGAAGTCACTTCCCCGGGGTGTTTTTCATCCGGTACCGGATCCTGGCTGGCTGGAGCGGGGGTCGCAGGACCCCAAACTGGCAGGCCAGCATGTTCAGGTTGCTTCGCGCCCCATGTCATCGAGATTCCAGACGTCGTTGTCCTGAAGCAACGCCCGGACGTGGTTGATCTCGCCGACGTGATACAGCGTATGTTGTATCTGGATCTCGATCAGTCTTCGGGTTTCATACCTCTCACCCCAGGGCGCCTCGCGACGCACGTCAAGATCCTCATCGGTGAGTCGCTCAATGCTGCCGCGTAGCTTGCCGTGCGCCAACCGTAGCCAGCGCACGACGTCTTCGGGGGTGTCACCTGGCTCGACACGGTTAACCGCGCGGTCGCCCCACTGGCGCCAATCGTCCCCAAAGGCGGCACTGTCGTAATTCAGGAAGCTCTCGCCGATGTGAATGACCATCTCGCGGATCGTGCGATGGCCCCAGGCAGGTGCCTTGTCCCACTCCTCGGCGGCAACATTGTTCAGGTTCCACAGAAGCGAGTGCCAGTGGTCCCATCCGAATCCGTTCTCCTCAAGGACGTGATCAAAGAGGATAAGGAGTTCCCTGACCGCTGGATGCGAAGGTTGTTCACCCATGCGAGATTTTTCCCATCACGCCTAATGACGGAAATGCCGTGTGCCGGTGAAGATCATCGAGATGCCAGCGTCGTTTGCGGCGGCGATGACTTCATCATCTTTCACGGATCCGCCAGGCTGGACGACGGCAGTAATGCCGGCCTCGATCGCTCGCTCGATGCCGTCGGGGAAAGGGAAGAAGGCATCGCTTGCCATCACGGCTCCCCGTGCGTTGTCCTCCGCCTTGCGAGCGGCGAGCGCGACGCTCTCCAGCCGGTTGGGCTGGCCGGCACCGAGCCCGACGATCGCCTGGTCCTTCACGAATACGATGGCGTTGGACTTGATGAGCGGAAGGACGCGGACAGCGAATTCGAGATCGGCCCGCTCCCGGTCCGATGGGCGCTCCTCGGTCACAATCTTCCAGCCCGTTGTGTCTTCGGGCTGGATATCCGGCTCCTGGACAAGCATGCCGCCACTGATCGGGCGCACATCCAGCTCGGGGATCCGTTCGCCTTCCCGGTTGGGTAGGGAGAGGATGCGAGTGCCCTTCTTCTTCATCAGGAGCTCGAGCGCGTCCTCGTCATAGCCTGGCGCGATGATGATGTCCAGCTTGATCTTTCGCATCCTCGTCGCGGTCTCAAGGTCGACCGTGCGGTTCAGTGACACGATGCCCCCAAACGCGGAGATCGGGTCGCCTTCGAATGCGGCATCGTAGGCGTCTGCGAGAGACT
>CAZVAA010000324.1:0-2832 GCA_964624125.1 uncultured Sphaerobacteraceae bacterium | reverse complement strand
CGGGCGACGAGGCGATTGCGCAGTACGTCGAGGCGATGACCACCCTGACGTCCGTGGCACCGCCCGGCCAGTATTTCAGCATCGGCAGGACAAACAGCATCCTCGCCGGCCACCTTGTCGCGGAAGTCACCGGACTTCCGTTCGAGACCGCGATGCGTGAGCTGACATTCTCACCCCTGAGCATGGAACATTCGTCTTTCGACGCAGCGACCATGAAGACATGGGTGCACGTGGCTGGTCATACGCGCCGTAACAACGACGTCATGACAGTTAATCCACTCTCGTCCTCTCGGGCCGCTGCTCCCGCGACGGGCCTGTTCTCCAACCTCAACGAGATCTTGCACTTCGCGGCATTCCACGCCTCCGCGACTACCCCTCCGATGTTCCTGCCCCCATCAGTACGCGCGGAGCTTCACCGCCCCCTCGAGCCGGCCGGAAGCGTCGGCCCCATGCGGGTTGATGCCATGGCTGTCGACTGGATGATCGCGGAATTTGGCGGAACGCGAATCAGCATGCGCGCCGGCAGCGATCACGGTCAGAGCGCGATGATGGCCGTTGTTCCGTCCGCGAGATTCGCCGTCGTGGTGCTCACGAATGCAGACTTCGCCCAGGACCTCGCGATCGAGACCGCGTTCATGGCGCTGGACCTGTTCACGGGGCTGCGGCCCCCGGCACCAACGCCATCCCGACGACCACGCGCAGAGCTTGAGAAGCTGGCCGGAACCTACTCTGTCCCGGACGGACCTCAGCTCATCGTTGAGCTCGATGGGAGCGGCCTGAATTTACAGATCACAGGTCCCGCTGAGAGTTCAGGCACGCTGGCCTTCGTCTCTCCCCTGACCGCGATGTTCACCGACTCCGGCTCGACCACCTTCGTCGACTTTGTCCTGGACCGGGATGGCGACATTTCATGGCTCCGCTATATGGGACAACTTGCCAAGCGGGACCGCGCCTGACCTGGTTGTGCCTATGAGACGAGAAACCGGAACATCGAGCTCTGGGGATCGATGACTTCGACATCGATGTTGGATTGACGCATCCGCTCACGAAGACCCGGGTAGTCATCGCGCGAGCCTATCTCGATACCGACGAGTGCGGGGCCCAGCTCGCGGTTCGACCGCTTGACGTACTCGAAGTAGGTGATGTCGTCGTTCGGACCGAGCACCTCGTCCAGGAAGCGACGCAGCGCTCCCGGCTCCTGCGGGAAACTGACCAGGAAATAGTGCTTCCGCCCTTCGTGGATCAGTGCGCGCTCGATGATCTCGGCATACCTCGATACGTCGTTGTTCCCGCCAGAGAGGATCGCGACGACGGTCTGGCCGGGTTCGGGCATCCAGGGGCCGATGGCCGCGCTCGCAAGCGCGCCGGCGGGTTCGGCGATGATGCCGTCGACCTGGTACAGGTCGAGCATCTCGCTACAAACACGTCCCTCGAGGATCGCCAGGAGCTGCAGGTCGTGGTGGGAAGCGATGGTGAAGGGGACATCGCCCGCCTTCCGGACCGCGGCACCATCCACGAATGTGTCGATCGCTTCCAACGCGACCGGATGGCCGGCATCGAATGCCGCCTGCATGGACGCGGCGCCAGCAGGCTCAACGCCAATTACTTTCGTGTCGGGGCAATGCTCGGCGAGCCAGGTCACGACTCCGGCGACCATGCCTCCGCCACCGACAGGAACCAGGACGACATCGGGGGCACTGCCCAATTGCTCCACGATCTCACGCGCGACCGTCCCCTGCCCCGCGATCGTCCGTGGATCGTCGAACGCCGGAACCATGACTTTTCCGGACTGCTCCGCCGCCTCGCGACCAGCACGGGAGGAATCGTCGTACGTTTCTCCCTCAACCACGAGCTCGACGTACTCCCCACCGATCGCCCGCATGCGTTCCCGCTTCTGCCGGGGCGTCGTCGATGGAACGTAGATCGTTGCACGGACTCCCAGCCTTGCGCACGCGAGCGCGACGCCTTGACCGTGGTTTCCGGCGGACGCGCAGATGATGCCGGCAGCGCGCTGCTCGTCGGTGAGCTGTGAAATGAGAGTATGCGCACCCCTGACCTTGTACGACCGGACAGGCTGCTGATCCTCCCGCTTGAGCCAGACACTCGCACCGGCGGCTTCGCTGAGCCTGTGAGAGATATGCAGCGGCGTCCGGAGCGCGACCCCGTTCAACCGCTCCATCGCGGCATCGATGTCAGCGGCGGTCACCGGTAACGCATTCAGGTCTGAGGAAAGGGTTTGGGTTTCAGGGTTCATCGGTGGTGCGATCCCGACTGTGGATGGCTTGAGGACGTGTCCCGGGAACACGGCCCCGGCGACGTGCCCATAGTGTGGCATCTCGCCACGTCAACGTCATGGGTATGGGAAAGGGCCACCACACAGGCAGACGCCTGCGTGATGGCCCTGACGCATTCGATATGGAGACTACAGCGCGGCGATGATCGCGTCCGCCATCTCCGTGGTGGACGCAGCCTTCGACTGGTCGCGGTCCTTGCGGAGGTCGTAGGTCACGGCCTTGCCCTCGCCGATAACCTTGGCGACGGCGCCCTCGACCCGCTCGGCTGCGTCCCGCTCCCCAAGATGGCGGAGCATCAGCGCGCCGGAGAGCAGCATCGCGGTCGGGTTGGCGACACCCTTGCCCGCATGCGACGGAGCGGAGCCGTGGATCGGCTCGAACACGGCGGCATCCTTGCCGATGTTGCCGCCCGGCGCAACACCAAGGCCACCGACCATGCCGGCGACCACGTCGCTGACGATGTCGCCGTACAGGTTCGGCATGACCAGCACGTCATACAGGTCCGGCTTCTGCATCAGCTGCATGCACATGTTGTCGA
>CAZVAA010000323.1:0-2833 GCA_964624125.1 uncultured Sphaerobacteraceae bacterium | reverse complement strand
CTCGCCTCGCTGACCAAGGTCGTCGCCACCACGCCCTCGGTGCTGAAGCTCATCGCCGAGGGCCGGATCGGCCTCGACCAGCCGGTGGGCGAGATCCTGCCGGAGTTCGGCACGGATGGCGACAAGCGCGGGATGACGATTCGCCGCCTGCTGGCGCATTCCTCGGGCATCATCTCGTGGCGCGGCGTCTTCCTCGACGGCACCGGCCCGGAGGCGTATGTCGCCAACCTCGCGCAGGACCAGCCGCACAACACCCCCGGCACCGAAGTGGAATACAGCTGCATGGGCTTCGTGTTGCTGGCCGAGGTGGTGCGCCGGGTCACGGGCGACACGATCGCCGAATTCGCCACGCGGGAGATCCTTGCCCCGCTCGGGATGACCGACACGATGTACACCCCGCCGGCGAACCTGCGGGATCGCATCGCCGCGACCGAGCACGGGAACGGCTTCGAGGCAGAGAAGGTCGAGGGCGCGCCGGTCGATGGCGGCTGGCGGGAGTACCTGATCCGCGGCGAGGTGCATGATGGCAATGCCTGGTACGGCTTCCGGGGAAACTCCGGCAACGCCGGGCTCTTCGGCACCGCGCCGGACCTCGCGCGATACGGCCAGATGTGGCTGAATGGCGGGGAGATCGATGGCGTGCGGATCCTGCCGGAGGAGATCGTGCGCGAGGCCATCACCGAGCAGACCGGGCTGGACGCGCCGAATGACCGGCGTGGACTCGGCTGGCAGATGGCGCAGCACCCCGGCTCGGAAACCGATGGCTTCTCCGGCCTCGGACTGTCGCAGCGCGCCTTCGGCCACACCGGCTTCACCGGGACCTCCCTCTGGATGGACCCGGAGCGGGATCTCGTCATCGTGTTGCTGACCAATCGCGTGCACCCGTCCGTGAATATGGCGTATTTGCCGACGCGGGCGCAATTCACCAAGACGATCGCGGAGGCGTGTTCATGACCTCGATCTGTGTGGGGCTGATTTCCGGGACGTCGCTGGACGGTATCGATGTCGCGGTCTGCGCGATCGATGGCCATGCGCAGGAGGCGGAAATCGAGCTGCTGGCGTTCGACACCATCGCCTACCCGGATGCCGTCCGGGCCGAGTTGCTCAAGCTGTACGACGACCAGGAGAACGCCGTCGCCCGCCTGTGCGCGCTCAACGTCGTGATCGGGCAGCAGTTCGCCGACGCAGCGGCGGAGGTGCTGAAGCGTGCCGGGATCGAGGGCGGTGATGTCGAGGTCGTTGGCTCGCACGGGCAGACTGTCTGGCACCAGCCGGAGGAAGACCCCGACAACCCGTTGATCGTGCCGTCGACGCTGCAGGTTGGCGAAGCGTCGGTGATCGCGGCCGCGCTCGGCGCGCCGGTGATGGCCGACTTCCGCGTCGCCGACATGGCGGTCGGCGGGCAGGGCGCGCCGCTCGCGCCCTATCTCGACTGGGCGATCTTCTCCGATGCGACCGACAACCGCTGCGTCCAGAACATCGGCGGCATCGGCAACGTGACGTGGATCCCGGCCGGCGGCGCGGTCGGGGATGTGATCGCCTTCGATACCGGTCCCGGCAATATGCTGATCGATGCACTGGTGACGCGGCTCACGCGAGGTGAGCAGACCTTCGATGCCGATGGCGCGATCGGGATGGAGGGCGAGGTTGACTACGACCTGCTGGCCGAGTTGATGTCCGATCCTTACCTCGATGAGGCGCCGCCGAAGACGACCGGGCGGGAGTATTACGGCACGGAGATGGTCGACGAGATCCTGTCGCGGAAGGAGCTCTCCGCCGACCTGATCGCCACCGCAACGGCCTACACCGCGCACTCCATCGCCGACGCCTACCGGCGCTGGCTCCCCGAGCTTCCGGACGAGGTCTACGTCAACGGAGGCGGTGCGCGAAACCCGCTCCTGATGCGGATGCTGGCCGACGCGCTGGACGGCATCCCCGTCCGCGCCACCGACGAGCTGGGCATCGACGCCGACGCCAAGGAGGCGGTTGCCTTCGCGCTGATGGCGCACGATTCGCTGGCCGGCCTGCCGACCAACATCCCCGGCGCCACCGGCGCGAGCCGGGCGGTGACGCTGGGGAAGCTGACCCGGTTGTAGGGAGAACGAGCTTTCGTTAGCTCGCCGAAACCGGTTCTGACGAAAGGAACGTTGCGTTAGTGATGCGGATCGAATTCTAAGGGAAAAACGCCATTTGCTTCTGTTAGAATGCTCGTGACCCCTCCAAGGCAAGCGGATTTCTGTTAGGAGCGTCTATGACGAGGCGTTCAAATGCGACCGGTACGTTTGTTCGGCAGTCTTCTGGATACGATGCATTCGTGCCAGCCCCCCTTCCTCCCGATCCGGCGATTGTTCTGGACCAGGAAACGTGGATGCTGCTATCACAGGCGGATCAGGCAATCGGCCGACTCGATGGTGCATCCCAGACCCTTCCGAATCCTGATCTCTTCGTCGCGATGTATGTCCGCAGGGAGGCCGTCGAAAGCTCCGCGATCGAGGGAACTCAAAGCACATTGCAGGACGTGCTTGCTTTCGAGCTTAATCCGTCATTTCGGAGCCTGCCGGATGATGTGGAGGAGGTCGTCAACTATGTCCAGGCAATGAACCATGGATTACAGTGTCTTGCGACGCTTCCTCTCTTTCTGCGTCTTATCCGCGAGATTCACGCGGAATTGATGCAAGGGGTGCGTGGGGGAGATAAAGCGCCGGGAGAATTCCGACGGACCCAGAACTGGATTGGGCCAGCGGGTGCGACGTTAGAGACGGCGACATTCGTTCCGCCGCCAGTACCCGAGATGATGGATGCATTGGGTGACCTCGAGAAATTCCTTCATCGG